>CAZOJY010000009.1:0-52214 GCA_964580235.1 uncultured Eubacteriales bacterium | reverse complement strand
AGTTTCTCGAAAGGCTTAAAGGCAATTCCTGCGGCCAGCCACATCGGCCAGGTGATATCCGTTTCCACATTGGCTGTCGTTTCGATGGGACCGACAAGGGGAGCGAGCTGGCCGATGCCGGAAACTTCTGTCTCACCGCTGAACGAGATTTTGCTGGGAGTCCGGAATGTTGCCCCTATGCTGAACATATCGCTGGGTTTGACCAATACGCCGAAGGTGGCGCCATAGCCCCATCCTGTCATCTCCAACGTTTGCTGACCGAGATCAAACATCATTGGTGGAAACGGAGGCGGTGTCTCGGCTGATCCAGCATATTGGGCAGTTTTAAAACTGCCGTAATTTATATTAAAGGTGGCGCCAACCATGATCTGATCGCTCAGCTTGAGGGCAAGAACCGGAGAAATCGAGACCACGAAGATTTTGCTCATCCAATCGATGTTAGGATTAGGTGTAAGGCCTGAGATGGCGGCAAGATCTGAACCCTTCCATTCTATGCCTAGTCCTGACGGCGCATACACGGCTAATCCGGCAGTGAGGTTTTCGGTGATTGGCTGGTAGTAGCCTGCTAAGCCGGCGAGATAGTTTTTTCTCACACTCGCTGCATCCGCCAAAGTCACCGACACGCCCGGTATGCCGGATGGTACCTCTAACATGTAATTCATCGATGGGATGATATCTGTAGCATAAAATCCCACATATTTCTTGTTGAACTGGGCGATCCCGGCAGGATTCCAAAATACAGCCGTGAAGTCATCTGCCAGCCCGACAAAAGCCCCTCCCATGGCAACGGCTCTTGCGCCGAGTCCGTTGAGGTTCAAGCCATTCGCAAGGCTCATGGAACTGAGAAAAACACAAGATACGGCAACCGCCAGCATCATTTTTCCTTTTTTCATGTTTACCTCCTTTTTATAAGCACTGTTTACGACATTTTTTCTCTTTTGTCAATTTTATTCTTCCTCTACAGTTTGAACCTCCTTGATCTCTGGAACCTTTTTTTTAATGAAGCGCGTAACCCCATGGGTTAACGTCATTTGTCTCATCGCACAGCCCATGCACGCCCCCAGTAGGCGGACTTTTACAACCCCATCCTCCGTGACATCCACAAGCTCTATGTCTCCTCCGTCAGCCTGCAGATGGGGTTTTAATTCTTCGATAGCCTTCTGGACCTGTTCTTTCAATTTATTCTCCTTTTCTTTTGAGCTTTTTTTTGCGGGATCCACCGTTATTTCTTGCAGAACACAAATTCTTTGTTCTGGTCGACATCGACATTCACGACATCCCCTTCTTTAAACTGACCTTCCAATATTTTTAGAGCGAGTGGATTCTGAATGTATTTCTGCACAGTTCTTTTCAAGGGCCGTGCTCCGAAGGCAGGATTATACCCTTTTTCTGCCAGGAGTTTTCGCGCCTTATTACTGATTTCGACCGCAATTTTTCGCTCCTTGATTCGATCCTGTAACTCATCAATCTGAAGGTTTACTATCTCGAGGATGGTCTCTTTAGATAAGGGCTTAAAAATCAGAATTTCATCCACGCGGTTGAGAAATTCAGGCCGGAAATGCCGGTCCAGAAGGACCCGCATTTCCCTCTCCATCTCAGCAAAATCCTGACTCAATTCTTTGATGATCTGGCTGCCCAGGTTGGAAGTCATGATGACGATGGTGTTTTTAAAGTCGACCGTTCGCCCTTTCCCATCGGTCAGCCTCCCGTCATCCAGGATCTGAAGCAGGATGTTGAACACATCAGCATGAGCTTTTTCTATCTCATCGAGCAAGATGATCGAATACGGCCGCCTCTTGACCGCTTCAGTGAGCTGTCCTCCTTCCTCATAGCCGACATAACCGGGTGGAGCTCCGATCAAGCGGGAGACCGTGTGTTTCTCCATGTATTCCGACATATCAAGCCTTACCATAGCTCTTTCGTCATCGAATAAAAACTCGGCCAATGCCCGGGCTAGTTCTGTCTTTCCCACACCAGTGGGCCCCAAAAAGAGAAAAGAGCCAAGAGGACGCGATGCGTCCTGCAGGCCGGCTCTTGCGCGTCTTATGGTGTCCGCGACGGTGCGTAAGGCCTGGTCCTGCCCGATAACTCTTTTCCTGAGATTTTTTTCCATGCTGACGAGTTTTTCCGCTTCCCCCTCCAGCATCTTTGAAACAGGGATGCCGGTCCACTTGGAGACCACATACGCCACATCCTCCTCATCCACTTCCTCTTTCAGCATCTTTTCTTTGTCCTGAATTTCAGCTAACTGTTTGGAATATTTCTCGATTTCCTTTTGCATCGCGGTCAACTTCCCGTATCTTATCTCGGCAACTTTCTCCAATTCCCCCCTTCGTTCGGCATTCTGTTCTTCAATCTTCAGGCTGTCCATTTGTTCTTTCAGTGTCTTCACCCTGTCAATCAGTTCTTTTTCTTTCTGCCAGTTCACCTTGAGCACTCCACTTTTTTCTTTTAATTCCGCCAGCTTTTTATTCAACTCATCCAGGTTTTCCTTGGCACTTTTATCCTTTTCTTTTTTTAGGGCTCGTTTTTCGATTTCGAACTGAATGATGCGCCGCTCCAACTCATCAATCTCTTCAGGCATGCTGTCGATTTCGATCCGGATGCGGGAAGCCGCTTCATCGATCAAGTCGATAGCTTTATCCGGGAGATAGCGGTCGGCGATGTATCGGCTGGAAAGAGCGGCCGCTGCCACAAGCGCCGAATCTTTGATTTCAACGCCGTGATGAACCTCATACTTTTCTTTGAGCCCGCGCAATATCGAAATGGTCTCTTCCACCGTTGGCTCTCCAACATAGACCTGTTGGAACCGTCTTTCCAGAGCCGCATCACGCTCGATATATTTTTTGTATTCATTCAGGGTTGTGGCACCGACACACCGGAGCTCGCCACGCGCCAGAGCGGGTTTGAGCATGTTGGACGCATCCACCGCCCCTTCCGATGCTCCTGCGCCAATGATGGTGTGCAGCTCGTCGATAAATAGAATAATTTCTCCCCCGGCTTCTTTGATTTCTTTTAGTACAGCCTTCAGCCGTTCCTCGAATTCGCCGCGGTACTTGGCACCCGCAATTAGAGAAGCGATATCCAGGGATACCAATTTTTTATTTTTCAGCGATAGGGGAACATCGCCGTCTGCAATGCGCTGTGCCAATCCTTCCACGATGGCCGTTTTTCCCACACCGGCCTCGCCGATCAAAACAGGATTATTTTTTCTGCGGCGGGAAAGGACCTGGACCACTCGCCGGATT
Organism: uncultured Eubacteriales bacterium; assembly: GCA_964580235.1. Lineage (GTDB taxonomy): Bacteria > Acidobacteriota > Aminicenantia > Aminicenantales > Aminicenantaceae. The sequence goes on along the minus strand of CAZOJY010000009.1, from coordinate 48,966 downwards.
TCATCTTCCCGCCCGATAACCGGATCCAGTTTCCCCTGTCTTGCCAGGGCCGTGATATCCCGTGCATACCGTTTTAATACCTGATACTTGCCCTCAGGTTCCGGGTCGGTGACACGCTGCGATCCCCGGATATCCATCAAGGCCTTCAGGATGCTTTCCTCATCGACACCGTTTTCCCTAAGAATACGCTGGATTTGCGTTGATGGTTCTTTCAGGAAAGCCAAAAAAAGATGCTCTGTCGAAATGTATTCGTCCTTGAGCTTCTCTGCCTCCTTTCCGGCCCTGTCGATAATTCGACGCAGTTGAGAAGACAGGTAGATATCCCCAATCCCTTTGACCTTCGGCAGAACCTCGAGAGCTTTTTCAACTGCCGTCCGGAGTCTGAAAGGATTTGCACCAATTTTGGACAGAACGGCATTAATGACATTCTCTTCCTGCCCTAAAAAAACCCAAAGGAGATGCTCGGGCTGCAGCTCTTGATGATTTAATTCCTGAGCTTTAGACTGAGCTTTTTGAAATGCCTCTTGAGATTTTAGTGTCAGGCGATCCCCTTTCATTTTGTTTCCTCTTTGCAGTTCTGTCAAAAGGATCATATACCAGAGAGAAAAAAAGTTCAATTTTCCGGCATGCCATGTTTTTTCTCTTTTTGAATTTTTTTTTATTTTCTTCTTGACAATTTGGCAGAAATTGATATTTTTTTCCTTGGGAGCAGCCGATGGAAGAAATTGAAGTCACAAGCTGGCTAACACTCGATGCGATAAAAAAAGCCGCAGAAGCAGAGGAAACTGTCGGCGACTTACAAACGGGTCACTGTATGTCTATTTTTTGCAGGATTGAGGACGACTTCCTTGAGTTATGCTACAGCGACACGGCATCAAACTTTTTAAGGCGATATGAAGACAGGAACGAATTTCAGATTGCTCTCGAAAAACGCATGGAAGAAGTTGGCGATTCTCGTTATGATGATGCTGTTGGATTCGATGAAAATTTTTCTGAAGATGATATGGAAGAGGACTACAGCCCAGACGAAGAATCGGAAGAATTCTGATCTTTTTAACGTTAAATCAATTATTTTTTCTGTTAATTTTTTCTTTCAAGTCACTGAGCAAATTTAAAGCCTCAATAGGGGAAAAAGAATCCAAGTCCCATGATCTTATTTCCTCTATCATCTCCTTTAAAAACTCCCGTTCTCGGTCTTCCTGGAATAAAAGGAGCTGGGATTTGTCCCGCTTTTTGAAGGTGCCGGAAGCCATCCTAGGAAGGCCGGCATCATCCAATTCCTGTTTCTCCAGGTTGAAGAGAATCTCTCTGGCTCTTTTTATCACAGATTTTGGAATTCCTGCCAGCCGAGCCACGTGAATGCCGTAGCTTCGATCCGAAGGCCCAGGGACGATTTTACGCAAGAACATGATATCTTCTTTCCTCTCCTTCACAGAGACATGGTAGTTTTTGATCCTCTCCATAGTCAGTACAAGTTCAGTCAACTCATGATAGTGTGTGGCAAACAGGGTCTTGGGCCTGATATCTTCATTTTCATGGAGATACTCAGCTACGGCCCAGGCAATGCTGAGGCCATCAAACGTGCTCGTTCCTCTCCCGATTTCATCGAGAAGAACCAAGCTGTTGTCTGTTGCGTTGTTCAGAATATTGGCTGTTTCCAGCATTTCCACCATAAATGTCGAGTGTCCCACGCTTAAATAATCCATGGCTCCGATCCGCGTGAAAATACGATCCACCATCCCAATCTCGGCTTCGGCGGCAGGCACAAAAGATCCCATCTGAGCCAGGATACAGATCAGGGCAACCTGTCTTAGATATGTGGATTTTCCCCCCATGTTTGGACCTGTCACAATAAGTATTTGGTCTTCTTCCCTGTCCAAATATGTGTCATTGGGTATGAAGGGTTCCTCATTCGTCATTTCAATGACGGGGTGTCTCCCGTCCAAAATTTTAATCCTTTCCTCCTCGTTGACAATGGGGCGATGGTAGCTGCGTTGAGAAGCCAATTCTGCCAAGGAAGAAAACACATCCAGAAGCGCGATACAAGAGGCTATTTTTTGAAGCCGTTCTTTTTCCCGGGAAATTTTTTCCCTTATCTCTAGGAATAAATTGTATTCCAATTCGCTGATTTTTTGTTCGGCATTCAGGACTTTTTCCTCATATTCCTTAAGTTCGGGCGTGATGAACCGCTCTGAGTTGACGAGCGTCTGCTTCCGGATATAATCCAAAGGGACCAGATGGTAATTGGGTTTTGTCACATCTATGTAATACCCAAAGACCTTATTATAACGAATTTTCAGGGAGGAAATTCCGGTACGATCCCGTTCTTTTGTTTCCATCCGTGTGATGAATGTTTTTCCGGAAAGACTGATTTCTCTCAACTCATCCAATTCCCGGCTGTATCCTTGTTTGATGATTCCTCCTTCGGTGAGGAGAAACGATGGCTCGTCCAATACCGCGCCTCCGATCAATTCCGAGATATCTGTGGCATTATCCCAATTCTTTTGTATTTTTTTCATTTTATAGGATTTGAAAGATTTGATGGTAGACAGAATTTGAGGAAGGGGCAGCAGGGATCTTTTTAGTGCAACCATGTCTTTTGCATTAGCGACAGCCAGCGATATTTTCCCGGTCAACCTTTCCAGGTCATAAATTTCCTTGAGCCCTGTTCTCAATTCTTGCCGTTCTATGGTTCGGAAAGTGAACTCATCGACGGTTTCGAGCCGGCGTCCGATTTCGACACTCTCCAACAACGGATGAAGAAGCCAGTATCGGAGAAGCCGGCATCCCATGGAAGTGACCGTAAAATCTATGATGTCGAGAAGAGAATTCTTTACACGTCCATCTCTTAGATTTTTTGTGAGCTCCAGATTTTTGATGGTTGCTGCGTCCAGAACCATATGTTGCGAGGATTGAATGTAGGAAAGCCCGTGCACCAGGGAAAGGGAATCTTTCCTCAGATTCTTCAGGTAGAAGAGAAGGGCACCGGATGCCGCAACAGCAAGGTCCCGGCTCCCCAATCCAAAGCCCTCCAGCGACTGGACCCGGAAATGATCGAGCAAAAGATTTTTCGCTTGAGTGAAGTCAAAAATCCAATCCTCGCCGGGACTCTTTACCACCGAGCTCATTCCCGATTGGACAAGAATTGTTTCGACCTCATCTGATTGGCTCTCCGGATAAATGAGTTCCTTGGGAAAGATTTTAAACAGCTCATCGGAAAGCATGGTCCGCAACTCGCCCTGCGTAGTCCTCATCTCGCCAGAAGCCAAATCAATGAGAGCCAAACCCCAATTTCCTTCAGACAGGGATAAACTGGCAATATATGTGCTTTCTTTTTCCTCTTCCAGCTCGAGTTCAACTGCCGTTCCGGGGGTTAACACTTTTACCACATCCCTTTTGACCACACCACGGGCCTGTTTCGCATCCTCCACCTGCTCACATATCGCCACCTTGAATCCCCTCCTTAGAAGTTTAACCAGATAGGAATGTGCGGCATGATAAGGAACCCCGCACATCGGAACCTTTTGGCGGGAAGTCAGGGCAATTTCCAATACGGGAGCAGCCAATTTTGCATCCTCGAAAAACATCTCGTAAAAATCACCCAGGCGAAAAAATAACAGCGCATCCTTGTGTTTCTTTTTAATCCGGTGGTACTGTCCCATCATCGGCGTTGTGGAATTTTTTTTTGGCATTTGTTCTCACAAACTATACTTTTTGATGTTCTTTTTTTCAACCCTGCTCAATTCGATAGACCGATTCAATTTTTTTTTGTATAATTCAACAGAGACAAAATCAAATCGAAACACGAACCATGCAACCTTTAGAGGAAAACGAGAGAACAAAAAAGCGCACTCACAGATATGTTCTCCTCCAGTCTATGACGCTGATTCGAATCCCTATGGCGGTATTTTTTCTGGTCGTTTTGATATACGGCCAAAAAACGACATTCACTTTTGTTCTCAACTTGATTCTTTTATCAATTATAGAATTAACCGATCTTATCGATGGAATAATTGCCCGGCGATTCAGATTGGTTTCTGAATCTGGAGCAACCCTTGATCCTTTTGCCGACAGCGTGTCGCGTCTTATCGTCTACTGGGCACTGGCAACCAGAGGGCTTGTGCTTTTCCTTGTCCCACTGATCATGGCGCTGCGTGACATCGCCGTGGCCTATTCCAGGATTGTCCTGGCACAAAATAACAGGACAGTTTCGGCAAAAAAAAGCGGAAAGCTAAAAGCCTTTGTCCAGGCCTCCGGTGCATTTCTGGCTCTCATCGGACCCTATTACTGGGCACCCATAGGCCGCTGGAGTTTTTATGCCCTCTCCTGGATTATCATAACCGTGACATTTCTATCCAGCATCGAATATGTCAAAGATGCTCTTTCCTCTTCCAGAAGGACAATGTGAAATGTCATCTGCTGATGATCTGCTTCTGAATAAACAAGTCGTTTTTTTAGATCTAGATGGCACAATCTATATGGGAGATGCTCTGATTCCCGGAGCTGAAGAATTCCTGAAATATCTGAAGGATAAAGGCATTTTTTTCTACTTTCTCTCCAACAATTCCTCCCGCTCCAAGGCTGATTATGTCAAAAAATTATCCAATCTGGGCATTTCAACAGGTAAAGAAAACATTATCCTTTCCACAGACGGTGTCATCGAATATTTATCGGCAAATAGGATTAGAGATATCTATGTCGTTGGAACAAAGTCGATGAAGGAGATGTTTATCCTGGCTGGCTTTAACGTCGAGTCCCGATCCCCCAGCTACGTCATCTTGGGATTTGATACAGAACTCACCTACGAAAAATTGAAAACAGCAGCGCTTTTTATCCAGGACGGTGTGGATTTGATCGCCACTCATCCTGATTTGGTCTGTCCGACTCCTGAAGGATTTATCCCAGATGCAGGATCCATGCTCGCCCTCTTTGAGAAAGCAACAAATAAAAAGCCACTCAAAATCTTTGGAAAACCTAACCCGGAGATGATTTCCCACATTTTAAAAAAGCACAGCATCACACCAAAACAGGCCGTGATGATCGGAGACCGCATCTACACGGATATGGAATTAGCCAGGAGAGTCGGGTGCGACTTTATCCTCGTCCTCAGCGGAGAGACCCAAAAGGAAGACCTCGCATATATCGAGAGACAGCCCACCCTGGTTGTCGAAAGCGTTGCAGCTTTAATTCCCTAAATTCAGCGAACTGTCAGATCAGCTTAGCGTGCCATTCTTTATGATTAGCTCGGGAAAAAAATAGCCTTTTTGGCCTTTTCAAGGCTTTCCACATCATCCACATTCAAAACCATCGGTGAAGAATCCCACTCCCGCCCGATGCGTTTGATAAGCCCTGACAGCACTTTGCCAGAACCCAGCTCCACAAACATCCGGATTCCCTGTTCGGCCATAATCTCCATAGACCTGAACCAAAGCACTGCTCGGGTGACCTGTTTTTTTAAGGATTCCCTTGCCTCATCACCTGTGTGAATAATCCGGGCACTCACATTGCTGACAATCGGAAACTCCAAATCTTTGAATCGGACGGCATCCAGGTCATGGGCAAGCTTCTTCTCTGCATTGATCATCAGCCGGCAGTGGAACGGAGCGCTCACTGGGAGCATAACAGAACGGCGTGGATTGATAATGTCCAATGCCCTCTTGACGGCTTGTTCATGGCCGGCGATGACAATCTGTTCTCTGCTGTTCCAGTTCGCTATCTCCACAACTCCCGAACTGACTCTGTGAAGGGCTTCTTCCACCTCATCATAACTTGCTCCCAAAACGGCTGCCATGGCACCGCGTCCAACAGGAACCGCTTCCTGCATGTAACGCCCCCTGTTGTGAACAAGGCGAACAGCATCCTCGAAGGACAATGATCCGGCCGCAACCAACGCTGAATATTCCCCCAGACTGTGTCCGGCTGCAATTGCCGGGCTTTTTCCCAGAAGCATGTAAGCAATGTAACTGACGGCAAGAAGGGCAGGCTGGGTATTTTGGGTTAGGCGGAGTTTATCTTCCGGCCCTGCAAAACAAAGCCGTGACAAAGAAAATCCCAGCGTCTCGTCCACCCGTTCAAAAAGATTCTTTGCCAAAGAGAATGACTCATAAAAAACTTTCCCCATTCCCACTGCCTGGGATCCCTGCCCCGGAAACAAAAATGCCATCTTTTCCATATGTTATCCCGTAAATGACGAAATTTTTATCTGTATGTTTGCCTCCCGTTTCAAGCTCTTTATCCATTCCTTAATCTGCCCTTCGACTTTTTCCTTTCTTAACGAGACCTCGATTTGATCAAGCAACTCGATCATTGGCTGGGGGTTAAGGTTTTTTTCTCTCTGGGAGGGAACATAAATGTGTTCATAATATTTTTCAATCTCCTCAATACTCACTGTGACTCCGCGATTAAACCTTTGGGACACGATTTTCTGAAACAGTATCTTTTCACGAAGATAGGATTTTAAGTCATCCCAATCCAAGCCAAATTGAAGGAGAGCTTTTTCTGCTAGGTCAGGTGCCGTCTTCTGGATAATAACACTCAAAGACGTTTCCAACTCCTTTTCATCTATCATAACACGTTCGCTGGCAAGCTGAATGACCAATTTCTGGCTAATCAACCGTTCTAGAATAAGTTTTTGAATATTCTCTTCCTCTGTTTTTTTGAGATCATCAAACAGCCCAAACGTCTCAATGATGTTGATATCTGTCAGAGTGATGACTTCATCATTGACAACGGCAGCGATCCTGTCGACAACCTCTCCCCGGCCAGTACCCAATAAAAAAAGGTTGAGAAAGAATAGGAAAATGACCCCGGCTTTTACCGGATGCCTGCTGACCGTTTCCCCGTTAAAAGACATTGCCAATTGTTATAAATCCTATCAGACTTTTTTCTCCAGGGGCAGACTCCAGATTCCATCCGAGTTCAAAACGGACCGGGCCCAAGGGGGTTTTGTATCTGATCCCGAGCCCGATGGCATTCCTCATCTCAGCAAAACTTACCTGTTTTCTTCTTTCAAAGATATTTCCCTTATCGAAAAACAGGATCCCGTGCAAATTTTTGAACGCTGGAATAATCGGAAAGGCCAGTTCAAAATTAAACAAAAGCAGAGCTTTCCCTCCTACCGGTTTGTCAGACTCCGGATCCTTGGGTCCCAATTCATCAAATCCAACGCCGCGAAAAGAATTGCTGCCTCCGGCAAAAAACCTTTCATGAATTGGAACTCTTCCCTTGGCCAATCCAAGCCGCACGGTTGTCCCGAGCGTCAGATCCGGAACAATCGACGCATAAATTTGGAATTTGCTGAACGTTTTTAAAAAATCCGATTCTGTTCCGAAGTACGGAAATGCCCATTCAAGAACAGAACTGAAAAAGAATCCTCTTGAAGGATTAAACGGATCATCCCTGTTTTCCCAGATATAGCTGCCGGAGATGGCTGTGGTGGAAAAGGGGAAAAATAGGCGGTCAATATCCGAAACCTCGGTTCCGATATTAAGTTCTGTGATTATTCTTCTTGCATACTTCACCGTGGCTAGAAAATCCATATTCTCTGTCTTCGAGACCGGTTTTACGGCAGTCAAGCTGATTCCGCGCCCTTCATACGTGAAACTGGTCCGCGTTTCTCTTTCCAGCCAGGCATTGAAATAAGTTTCCATCGGGAGTCCGAAAAAATAAGGCTGTTTCCAGGAAAAAACTGCTCTCGTTTCCCTGGAGCTCAACTGTCCGACAATGCTGGCCTGGGCCGCCGTCCCAAAGATGTTATTTCGGATGAACTCTACCGTTCCTCTAGGTCTGAATTGATAATCCCAAACAGCATAAGTCTGAGGCTGGCCTTTCGTCTCCATGCCGATTCCTAAACTGGCATAATTTCTTGCCCCTTCCCTGACGCTCACCAATACATTTATCCTATCTGCTGAAATCGGAATCTCTTCGATCTTGACATCTGTAAATATGCCCAGTCTCTCCAATTTTCTTTTTGTTTCTTGGATCGCATCAAAACGGGCATAATCTCCCTTATGCAGCAGCAGTTCCCTTGAAATTGTCTTTTTTTTGGTGGCTTCATTACCGGCAATGACAATATTCTCAATCCGGATTTTTTGTCCTTCCTCGATATCGAACCGCACAGAGTAAAGATTTTCCTGAACCCGCTCGACAGCAGCCACGATCTCGGTTCCTCTGACTCCTTGGTTCAGATAATATCTTTTCAGCCTTTGAATATCTTTCTGTACATCAGGCTTAAAAAAAGGCCCGCCTGGAGTTCCTCCAATTTGCTTCAAAAGAACTTGTGCAGGGAAAAGAGATGCTCCTTGGAACAAAATTTGGCCGATTATCTCCTGTGGGCCCTCTTCGATAGTCAAGACAGGTTTAAGCTTGTTCCCATCCCTGTCAAAGGTCAATTCCACATGGGTTTCTGCAAACCCATGCGATTCATACAAGAGCTCAATTTCCTGCGGCAATTCATAAAGCTTGGCTCCATCCATCTTCTGAAACAGCGGAAAGGTCTGCGTCAACATAAGTCTTTCTTTTATCTGGTCGGAAGTAAAATATTCCATGCCCTTGAAAGTCATCTTCTGTATTTTATACCGCTCGCCTGGAGAGACTCTATGGATCACCCGCATCAGATCCCCTTCGTATTGAACCGATGAATTAACGGTTGCAAAAATGAAACCTTTTTTCCTCAAATAGTTGATGATTTTGGCATCCCCTTCCCTTAAACCCCAATCTTCAAATATCTGGGCTTCCCAAATGGGCTTGAGAAGACTCAGAGGCACATCCGCTCCGATTACAGAGATTTCAATTTTTTCTTGCGGCAGGACTTGCAGAACAAGGAAGACCTGTTTTTTGGACTCATCAAACCTTTGCTCCACAACCTGGACTTCAGCACGCTGGTAGGTGACATCCTGGTAGCTTTTTCTGATCTGGTCCAGATCTTCCTCTAATTCTGAAGGAACAAACTCCTTTCCTTCCCTTGTGCGCATTTTCTGGCGCAGTTCTTGAGCCGGCAGGATCAGATTCCCGGTAAAATCGATTCTGCCTACGGTGTATCTTTTGACGGAGTGAATGATGAACAAAATGTCCACCTGCGGGATTTCAGGATCCCGCTCGACAGCAGGCTCAATGTCCGCGTGGAAGTATCCCTCCCGCCTCAGAGTCTCGCGAATTTCTTCGACCGCTTTATTCAGGTTATCCGTCGAGTAAGATCCCTCCTCTTTCAACGCATCTAAATGATCCATAAGCCTTTTTTGTGGAATCTCGCGGGACGCGACAAAATTTATCTTTCGCACAAAGAGTTTTCTTGTCAAAAGAAATGTAAGTCTCGCATCCTCTGTCCCTTCCCGCAGAACCTGAACATCGGAAAATAATCCGGATCGGTAGATCTGTTTTATGCTTTCCGTGATTTTTTTTAGAGAAAAAACTTCCCCTTCTTCCATCGGAATGAGGTTCCTCATTTCCGGGCTGGCAGGCATCTCATCGATCTTAAGGTTTATTTCAGAAATGAGAGGAATGTTTTTCGGCATTTGAGCACACAAATGGAGAGAGGAGAGGAAAAAAATAAAAATTCCCGTAAAGGATAATGCAGCAGTCTTGGCTCTTTTGCTCAAATCAGAACCTCTTGTGGATTTTGAAATCAAATCCGATTCGTCCTTGTTCATCCCGAGTTCCCACGATGGACAGATCTCTTGTCAACTGCCATTCCATCCGAATAATTTCCTCACGCTGTGTCGTCAAATTCGTCGAATACAGGATAAAAAAGTTTCTGGAAATATTTTTGCCAACTGTCAACCGGGCCGTGACTTCCGCAGAAGATCCGATAACAAAGGGATCAATCCTGAACCTATCGACCAGGAAAAGCGCTTCTGCCTTTTTTTTCGCCTCTTCCGATAGTTGAAACGAAAGAAGAGAAGCCGTGCTGAGCCGGGTGCTCATATCATATGAATAGGTCCGCTTGAAGGCCTCTCCCATCGCAAGGAGAGCAAGTACGTCTTCCGGGGGGAGAGGGGGTGAGGAACTGAATTCTGGATTGAGATGATCCAATAAGCCATCCAGCGAAAACGTCACCCTGTAATCTTTAACATATGTCTCTCCTTTAAAACTCAGGTAGGGTTCTATGGTTTGAGGATTGATAAAACTCACCCGCCCGTTTAAAATCCTGAATTTCCGGTCCTGAAAATTGAGTTCTCCATCCAAGGCTTCAATATCGCCCAGAACAATCGGAGAATTGATATTTCCCATAATGTTGAGGTCAAATCTTCCTCGGATTCTTCCCAGCGAATTTTCCATCCATGCATCATCGTCGGCTTTAATTTTGAGGTTCAAAGTGATACCGTCGAAAAAACCGGGTTCCTCTCGTGGTTCATAATAAGGGGACGTGGAAAAAGCGAAGTTTTCAGTGATCTCCCTTCTCCATGTAAGCCGGTGAACAAGAAACTCACCGTTCAAAACAAACTTTTTAGCATCCTTGACCAGCGAAATGCTTCCATCTGTCAGGGCTTTTGTCCTTTCCAAAGGTGAAAGCAGCAAATTTTTCCCCTCGGCTTTGACATCGATAACCTCTACACCTCCTTTGCCCAACTTCAACCGCCCGGATCCCAGGATATCCCCCCCGCCAAATTTTCCTTGAATGGAACGAACCGAGAACTCTCCGTTCTCAAAAAAAACAAGCCCGGAATAGTTGCGCAGAGCGTGAGCAAAGTTAGGGAACGGAAACACCTTTCCCTGGAAATCGATCACGCCCTTCACATTGGGCTCTGCCCTGGTTCCCCTAATCTCAGCAATGTAGTTTATCTTCCCCTGCGCTCCTTCCCAGGGAAGAAGCAGGTCATAGTTTGTGAAGGAACCCCGTATGTCTCCCGAAATACTATCATCTTGGAACGGGATTCCGATGGATACAAAAAATCTATTCTGACCTGGTTCCAAATTCCCATCCAGTTCAAGCTGAATTCTATTATCTAAAAAACTAACCTGCATTTTGCCCCGGGCTTCGGTTTTCTGGAATGGATCGAAAACCAAATCCTTTATTTGGAAATCTCCCGAAGCCGAGTCCTTGTCCAGGCTTCCCTTTCCTCTGGCACCAAACGACAAAAATCCCTCTGCAGGTCCAAAGATAGAACTCATGTTTATCCCCACACCTGAGACATCGATTGCAAACTCATTGCTTGGATAGTGCAATCTGGCAGATCCTGTGATCTTTCCTCCATAGAAGTTAAACCCCAACTCAGGAAAGGAGAAGCTTTTCCCATCCCAATCGAGCCTTCCTTTTACTTTGGTGAGAGATTGGCTCGCAAAGTCCAAGTTTGAACTCGAAAAATTTCCTTTCAGCTCGACTTCTTCTCCTTTTTGCCGATACTCGAAATCTCCCGCAGCTTCTCCTTTCAGAGGAATGAATATCCCAAACCTAGGAAGGAGGTTTTCAACAAGTCCCTTCTCTAAACCAGCGTTCACCTTGACTTCCCCCATGTGAGTGATCACATCGATTTTACCCCTCACTTGGGGATCTACGACAAAAAACTGTCCATTAAAGCCATTATCAGTGATGTCGGCTTCTCCTTCGACTGATTGAAAATCAAATTTATCAAAACCTCCCGGACTCATTGAAAATTCCGCATGAATTTCAGGACGGCCAAAACCGCCGAAGATGTGAATGGATGACTGTCCTATTCCACGAATATCGGGAATATCAAAATTTTTCTGGAGCAAAAGGGAAACAAATTCTCTTGCCTTTCTCAGATCTTTGATTTCACCGTCTATCGTAAAATCAATCGTCTTGTCTAACATCATACCGCCATCCAGTTTCACACGGGAAAAATTTGAATCTAAGCGCTCGGAAAAAAAAGAAAACTTTTTCTGTTTGTCCCATTCGACTTGGACCTGGCCCCTAAAAGAAAATTTTGAATCAATTCCCCCTAGCTCTTCATCTCTAAACTCAACGGTAGCCAAGAGTTTATCTTTATCAAGAGAAAAATCCCCCCAACCCGGTGAAGATACCGGCCAGGGAATTTTGACTAAACTTATAATCGGATCGAGGAAAAATCTTCTGGCTGTTCCCCAAACCTTCTGTTTGTTAAAATTTACTCGCACATATTCAGGTGGAAGGCCTCTTTTTTGGATATTGAGATCCACATGCCCCGAAGACCCATTATAATCAACATTCCCCTCAACTCTTCCCATTCTAATTCCATTGAGGAGAAGATCTTTGCTTGAAAATTCCGCAACCGCCGTGACGAGGCCATCTTTCCTTTCAAATCGGCCCTTCCCTTCTGCCCAGCCAAGGTAATCAAACGGAATATCTAAGATTTCAGGCATCAAGTCCACCCGCAGGTTGAAGCTGGTCTGAAGTTGTATTTCAGGATTAAATGGATCGATAAGATTTCCCACAGCATTTAACACGCCTCTCGGCCCGCTGAATTTCAGCCTCTGTATTGTAATCTCCTGTCCCCTTCCTAACAGCAAAAAACTCACTTTCCCTTCGATGGGACTTTTATCGGGGGCAAGTGAGATAAAGTTCTCTTGGGCTTCGCCCTTTATGGAAAATTCGTCACCGTTCTGGGTAAAAATTGCGCTCACTCCGTTTGCCTGGATGCGTGTTTCTTTTCCCCAATAGTACAGCGTTCCATTCCTGATCACTCCTTTATCGATCACAAAAGGAAAAGCTAAAGTGATTCTTTTCCTTTCCTTTTCTTCTTTATTACCCGGTGTGCTGTAAATCCTGAGGATGGGATCTTCAATCAAAATCGTAAGCGGTCTATTTTTCGAAAGCAAAGATCTAAAAGATATGCGCACGGCGATTTGACTTGCAGAAAAGAACGGGGAGACAGACCTCGATCTGGCATCTTTAAGGATGAGTGCAGGAGGAAAAAATGACAGCCGAAATTCAGAATACCCGAAATTTTCCTGGATTTTATTCTGAATCTGGTGGAGAAAAATGTTCTTCGCAATAACACCTGCCACAAAAAGAACTAAAAAAAGGACAGACAGAAAAATCCATCTCTTGAATTTCTTTTTCAGTTTAATGACAGATAAATACATCCGCCTATAAATATAGCATTTTTCGCCTGAAATATAAATTTCCCGCCCCAACGCCAACCCGCCCCACCCCAACATTAAGGTATATAAGAGTGCAGTTTTGTTGATGGATTAGGGTGTCAGTATTTTCTAAAAATAATTAAGGATTAGTCGACGGTAAAAAGGAGAGCCCCTGTCTCAACTAATTTTCCGGCTTTAGGACAGATCTTGCTTATGCGTCCGGATTGGGGAGATTTGATCTCATTTTGCATCTTCATAGCCTCCAGAATCAATACCGCTTGACCTTCTTCAACCTCTTCTCCCTCATTTATCAGAATTTTCACAATCCTCCCAGGCATGGATGTTTCCACATTGACCTTGTGCTGTTTTCCAGTTTTTGGACCAAGAACTTGAAGAGCGGATTTTCTTTCTATCTGGAAACATTGTCCGTTTACATAAACGGTATAGGATGTCGTGTTGGAATTGACTATAACATCATGAATCTTGCCATCGATATTGAGCAAAATTTCATTCGGGCTGAGGAATGCGGCAGAAATCCTGTATTTGTTATTGCCCAAAGAAACCAGGACATCATTCCTTTTTGTCAGGGATAGCTCCAACCTGAATTCCTTTTCATCAAGCCAAAATGAAACTTTCATCTTAACGAAGGCTTTGCCATCTCCCATGTATCTTCCAGCTGCTCTTTCTTTGCTTTTTAGAGAATCCCGTTCCCATCCCGCTCTCACGGTATTTCTTAATTCCCGCAGCTATAAGGGCAACTATTTTATCCTGAGACTTTTCCCGATGTTTTTCACTCTTCATGTTGACAATAAAATGCGTATTATAATCACCCGAAAAAAATTGGGCGTCTTGAAGAATGCGTTTGAAGAAGGGGATGGTGGTTTTGATACCGTATATTTTGTACTCGGAGAGAGCACGCAGCATGCGATGAATCGCTTCTGTCCGTGTCTGTCCCCAGGTGATAAGTTTGGACAGCAGGGGATCATACTCCATCGGTACTTCATAACCTTCAAAGACGCCGTTGTCATCACGAACACCTAATCCTCCTGAAGGAGTAAGAAGATGAACAATTTTTCCTGGTGAGGGCATGAAATCATTGTCAGGATCTTCGGCATAGATGCGGCATTCCAGAGAGCAGCCTCGGGGAATAATATTCTCCTGGTGAAAAGAGAGCGTCTGGCCAGCTGCGATTTCAATCTGGCATTTTACAAGATCAATCCCTGTGACCATTTCTGTTATGGGATGCTCGACCTGAAGTCGGGTGTTCATTTCCAAAAAATAAAAATTCTTATTCCGGTCCACGACAAATTCCACTGTGCCTGCATTCCGGTAATCGACAGCAGCAGCAACTTTAACTGCCACCTGTCCCATTTTATGCCGCGTTTTTTCATCCAGAAATGGAGATGGCGTTTCTTCTAAGACTTTCTGATAGCGCCTCTGAATCGAGCATTCTCTTTCGCCTAAATGAACAATATTTCCGAAGTTATCCGCGAGAATCTGAACCTCGATGTGATGAGGCTCCTCGATATATTTTTCGATGTAGACGGCGGAGTCATCAAAACTGGATTCTGCCTCTGAGCGCGCCAGGTGGAAAGACGAAACAAGGTCTTTCTTGTATTTTACCAGACGCAGACCTTTTCCGCCGCCTCCGGCAGATGCTTTGAGAATAAGAGGGAAACCGATTTTTTCTGCCTCTGTTCCAAGGTTTTTTTCATCTTCAACCGGTTTGAGAGTCCCCGGAATAATAGACACGCCGGCCTCAACCATCCTCATGCGGGATGCGGTTTTTTTTCCCATGATCCCCATGACTCTTGAAGGAGGACCGATGAAAACAATCCCCTCTTTTTCACATCTTCCGACAAGCTTGGGATTTTCTGCAAGAAATCCATACCCAGGGTGAATGGCCTGAGCCCCGCATTCCTTGGCCACTTCGATGATCTTTTCGATGTTCAAATAGCTGGCGGATGGTTTTGCCTCTCCTAAAGGATAAGCTTCATCCGCCAATCTGACATGCAGAGCCAATTTATCAGCATCGGAATAGACAGCAACAGGAATGATTCCCATTTCTCTGCACGTTCGGATAACACGCACAGCGATCTCTCCTCTGTTCGCCACGAGAATTTTTTTGAATGTTTTTACCATTTTTTGCCTGGAGGAATCCGGATCATCCGCTAAAGCGGAATGTTTCCATGTTTTTTCGGGGGATTTTGATCTCTTTTATTCTCCAGCATTTTTAAAGCCGCGATCAGCTTGGGTCTCGTCATTTTCGGTTCGATGATTTCATCGACATATCCCTTTTCGCAGGCAATATAAGGATTGGCAAATTTTTCTCTGAATTCACTCACCTTTTTCACACGCAGCTTTTCTTTGTCTTCTGTCCCATTCATTTCAGTCCGGTAGACGATTTTCACAGCTCCTTCCGGCCCCATGACGGCAATTTCTGCCGTCGGATAGGCATAATTGACATCGGCACGGATGTGTTTGGAGGCCATAACACAATAGGCTCCGCCATAGGCTTTTCGTGTAATAACCGTGATTTTAGGAACGGTTGCTTCAGAAAAAGCATACAACAGTTTGGCGCCATGGCGGATGATTCCACCATGTTCCTGGGCCACACCGGGAAGAAAACCCGGCACATCCTCAAAAGTGATCAAAGGGACGTTGAAGGCATCGCAGAACCGGACAAACCGGGCCCCTTTATCCGAGGAATTGATATCCAGCACTCCAGCCAGATGATCGGGTTGATTGGCTACCACCCCGATGGACTTTCCGGCCAGGCGCCCAAATCCGATCACGATGTTCTTGGCATAATGCTCCTGAACTTCAAAAAAATAATTGTCATCCAAAACCTCCGCCACGATCTTACGGATATCGTAAGGTTGGTTCGGGTCATCGGGAACGATAAAATTCAGTTCCTCATTAATACGGTCAGGAGGATCAAACGTCTCCTTTCCGGGGGGATCTTCCATGTTGTTATCCGGGATAAAGGAAAGCAATTCTTGGATCAGAGCCAGAGTCTGCTCTTCATTTGCCGCTGCAAAATGGGCGACACCGCTGATGGCATTATGAGTCTCCGCTCCTCCCAGTTCTTCCATGGAGACATCCTCATGCGTCACAGCCTTTATGACTTCAGGGCCGGTGATAAACATATTTCCTATCCCTTTTGTCATGATAATGAAGTCTGTCATGGCCGGTGAATATACGGCCCCTCCGGCACATGGCCCTATGATCGCGGAAATTTGAGGAATAACTCCCGAAGCCAACACATTCCGCAAAAAAATGTCCGCATATCCTCCTAGACTTTCCACGCCTTCCTGAATCCTCGCTCCTCCCGAATCATTGAGACCGATCATCGGAGCTCCGACCTTCATGGCCAAATCCATTATTTTGACAATTTTTGCAGCATTGGCCGCACTCAATGACCCGCCGAACACGGTGAAATCCTGAGCAAATATGTATACGGTTCGTCCCTCGATGGTTCCGTATCCCGTGACGACTCCATCCCCATAAACCCGTTTTTTTTCCATACCGAAATCATGGCAATTGTGAACCACGAGTTTGTCTGTTTCTTGAAAGGACCCTTCGTCCAGCAACAGGTTTATTCGTTCCCGCGCCGTGAGTTTGCCGGCCTGGTGCTGCCGATCTATTCTTTGTTTTCCGCCTCCAAATTCTGCAAGCTTTTCCCGCCGCCTCAACTCCTGTAATTTTTTATCGATCGGCATAATGATGTTTCAGATATCAGTTCTTTTTGACTTTTTTCCAATCATTCAGAAATTTTTCCATCCCGATGTCAGTCAGCGGATGTTTTACGAGTTTTTCGATAACACCAAAAGGAATGGTCGCAATATCCGCTCCGATCATTGCTGCTTCCACCACATGGAGGGGATGCCTGATGCTTCCTACAATAATCTCTACATCTATTCCATAGTTGTCAAAGATGGTCAAGATCTCATCCACAACGTTCATTCCAACATGACAAACGTCATCCAACCGTCCGACAAAAGGGCTCACGTATCTGGTTCCAGCTTTAGCTGCCAACAACGCCTGCATGGACGAGAAGATCAGGGTCGTGTTGATGTGTATTTCTTCCTGGGCAAGAACTTTTGTCGCTTTGAGCCCCTCCAAACAAATCGGTATTTTTACGACAACATTATCCGCCAATGCAGCCAGTTTCCTGGATTCCTGGATTATATCTTCGGCTCTTGTCGATACACTCTCCACACTGACCGGACCGAGAACGATATCGCAAATCTCCTTGATCAGGTCTTCGAATTTCGCATTTTCTTTAGCAAGGAGGCTGGGATTTGTTGTGACGCCATCGAGGATTCCCCAACCCGCCGCTTCTTTTATCTGTTTGACATTGGCCGTGTCCAAAAAGAATTTCATGAGCACCTCCCAAATATCAGAATAAAAAATCTCGCATCTCGTCTGCTCTCTCTATTTAACCTGAATTATTCATGTACGAGCTTAACCGGTACATGTCCCTGATTTCAATGCCTATGGTATTAAATCCCGGAAAAAAAACATGCTTATGAATAGTTCAGGTTAATACAATTTGGTGAAAAAGTCTATTTTTTCCTCCTCTCCAGTCTTTATTTTTGCTCGATCTCCACAAGCCCCGCTTTTTCCATTGCCGTGATATAATCAACCACAGACTGCAGCTGCACATCGGGCGAGTCGGGGGTAATGACATAGGCGTATTTGAATTCGTCGCTGGTTGTGTTGACGAATCCGTATTCGGCCCGGACGATCCGGTAGATGTCCAGCATGCTGCGCTTACTATCGATGAGAATGGGAATCTCGGAGCGGGCCAGACGCGTTATCCTGGGGCTTTTTTTAGGAATGTGTTTGTTGACATTTTCATTCCGGGTTTTGTAATCTTCGCTGTAGAGAGGGTACAATTTACACGGAACCAAGTGGCGATAAAGTTCTTCTTGCTCGGTAGGGGAAATTTCTTGGGGTTCAACATCCAGAGCAGAGCAGCGGGCTCGATACACATTCGTGAGCAGGGCCGTATGATTTCCGCGGCTGGACTCCAAGACTGCTTTCAATTGGGCCAGCAGGCCCGCAACCTCATCGGCATCGGAAATGTCCATAACCGACATCAGGTTGCCCCGCGCCCGCAGAAAAGCCCCTTCCATTTTATTAAGGGCAGCCAGATAGCCGGAATGGATTTTTTTGGCGTGGTTCTGCAGCAGAATGATGCTTTGTCGGGAGACTTCTGCCATCCATTTTTCTCCATTAGCTGCACTTTCCCAAGCCAGATCCTGCGCCTCCGAAGCGCCGGCTGTCGCGATATAATAAAAGCCGGCTGCGGCCATAAAGCCCACACGCTTCATCTCCGTGGGGTCCACATGCTTCGACCGGTCTTCACTGCTGTGATAAAAATTATCGCTGTAATAATTGAACTGCATGGAAGGGATTCCCGCAGCCAGGAAGACGGTGTGATCACTGCCGCTGATATAGGGGCAGAGCCGATAGTTGAACTGGCTGTTGGTTCCCATTTGGGTTCGGATAAAGGTCTGATCGACGCAAAGCAGCAAATTGGCTATGAGATCGTTCAAGTAACTGGGGCAGGAGTCGGGAGTTTTTTTCATACGCAAATATGCATCGGTGCTTTTTAGATCAGCTCCGGTCATATCGAAATTGAGCACGGCCATCAGCTTATCCTGTAATTGGGGATATTTGTACATGAATTCACGGGTGCCTCTGATCTCGGGCACCCACAAAAACCGGATGGTCCTGCGGGGAGCTTCCAGAATTCCACGAGAAATGAGTTTAGCCAGCGTGCGTCCGACTTCCAGAATGGTGGCCACTCCAGAACAATTGTCATTGGCTCCTGGGGTTGCGATCCGTTCGAAGAGATGGGCGACCATCAGCAGCTCGCCCGCCTCGGGATCTGTCCCGGGGATGGCAGCAGACACCACGTTCATTTTATAAGGAAGCATTTGGGTTCGGATCCGCGCCTTCATCATGACTTTTTTATTCTCATCCAGATAGGAACGAATTTCATCATGCTGCCGTTTGGAGAGCACAAATCCGAACCCTTTTTCGCCTTTCTGAGGACGAACCGACTGCCACCCGATCTGGGTGGGTGAAGCGCCAGGATAACCCCGGTTGACGCCGGAACTGCCGGTTCCCAACACGCCAGCGGCTTTCCGTTTGCTCACTGCGGAGCGGAATAGGCCATTGACCGAACCTGAGCCCATGACGATCTTCCCTTTGACTTTTTTCCCTCTGAAATCCTTATCCCTCCCGGCTCCGACGTAGATCACTTCCGCCGTAATTTCCGCATCCCGGCTGCCGGACGCCAGAGCTTCAGGAATGATTTCAAGCCCGGCGATTTTCTTTTTTACCGGTTCGATTATCCAGAGCTCAGCTTCCACCGCATCCCAAATCTTGTCTGAAGGAAAAAAGTCCACTTTGACTTCAGAAAGGCCGTATTGTTCGGCCATGCGGCTGACATATTTCGTTTCCATAAACTGTCCGGCATATTCCTCTTCTTGGCGATCCCGGTCCACAGCCAAGATTTCCACATGCCGCAAGGCCAACTCTCCCGAGAATTCATTCAAGACGGCCTCCCGGATGTTCTGCGGAACAAGCCAGCGGTCCACTTCCTCGGCCTCTCCGGTGTCCATGGCACACGCTGCCAGCAAAACGATGAAAAGCAACAGGACGATTCGAATCCTTAAAGAAAGTAAATTTTGATTGTTCATATTTTGCCTCTCAGCATTCATCTCGAAAAATATCCTTGAAAAAATTTATCAAACTCCGAAAATATTTTAAAGTGCCTATCGTCATTTTTTTCAGGATGAGACGGATGTTTCTGTTCGATTCCAAGTGATCATCATCACCCAAAGCGGACAGGATCCGATGATCTACTGGGTTAATGTCTCATCCCAGATTTTCATGACCGTGTTGGATAGGGTTCCGATCCCTTCGATCTGAACATCCACTCTGTCACCAGGCACCATCGGGCCGATTCCCGCAGGCGTCCCTGTGGTAATGACATCCCCAGGATTCAAGGTCATGATGTTCGATACGAATCGCACCAAAAAGGGCACGGAAAATATCAGGTTCCGCGTATTTCCCGACTGCTTCAATTTTCCGTTCAGGAAGGTCTTGATCCTCAGCCTTGACGGGTCGATATCCGTGGCGATACACGGACCGAGAGCGGCAAAAGTATCGAAAGATTTTGCACGAGTGAACTGAATATCTTTCGCCTGAAGATCGCGGGCAGTCACATCGTTGAAACAGGAGTAGCCGAGAATATAGTCATCGATCTTATCGTCCGGATGGAGGCGGCTCGCCTTCTTTTTTATGATCACAGCCAATTCTCCTTCAAAATCGACACGTTTTGTCATGGTAGGGTAGACGATGATATCTTTTGGCCCCACAACTGCTGAAGAAGGCTTGAGAAAAATCAACGGTTCTTCCGGAAGCGGTTTTCCCCGCTCCATGGCATGATCTTTGTAGTTCAAGCCGATCGCGATTATTTTAGAGGGAATAACAGGCGGAAGAAGAGTAACCTCCCCAATAGATATGCCATTTTTTGCGGTTTTAAATTTTCGAAATACCGATCCTTGGACAGGATAAAGTCTATCCTCTTTCAAAATTCCATAGGATATTTTGTCGGTGTGTTTAAAGCGATAAATCTTCATCGCAGCCTCTCTCTTATCATATCTGAGATATTCTTCGATTTTTGGCTCTCGTTTCCGTTCTTGTCCAGAGCCGTGACAGCATAGACATATATTTTCCCCTTCTCTACAGTCCCGTCATTAAAGGAATTCTCTTTGATCAGATCCCGAGTGAGAAGGCGAAATTCTTCGGCCTCTTCTTCCCGGCGCCAAACCCGGTATCCGTCCAAATCCTCCTCCGTGTTCACATCCCAACTGATGGACAGGACATTCTGGCCTGCCACAGAAATCAAGCCTTTCGGCGGCTCCGGAGCGAAGGTATCCCTGGCCGAGATTTCGACCATCCTGGAATCCTCACTTTCCAGATAGGGGGAGACCTCCGCGGCAGAAGATCTAACAAAATATCTGTACGTTTGCCCAAAAATGAAGTTTTTATCGTTGTATTCTTCTCCTTCAATCAGGACGGCATTCAGACGCTGCGGTTCTCCTCCCTCCTCAGAGCGATAGATGTTATACCCTGTTATATTGGCAGGGGAAGCCGAATCCTGCTGTTCGGCAGGAGGATGCCATTTGATCTCAATCCGATCAGGGAAAACCACAGCCGCCAGATCTGTGGGTGGGAGGGGAAGGACTGCCGGCCTCAGGGATACCAAAACCGAGAAAGGAGAATATCGTTTTTTTTCTTTTATGCGAAGCCCGAACGTGTATTTCTTTGATAAAAAATCCTTCCCTGCTAACATGTAGGAATAAGACATCTGTCCCTTCGAGGAGCCTTTTGGGACAGCCTTATCAGAAATCTGATCTTTTGTGATGGTGGCAAAAAGTTCTGCCCGCAGCTTAAATTCTTCTATGCCAACTTCGGATGTTCCTGCTTCCTTATCTGTTGGGACCTCGAGAACCCAAACTTCGATCTCCTCGATTGCGGACAGGGGGCTTCCATCGTCATAGGATATCGGGTTTTGCCATGTCAGAATTATCTGGTCAGACCTTTGGGCGGCCCGGACGTCCTCAGCCGTCTGCGGAAACCGCACAAGCGGAGGCAGAATTTCTCCCTTTTTCCCGCAAGAGAGAAAAGAAAGCAGAAGAATTGTTGCAAAAAAGACTGAAAAAATATTCTTCATCAAAGAATGAAGCGACTCAAGTCTTCGTCCTTGACAATATCTTTGAGCTGTTTTTGCACATATTTTTCGTCGATTACAATTTTCTTTTTTTTCATATCCGGTGCGGAAAATGAAATTTCTTCCATGACCTTTTCCATAACCGTGTGAAGTCTTCGCGCTCCGATGTTTTCTGTGGATTCATTCACTTTTTCTGCGATTTCTGCGATTTCTTCGATCGCATCTTGGGCAAATCCGACACGAAGACTTTCCGTCCCCATCAAAGCTTTGTATTGCTTGATTAACGCATTTTCAGGCTCGGTCAGAATGCGTATAAAATCGCCCTTATCCAGGGAGGTTAGCTCCACACGAATCGGAAATCGTCCCTGAAGTTCTGGGATCAGATCCGAAGGTTTGGCCACATTGAAGGCACCGGCTCCGATAAAAAGAATATGATCTGTGCGGACCAATCCGTACCGGGTATTCACGGTCGTACCTTCGATTATCGGCAACAGATCTCTCTGCACTCCCTCGCGGCTGACTTCAGGGCCTCGGCCGGACTCGCGTCCAGAAATCTTATCCACCTCATCCAGAAAAATGATTCCCGTGTGCTCAGCTCTCTCTATGGCCAGACGGGAGACCAAGTCCATATCGATCAATCTCTGTTGTTCATCTTCCAGCAAATATTCTCTTGCTTCAGAAATTTTAACTTTTCTTTTCTTCGATTTTCCCCCCATTAATCCGGGAATCATTTCCTGGATGTGGATGCCTATCTCTTCAACACCGCTTGAGGAGAATATCTCAAACGGAGATGCCATCCTCTCTCTGGTCTCGATCTCGATGAGCCGGTCATCCAGCACGCCTTTCCTGAATTGCCTCCTCAGTTTTTCCCGGGTTTCTTTGAATCTCTCCATTTCCTCCTGAGCCTGATCAGGGGATTGGCGTCTCAGAGGAGGAAGCAAAATGTCCAGTATCTTTTCCTCCACATTTTTCTCGGCCTTTTCCTTTATCACGTCGATCTGTTCCTGTTTGACTATCTCAACGGAAATCCGGACCAAGTCTCTTATCATGGATTCTACATCCCGGCCCACATAGCCAATCTCGGTGAACTTGCTGGCTTCGATTTTGAGAAATGGCGAGGACGTAAGCTTGGCCAGCCTGCGGGATATTTCTGTTTTTCCTACACCAGTCGGGCCAATCATCAAAATATTTTTTGGGGCAATTTCATCAGCCAGTTCTGGCGGAAGCTTTTGGCGCCGGTACCGGTTTCGAAGGGCGATGGCAACGGCTTTTTTGGCTGCCTTTTGCCCGATGATATACTTATCGAGTTCTCCCACGATCTCCTGGGGTGTCAGCTCGGCTCCATCATATTTTTTTTGCTTTTTTTCAAGACTTTCTGGGAGTGCTATAGCCATCTAAAGTTCCTTTACGATGATTTGATCGTTGGTGTACACGCATATTTCGGATGCAATCTTCATGGTCTCAACGGCTATTTCCTTGGCAGCTAGGTCTGTTCGCTTGATCAATGCTCGGGCGGCCGCCAGGGCATAGGCTCCTCCGGAACCGATCGCCAGGATGCCATCATCCGGTTCTATCACATCCCCGGTCCCGGAAATCAGGAAGGAAAAATCCTTATCCGCTACGATCAAAAGGGCTTCCAGACGGCGAAGTGCTTTGTCCATTCGCCAGTCCTTGGCCAGCTCGATGGCTGCCCGGGAAAGATTTCCCTGGTATTCTTCCAATTTTGTCTCGAAGCGTGCAAAAAGAGCAAAGGCATCCGAGGTTGCTCCGGAAAATCCGGCCAGGACATTCCCTTTGTACAGAATCCGAATTTTGTTGGCCTTTTTTTTCAACACCGTCTGTCCCAGGGTCACCTGGCCATCGCCAGCAATGGCGACCTTTCCTTTATGGCGTATACAGATGATTGTTGTCGCTTTTATCATTGAATCTCCACACTTCCCCTATATTAATGAATATGCCGAAGAATTTCAACGTCCAACCCGTGTTGACCTTCAGCTTATTATATGATATTCACATAGACTTAATTATCCAGCTCATACGTCACGGTCTTGCCGCAGCCATAATCTTCGGGCATGGCAGGTATAAATAATTAAGCGGAGGAGAACGATGAAAAAACAGCACAGAAAATTTTTTCTTTTTTTTAATGCAATTTTATGCATTCTGTTTCTATTTTCATGGGGTTTTTCTCAATCTCTGAACAAAGATTCGTTGAAAAATTTGAATTACCGTTCGATTGGTCCGACGCGCCAGAGCGGAAGATTTGTGGATTTTGCCGTCGTTCAACAGGACCCGACAACATTTTATGCAGCCACGGCTTCGGGCCACCTGTGGAAAACGACCAACAACGGTATCACATTCGAACCGTTATTCGAAAATGAAAAAGTTTTTTCGATCGGCGATGTGGCTGTCGCCCCTTCGGATCCCGATATCGTATGGATCGGGACGGGAGAAGCCAACAACTCTCGAAGCTCTTACTGGGGAGATGGTGTGTACAAATCCACCAATGCCGGCAAAACCTGGAAAAACATGGGCCTCAAAGAATCTCATCACATCGGCCGGATCGTGATCCATCCCACTAATCCTGATATCGTTTATGTGGCCGCCCTCGGACATCTGTATTCAATGAATCCTGAACGGGGTTTGTACATGACAAGGGACGGGGGAAAAACTTGGGCAAAAATTTTAGGTCCGGTCGTTCGTGACCGGCACATCGGAGTTGTGGATGTGGTGATGGATCCCACCAATCCTGATATTTTATATGCAGCGGCCTACGATAAGGAACGTCTGCCATGGACCTTTAATTTAGGAGGACCGGGAAGCGGTATCCACAAAACAACGGATGCCGGCAAAACCTGGAAAAAACTGGGCGGAGGGCTGCCGGGGGGGATGCTGGGACGCATCGGTATCGACGTTTACCTGAGGAATCCCAACATTTTGTACGCCTGCATTGAAAACGCAAACAAAAAGGACATGTCCGATGAAGAAAGATACCAAGAACTTCGCGCGGGAAAATCCAGCCGCGGCATGATCGGCGGCGAAGTGTACCGCTCTGAGGATGCGGGAGAAACGTGGAAAAAAGTAAACGCTGACGATCAGAACATCGGCGGCGCTCCCGGGTATTATTACGGCCAGATCCGGATCGACCCAAATAACGACCAGGTCGTCCACGTGCTGAGCGCTTCATCCTGGGGGACAAAAGACGGGGGAAAGTCATGGCAGCGGCGGCCCCTGGGATTCGGAGGGGATGACCATGCCTTGTGGATCGATCCCGCCAATTCGAACCACATTCTCCTCGGCTATGACCATGGATTGGGCATAACTTACGATGGAGGAAAAAACTGGTATCATCCAGACAACCTGCCACTGGCCCAATTTTATGCCGTGGGATATGACTTCTCCTACCCCTATAGAGTTGCCGGAGGTCTCCAGGATAATGGCTCCAAGATGGGACCGAGCACCAGCCGGAATGGACGTATCATCCATTTCGAGGACTGGGAAAGAGTCGGAGGCGGGGACGGCATGTACAACGTTTTCGACTGGGAGACCAACCGCTATGTGTACAACGAATCCCAGTTCGGCCCCCTCCAGCGGTTTGATCTGAAAACAGGAGAGAGTAAGCGTATCGCTTACAGCAGCCAAAATTCCAAGCTCCGATGGAATTGGTGTGCGCCGATTCTTGTTTCTCCTCATAACGGCGATGTCATCTATCATGCGGGCAATGTTGTGGTGAAATCGACCTTCCGCGGGGAAAACTGGAGGGAGATCAGTCCGGACCTGACCACGAACGACCCGAGCAAACTCACCACGGGCAAGGGCGGTGATGGAAACATCCAGTACTGCACGATCACGACAATCGACGAATCCCCTCTTGTCCCGGGCCTGCTCTGGGTTGGCACGGACGACGGCAATGTCTGGATCACAAAGGACGACGGCAAAAACTGGACAAAATGCAACGACAAAATCACCGGAAACCCGGGATACTGGGTCAGCCGGGTGGCCGCCTCTCCGAATAACCCCGGCACAGCTTATGTCTCCTACACAGGATACAGACGGGATGATTTCCGGCCTTTTGTGTACAAAACAACAGATTATGGAGAAAGCTGGACTTCTATCGCAGCCAATCTTCCCGATGAGCCTGTCAATGTGATCAGGGAACACTACAAAAATCCCGACCTTTTGTTTGTGGGAACGGAGTTTGCCGTGTATGTCTCAATAGACGGCGGAAAAAGCTGGAATAAGATGAAAAACAACATGCCCACCCAACCGGTCCAAGACCTTAAAATTCACCCCCGGGAAAACGACCTCATTGTGGCTACCCATGGGCGGGGGATTTATATTGCAGATATATCCCCTCTGGCAGAATTGACACAGGATGTGCTGGCAGAAGATGCTTATCTTTTTGACGTCGAATCCAAGATTCGGTGGGTCAACAACAGCCTGAATGAATCCAGCAGCTCCAATTATAACGGCCAGAGCGAGCCCATGGAAATCGTGGTTTATTACTACTTGAAGCAGAAATCCCAGGGAGATGTGAAAATCGAAGTCTTCAAGGGCAACATCCTCATCAATAAAATCGAAGGCACAAAAGATTCGGGAATCAACAAGGTGGTCTGGGATATGACCAAACGCGTAGAACGCACGGAGGCCCAAGAAAAGCAGATGAGGGAACGGATGAGGCGCTTTGCGGCCATGGGATTCGGTGGACGGATGAGAATGGGGCCGCCAGCTCCTCTTGGAGAGTATCGAATCGTCCTGACCGTGAATGGAAAAGAATTCACCAAATACGCATCCATCCTCCAGGATCTCTGGTATAACAAATAGAGGAGGCCGCGTTATCAGGTCTGAGCTGTAAATATTTTCACAAAATCCATATAATAACAATCAGGGATTGTTGAAGAAATGTTACAGAATCCATACCCGATAATCATAAATTTCCTTGTGCTCGTTTTCTTTGTCCTGGCATTCCTTTCTGCGGAGTTCAAAGAAAAATTGATTCTTTTGGGGATAGCAGCCCTTTTGTTCGGCATTCCCGCTATCATTTCCTTCGGCAGCACCGCCTGGATCGTGTATGCCGCAAGGATTATCTTTGGCCTGGGATGTTATCTGTTCATCCGGAAACTGGGATTTTTATGACGGCGTAATCCTTTTCCCTTAGCAGGGACCGCAGCCGAAAACCGAGCACAGTCGTCCCTGCTTGTCCAACCGGACAGTTTTGGGCTGGATACCGCCAATAAAAAAGAACACTTTTACCCGAATTATACATAAAAAATGCCGATGACATAATTCATGTTTTTTTCCCAAAGCAGTTCTTATCATTCATCGCGGCAAAGCCTGAGCATCTTGTATAATACGATGGAATCATGTAGATGAATAAGCGATGATCGATTTCGAGGAAAAAACCGTCAATCCGTCATTCTTTAAAAATCTCTGGATGGAATTAAGCATTCTGGTATTTATATTTTCTGTTTCAGGACTGCTGCTCTGGTGGGGAAATAAATCCAGGAGTGCCTTGCTGACTCTTTTGAGCATCCTTTTGGCACTGGGATTCATCCGCCTGGTATTGTGGCTCCGCCGGAGCAGCTGGCGGGAATACGGATTGACCAAACCTGTGAGCTGGCGCAAAACAATTCTGCTGGCCATCGGAGGCCTGATAACTCTATATATCGTGGTGAACCTCAGTTTGCCAGTGGTGATACGCCTCACCGGACGGTCTGTGGACAGGAGCCAGTTCGATGTACTGCGTGGAAATGTTCCGGCTCTCCTCATTGGACTCCTTGTTGCCTGGACCCTGGCCGCCTTCGGAGAAGAGCTGATCTTCCGCGGGTATCTGATGAATACATTAGCGCGCGCATTCCGGCATACAAACGTCGGGTGGATTTCAGCCTGCATCGTCAATTCCCTTCTGTTTGGATTCGGGCATACCTATCAGGGCATATCAGGTGTTATCCTCCTTGCAATAGTCGGTCTGCTGTACTCCCTGTTTTATCTCGGGAGCGGCCGTAATCTCTGGGTTCCTATCCTGATGCACGGCCTGTACGACACATCGGCTTTTTTGCTTATTTTTTTCAATCTTGACAAAACTTTTATGTAGATACAGCTAACCTGCGATACAAGGAAAGGCCAATTATCAATGAAAATGAGGTTTTGGGATTCATAAACAGGATCCATGCCCAAGTTTTTTATCCCATCCAGAAACCTTTTCTGTGGGAAATCCCCAGGATTTTGTGGCAGCTGAGGCAAAAATAAATATAACGTCTGCCTAAAAATGCGCGCAACTCACGGAAGGCAAGGGATGTGAGTTGTGAGTTGCAATGGGGGCAGATCGGTATCTCATCATTTTTTTCAACGAGTGGGATCATGCTTATCTCCTCTCAAATTTTTCAAATCATAAATTGAATTTGTCTCATACTCCTTATACCTAATTCCTTCATCAAATATTTTAAAAACAAACCCATTTTTCTCGTAAAACAGAAGTCATGCATAACATCTTAGGAGTCACCTGGTGTGGCCTGCCTTCTCAAAAACATTGCCACAGAACATTGTTCCGGGGTCATAGAATCAGCATTGAAATTTAGAGCCCGGCCTTCACAGGATCAAAGCCGTCGCGTACAAACAAAAAAATAAATGGAAGAGTTCCTCTGTCGTGATTAAAGTGGAGGAGTAGAGAAAACTTTACAGTTTCAGGCTCATGCGGTATCGGTAGCCCAGGTCTTTGATCTTGAATTTGAGAGATTTGATGACACTGATTTCCGGGCCGTTCCACTTGGCAATACAGGCATAGACCTCTTTATGCCCCTGTTCCCGGGCATATTTCACAATCCTTTTGTGAAGCATCTTGGATATCCCCTGGTTCCGGAAAGGTTTGGACACGTACGTGATCTGGAGATAAAATTCTGGGGGCACCTGGCCGGCTGTCACCGGAAGATCATCATGCATGCAGTCCACCTCGGGTGCGCCGACGGAAGGGTAGCCCATGAGATATCCCACCACCCTGCCATCAACAAGAGCGACAAAAGTTCTGTACTTGTTTTCGAGATTCAAGTACCGGTTTTTGTAAGTCAATCTCCCGGATTTGATCTTGAGGTCGGGAAACTTTTCAGCCATCTCGGTTTCAAGTTCTTTGACCAGGCCGAGCACCTGTTCCAAATCTTCCGGCCTGTATTCCCGAATTATTGCTTTCACAGCCATTTTTTCTCACTCCTGGATAACAAATTTAATGACACATAGATTGGCTTATGAAAATATGATGCCGGTTACATATACGATAATCAAAATGGGCTTCAAACGCAACCTCCCTGAATTATCAGGGCGGTAAGCACCACGGTTTTGGCCTTTGCTGGCCAATCGTAAAAATTTCAAAATCCAATATAAATCCAACGCCAACCGGCTGCGATCAGAGATACCGCGGCCTTTTTTGAATCCCATCAATATAACAAGGGAATCTCCTATGTCCTGATCAGCGGGGCATTTGTCGTGGAGAAAGGAGAGTTGACCTGGGAAAAGCCCGGAGTTGTGATCACAAAATAAACGTCTGAAAAATCTTGAAGACCACAGTGAATGCTTTCACAGGTTTAATTCCGTTCCTTTATTGACTGCTCGAGCAACGTTTGGTACATTCAAACTTCCAGAGCAGTTTTTATAAATAACCTGGATAATTCATGTGCAAGCTTAAAATTAAGGGACACGTTACCGGAAATTCGGGACATGTACCGATTTTTTTAAAATCGGTAACGTGTCCCTTAAATTTCAAATTCCGGTAAAAAAAATCATATTTATGAATAATTCAGGATAATTCAGGTAAAAAGGAATAATGATGAAAACATATGAATCCATCGCCATCGGAATTCCGGAAATCTTGATGCCCAAAGCCGGCACAGACTTCAGCAAGTGGGCTGTTATCGCCTGCGATCAGTACACTTCAGAGCCCGATTACTGGCAGAACGTCAGGAACTTTGTCGGTGAGGCCCCATCCACATTGAATCTCATCTATCCGGAGGTCTTTCTGGGGGAACAGAAACCGGAAGCCAGAATCGCCAGCATCCGCAAGCACATGCTCCGATACCTGGATCAAGGCCTGTTCGAACAGAAACGCGGGTTTGTGTATGTGGAACGTCAAACCGGCCAAAAAATCCGCAAGGGCATTATGGTGTGTATCGATCTGGAACAGTATGACTTCCACAAAGGATCTTCCAGTCTTGTCCGGGCCACGGAAGGAACGATCCTCGAGCGGATCCCCCCCCGGGTCAAAATACGAGAGGGTGCGCCGCTGGAGGTTCCGCATATCATGGTCTTGATCGATGATCCGGGCAACACGGTCATCGGTCCGCTGACGCAGAACAAGGAGCGGCTGGAAAAACTTTATGATTTCGAACTGATGATGAACTCCGGACACCTTGCCGGGTTCCGGGTGAATGATGCCGCAGTCGAAGACGGGATCATCGAAAGCCTCCAGGCACTGGCGGCCCCAGAGACTTTTGAAAAAAAATATGACCTGAGCCCGCAAACGCCGGTTCTTTTATTCGCCATGGGAGACGGGAACCATTCCCTGGCCACGGCCAAAAGCATCTGGGAAAAAACGAGGGAAAACGCACCAAGCAAAGAAGCCGTTATGGACTCGCCGCTGCGGCATGCTCTCGTGGAATTGGTCAACCTGCACGATGAGGCCCTCAATTTCGAGCCCATCCACAGGGCTATATTCAAACTGGCAACCGGAAGAGATGTGAAGGGTGAAATGGAAGCTTTCTACCCGGGACAAAGCCGCTTCGTTGCGTCACCGAGCGCCGATGAGATGATGGCGGCAGTCGATGCTCAAAACGGCAGCCCGCACAAAATTGGAATCATCGCTCCTGAGGAATTCGGTATGATGGAGATCTCAGCCCCTGATTCCAATCTTCCGGTGGGCACCCTCCAGAACTTCCTGGATGTTTTTTTAAAAGAGGGAGGAGCCAAAGAAATCGATTACATCCATGGCACCGAAACCATCTTCCAACTGGGGAAAAAAGCGGGCAGCATGGGATTTTATCTTCCGGCCATGAACAAACGCGACCTCTTCAAAACCGTTATCCTGGATGGGGCCACGCCGCGGAAAACATTCTCGATGGGCGAGGCCTGGGAAAAACGGTTCTACATGGAGGCGCGAGAATTGTCTTAGGGAGAAATGACAAATGGCCTCTGTTGAAGAAGTGTTAAAAAAATTAAAAGCCAGAGCCAGACCGGACCAGCTGGAAGGAATGGCCCGCTTCGCGATCGTCGGGAAGGGAAGGCTGGGAGTGTCCGTTCCGGATATGCGGAAACTGGCCAAAGAGATCGGGAAGGACCATACGCTCGCGCTCGATTTGTGGAAAACCGGGATTCCCGACGCCAGAATCGTGGCGGGCATGATCGGAGAGCCCGAAAAGCTGACGGAACAGGAGATGGAAGACTGGGTCAAGGATTTCGACTCCTGGGATGTGTGTGATCAGGTGTGCATGAACTTGTTCGAGAAGTCGCCATTGGCCGTTAAAAAAATTCATGACTGGGCCCAAAGAGAGGAGGAATTCGTCAAGAGAACAGCCTTTGTGTTGATTGCGTGTTTGGCCTGGCATGATAAGGGGGCAGAGGACGAAAAATTCATAGCCCTGTTCGCGGTGATAAAACACGGCGCCACAGATGAGCGCAACTTCGTGAAAAAAGCAGTCAACTGGGCGCTGAGGAACATCGGCAAACGCAATCCCAATCTGAATAAAACTGCCATATCGCTTGCTCAAAAGATCCAGCAGATAGATTCCAAGGCCGCCCGCTGGATAGCCGCCGGCGCCATCCGGGGACTGGGAAGCGAAGCCGTCCAGCAAAGACTCAGAAAAAAGTTCGGAACCTCAGGCGGCAGCTCATAAGGCGCAGCCTGATCGGCGTTTGCCGCATGAGGAAGCCATCGGGTGGCCGCTAGAGGAGCGCTCTTTTTAAGATGACGAAGCGAAAGGATATTCTTACCCTTCTGAACATCATACCTTCCCCTCAATCCACGGATTATGTCCACAACAAAAAACAATTCCAGCTTCACACTCTTCTGACAGAACAGAGGCACCCGCAAACATGGAACTTGAGTTATGTCTTAAAAGACGATGTGGAGGAAGGGCTCAGGCAAATCTTATCCGTCGATGAGGATATTGCTCAAAAATTTCATCTCCTGGCAGACGATCCGGCGCCCATCGATAGGGCAGCACACGCCGTGAGTCAGGCCATCAAAAAAAGGAAAAAAATTTTCCTGTACGGCTGCGGATCCACAGGCCGGCTGGCCAAACAGACGGAAGGCGCAATCTGGCGGCCCTTTTGGAGAAGGATCAAAAAAAGCAGACTGTGGCAGAAAATAAAAACGGCTGTCCCTCATGATATAGAAAACCTCCTCATCGGGGAAATGACAGGCGGAGACCGGGCTCTGATCAGCGCTCTGGAAGGCTTCGAAGACCTGCAGATCGTTGGAAGACTGCAGCTCCAGGACCGGGGAGTGCAGAAAGGCGATGTCGTGTTTTGTATCACGGAGGGAGGCGAAACATCGTCTGTGATCGGCGCGGTCTTGGCGGCGCTCGATCAGTACGGCCCACCGACAGAGGACCGAACCGCAGAGGCACAAAATCACCTGTATTTCATTTACAACAATCCTGATGATGTGATCCGGCCGTTCACAAGAAGCCGGGGGGTGATCGATAACCCGGCCATCACAACAATCAATCTGACAACCGGGCCGCAGGCTATCACCGGCTCCACGCGAATGCAGGCTGCAACGTCTGAGACCTTCCTGATGGGCATCATCCTGGAGGCGGGAATTCATGGCGTGTTGAAGGAACTTTTATCTGAGGAAGAATTACAAGATGTCGGTTTTCCCATAAACTTTCATGTCCGGAACCGGATGCGGGCGTTCGGCGATATTTTGGAGAATTTAAGATCTTCCATCGGGAATATGAGTGATTTCACACGATTGGAGTCAGAAACCTATCGCAGCAGAAAATACGCCATCTATTTTGCCAAAAAAACATTGATCACTGTATTCATCGATTGTACTGAACGAAGCCCGACCTTCCATCTGTATCCGTTGGATACAATTCAGGAAAAGCAGAGGAGATGCTGGTTCCAGGTCTGGACGGACAGCAGGGATCAGGAGGAAGCCTGGCAGAATTTTTTGGGAAGAGATTTTCGCGGACTGGAAGAGGCCTTTTACAAACCTCATTTCATGAATTTGGTCGACGACGATTATCTCCAAGCGGCAGCCTTAAAAAGTCTTTCACACTCGGGAAACAATCAAAAAAAACTCTATGACTTATCTTTTTCTGACAACAATATCCATTTCAAGGGGCCTCGAATGGGGGACCTGGGCGTTTTGGTCTGTATGGATGAGGAAATCGACGAACTGACCAGGGCTGATTCCAGTTTTTTCCGATTCGTTTCCCTGTTTAAAGAAAAAAGCGCCCGTATGGCCTTGATTCTCATCGGGGAGAAGGATCCCAAAGAATTCCGAGAGATCGTCGACCATCTGCCGCTGGATAAAAAAGGAGATGCTCTCATCCCCGTGGCCATGCGGAAATCCGGGGACCCCCTGAATGTCAATAGACAGACCCTTCTCAAAATGCTCCTCAATACTCATTCGACCGCCGTGATGGCCCGAATGGGGAGAGTGGTAGGAAACACAATGACCAACGTTAATCCCAGCAACCTCAAGCTCATCGGCCGGGCGACCCACCTGATCATGAGCCACGTGAACGACACCATCTGCCGGGATGAATGGGTCCGGAAATGGGGCAGGGCCGATCCTCTCAGCTATGAACAGGCCAATGCCGTACTTTATGATGCCATGGATTTTACGGCCAAACAGGCAGGACAGAAGAGCGAGGTGGAACTCTCCATCCTCCGGATCCTGGAAGCGCTGCAGACACAAAAGCCTCTCGGCTGGGAAGAAACCCTTTCCATGGCCGACACCACCGGCCTCGAAGAGTACCTGGAAAAGCATAATCCGGCTCTCCGGCATCATAAAAAAGGATAAAACAAAAAAATGGGATTTCAGGCGATAGATTACCTGGTCGTCCTCCTGTACCTGGCCGGTGTCGCGGTGTTCGGCATCATGCTTTCCGCCCGCCAGCGTTCCACAGAAGGCTATTTCCTTGGCGGCCGCAAAATCCCCTGGTGGGCGGTGCTGTTTTCGGTGGTAGCCACCGAAACAAGCACGCTGACCTTTATCTCGATCCCGGCCGTGGCTTATGGAGGAAATCTGACCTTTCTCCAGATCACTTTCGGCTATATTCTCGGAAGAACGGCCGTCAGTTTTATTTTCCTGCCTAAATATTTCGAGGGCAAATTGTCCACAGCCTACCAGTTCCTCGGGAACCGATTCGGCCGCAGCATGCGCAACATCACCAGCACGACCTTCATGGTAACAAGACTCCTGGCCGACGGAGTCCGTCTTTTTGCCTCTGCCATACCTATTGCCATTATCCTCCGGCTCGCCGGAATCGAAACGTCGGATCTCAATATTTATCTTATTTCCATCTTCATCATCTCAGCCGTGACTCTCATCTACACCTTCCTGGGCGGAATCAAGGCCGTGGTGTGGATGGATGTCATCCAGATGGGCATTTACATCGGCGGAGCTTTTTTTGCCGTAGGGATTATTCTCTCGCGCCTGCCCGAGGGCTGGGGTGGTGCCGTTCATATCGCCCAAGGGGCTGACAAATTTAAACTCCTGGACCTGGGATTTGGCGTGCATTTCAGAGAGTTTATCGCACAGCCATACACCTTTTTTGTGGCTCTTTTTGGCGGCGGCGTGTTTTCCATCGCTTCCCATGGGACGGATCAGCTGATCGTCCAGAGGCTGCTGGCCACCCGCAGCCTCAGATCAAGCCAAAAAGCCCTGATCGGAAGCGGGATTGTGGTCTTTTTTCAATTTGCCCTTTTCCTCTTCATCGGCCTTCTCCTTTTCGGATTTTACAGCGGACAAACTCCCGGACAGATGGGATTGGCCACAACAGACGAGATCTTCGCAAAATTTATCGTGGAGGAATTCCCGACCGGATTATCTGGTCTGATCATAGCCGCCATTCTGGCTGCGGCCATGAGCACCCTTTCTTCTTCGATCAATTCCCTGGCCTCCTCCACAACTTTGGACATCTATAAGCCTTATTGGGGTAAAAACAGTACGCCAGAAAAAGACCTCCGGGTTTCCCGGATGATCACCATCGGCTGGGGAATCATCATCACCGGTTCGGCATTCGTGTTTGCCTTCCTGCAGCTTCAATCATCCGGAGAGCGTCCGGCCGTGGTGGAGTTGGGATTGGGGATCGCCTCTTACACCTATGGGGGACTGCTCGGTGTTTTTCTATTAGGGATTCTGACTAAAAAACTCCGCCGAACCGATGCGGTTTTCGGATTTTTTGCCGGGCTGATCGCCCTGATCTTCCTTGCAAAGGGATTGACCATCGCCTGGCCGCTTTACACATTGATCGGCAGTGCAATAGTGGTAACCGTCGGCCATATTTCCTATTTTATAGGGACGTCCCATTAGGTACCCAATTCTTATTCCACAGACATCTTTATCTCACGTAAATCGCCGATAGTGACGGTGTGGGTTCCGGCTTTGTCCAATTTGAAGGTCAAACTTATATCTCTGGTTTCTCCTGCACTCAAGCAAACTTTCGTTGCCTTAACAGGCATACCATCAATATAGAGCCGAACTTCTCCCTCTTCCATCCCTCCAGTGCCGATGACCGCAGCACTGACTTCAAAGGGCTCAAGCGGCTTCACCTTGTTCTTGGACACTTGGAGGTTTTTATACTTGAACTTTGCGCTGATTGGTGTGGTCACCTCAAAGGTATTCTTAAGAACTATGTCCTGGGACGACTCCCCAATCATGACCTCAAATATCCCCGCCTCCACCACCGGCTCCATGTTCTTGTCAAGCAGGCTGATGTCATCAGGATTGAGTGTGAACTCGGCCGTCTCCGATTCTTGCGGCTCCAGCGTCATGCGCTTAAAACCCTTCAACTGCTTCACCGGGACAGGCACACTGGCTTTCAAATCCTTCAAGTACATTTCAACAACGGCATCCCCCCTCCTTTTGCCAATGTTTTTTACATCAACGCTGACTCTAACATTTCCGTTATCGGTTGACATGGGAAAGATTTGCAGTTTGGTGTACTCAAAACCCGTATAGCTCAGCCCGTAGCCGAAGGGCCACAGGTAAGTATTCTTATCGTAAGTGATTTCTCCTGGTTTGTAATTATAATAGACCGGGCCGACACCTACCCGGGGATAAGTCCAGGGGAGCTTTCCTCCTGGATTATGGTCGCCGAAGAGCACATCGGCAATGGCGTTTCCACCTTCCATCCCGCCGTACCATGCCTCCACGATTGCCGGGATGTGTTCTTTCATCCAGTCGCTGGAGATGGGAGTTCCGTTGACCAGAACGGCTACTGTCGGGGTGCCGGTGCTTTCCACTGCCTTCAACAACGGCAGGAATCCTTTCGGCAAACTGAGATTTTCCCGAGGGGTACTTTCAAAAGCAGGATCGGGACCGGTAATCACGACAGCCATATCTGCTCCTTTAGCAGCCTTCTCGGCCTTGTCCAAATCAAACGAGAGTGAAGTTCTGACATCCGTTCCGGGGCCAACAGCGTTCTTGATCCCCTCAAGAGGGGTCACCCAGTATGGGGGAGTTCCATTGTAGTCCATGGGAGCCAAACTTCTAATGTTGTCTGCATTTGGACCGATTACAGCAATCGAACGGATACTCTTCCTGTCCAGAGGCAGCAGATTAGTATCGTTTTTTAGAAGAACTATGGACTCCCGGGCAGCTTGGCGGGCAAGTTCAATATTTTCCTCGCTTAAGATGTCTTCCGATGGGAAGAAATCGTTGTAAGGGCTCATCTTAGGTGAATCGAACAAACCCAGCTGGAATCTAACCCTAAGCATTCTCCTGACAGTTTGATCAATCGCACCAAGCTCAACCAGCCCCTTCTTTACCGCCTGGGGGAGGTTGTTCGAGTAAGCCGTTCCGCATGCATTGGAATCGAGACCAGTATTGAGTGCAGTGGCGGTTCCTATTAAGTTTTCCCCTACTCCCGCTTCTCCAAGACCTCCACAGTCGGAGCAAATAATCCCCCCAAAATCCCACTGCTTCCGCAGCACTTCCTTCAGTATTGTTGTGCTGTAATTGATCGGGTCCCCGCCCAGATCGGGCGAATTGTCCCAGCCTTGAGCACCAGTCATGATCTCCCCCACATTTCCTTCTCTTATGGCTGCCTTGTAAGAAGGGAAGATAACTTCCCTGGTAATCCTCTCTTCGATTGGAGCTCCCAGAGGAATCTCATCACCGCCAGCCGTGCAGTACACGAAATGCTTTGCTGTACAAACCGCTTTTCGGTAAGGGATATTGTCATCCTCTCCCTGGAAACCTCTAACAGTAGCCACTGCAAGACGCGAAGTCAGATATGGATCTTCGCCGTAGGTCGCTGGAGCTCTATCATATTTTTTGTTCCGCGGGATTTCGAGAACG
The DNA here is from genome assembly GCA_964580235.1 of uncultured Eubacteriales bacterium. Lineage (GTDB taxonomy): Bacteria > Acidobacteriota > Aminicenantia > Aminicenantales > Aminicenantaceae. The sequence continues at coordinate 11,677 of CAZOJY010000009.1, read as the reverse complement.
ACAGGAGACCAGGTAACAAGGCCTGATCCCCTCAGGCCTCCCACATTAAAAGCAGCCCGAAATTCATCCCCAGCAGCCGAATATACCTCTTGAACTAATTTTTTATTCCATGTGGCAGCAATTCCTATGCTGAAGGGAAAGACGGTAGCCGGCCTGAAAGCCTGAACTCCGTGCAGGGATTCATCGGCATACCAGGAAAATTCGGGTATGCCCAAGCGACCGACTGCCGGCGATACTCCTCCATCCCCACATGACTGCGTCCCCCTCAGCTTCTTTAGCATTGCAATCTGTGATACCTTCTCATCAAGGGTCAACCTTGAAAGGAGATCCTCAACCCTTTGCTCAATCGGCAGATGGGTATTCTCGTAGGGATCCATCGCTCCATTGTTATTGAGATCAATCCACGTGTCATGGATCTGTTTAGAACCGTAGTACTTGTAATATTTTGGCAGCTGCTTTTCCTGCGAAATACCTAACGGTTCAAAAACAAGGCCTGCCAGTCCTATTGCCAATAAGACAATTGCGGAATTCTTCCGCTTTCGCATCGCACTCTCCTTACTTGTATTTTTTATATGCTTTAAATCCAAACTTAAAAATCAAATAACCTAAAATCTTCTATAAGGACTGAGGCCACCCTAAACTTAATGGCTTAGAGATTTCGGCTGCTTTGCTTCACTTTCCGGCTCATCGTAATAATGCAAACATGAAGCATAGGAGATGAAGGAACAGGATCAGATGACATTTTGGATCAAGAACCGCTGCGGACGCGGAGCATAGCCACACCATGAGAGGGAATCCGGGCATCAATTCTACCCCCGGTTATCTTCTCTGCATGAGCCCAGACATCTCTTACGACATACCTTGCGGCCGCCGGCATTCCTATCTCTGCGGCCCCGACTGACATAAAGGCAGAATTCAAGCCGCGGTTCAAAAGCACAACAGCATAATCTCCGTTGGCAAGAGGCTTGGTCCATACCTCCTGATCTCCTTCGTCCCGAAACTTGTGCCCTTGAATACCTGCCGGGTCCTGATCAATTTCTATGGCTTCCCGGTTTGTTAGAATCTCCAGCGTCACATCGGGCATGTGCCGCAGATCATTGCCCGCAAGCAGCGGGGCAGCAAGCACACACCATAGACTGAAATGAGCGCGGTCCTCTACAGAGGTCATTCCGCCGTTTCCAACCTGGAGCATATCCGGATCATTCCAAGCTCCTGGACCGGCGTATCGAGAAAGCCCGACCTGTTGATCCAGAATATTGAGAACACTATCCCACCTGTTTCTAATGTCCCCAGTCGTTCGCCACAGATTTCCGATCTTAGGAGCCCACAGCCAGGGTCTGTTGCGGCCCCATTCACAAATGCCAAAAACTATGGGACGGCCCGCCGCATCCAGGGCATCGCGCATCGCTTCATATCTTTCGACCGCATCCCTGCCTTGATTGTTGCAGTTATCGTATTTTAAGTAATCGACTCCCCACTCGGCGAAGCTCGCCGCATCCTGCTTCTCATGGTCAAGGCTTGCAGGAAGCCCCTGGCATGTTTTTGTCCCGGCCGACGAATAGATCCCAAATTTAAGGCCTTTGCTGTGGACATAATCTGCCAGTGCTTTTATCCCGCTTGGGAATCTCTTGGAATCGGCCCGCAGCCTCTCCTTCCCATCCCGGGTTTCGGCCATCCAGCAGTCATCGATGATCACATAAAGGTAACCCGCTTCTTTCATTCCGGATTCTACCATGGCATCCGCAGTTTCTTTTATCAACTGTTCATCAATATGACAGCCAAATTTGTTCCAGCTGTTCCAGCCCATCGGTGGTGTATGAGCAAGTGCCGCCTGCTCGGAAGAAGCGGCTTTAGAAATCTTAGGAGCTTTCCCCGCGGCCGGAGAGAGCGGCAGAAAAAACAGCGCCCCCATGAGCGCGATTTGCAAAACGACACCTCTTTTTTTCATTTCTTGTCTCCATTCATGAGCGGACGGGACTCCAAACCTCCTGTCCGGAGGATCATCACAGCCCGCTCTTATATTTCTGCGGCTTACAAAAACGTAGACGCAGTCTCCGGGAAACGGTTAATTTTTCTTTAATAATAGTAAAACAAGCTAGAGCCTGAGATTTCGCACCTTTATCGAGATACGTCAACCCCAGGTAATAATAAGCCTCATCGAAGTCAGGCTGTAATTCCACCGCCTTTTTTAGGGATTTTATGGCTCCTTCCGAATTGCGCAGGATCCTGTACACTCTGCCTAAACCAAAATAGGGAGCTGGATAATTTGGATCTACATGGATGGCCTTCTGAAAATTCTCCATGGATTTTTGCAGCGGATCTACACTCCTTTTTTCTATTGCTTCCGAAAGATAAACATTCCCAAGATTAAAAAGCAGCTCAGCATATTTCTGATCTATAGATAGGGCTCGATCGTAGGCATCTTTGGCCTTTTGCCAGTTTCCTTTTTCTGCATAAGCAAATCCTAGGCAGTTCCAAATCTCCGGATCTGCAGCGATTCCCCTGTAACTTTCCTCTTGAAAATTTTGGATGATCTCATCATATTTTTTGGCATGCCGCAACGTACTGATGTAATCGCGATAGACGTCATAGTCACCCGGAACATTGGAAAGCCCCTGCCTGAGAATATCCAAAGCTTCATTAGTTTTACCTTCGTTCATATACACAAAACCAAGACGGATGTAGGCAATGCCTATATCCTTCCGTTCCTTTATGACTTGTTTCAGCATCCCGACAGCTTCACCGGTTTTCCCTTCCCCATACTGGGTCATGGCAGAAGCACTTTCACATCATCACCCGGTCCAAAGCTCTTTTTTGCCAAATCCGCCGAGCGCGAGATGTAGCCCAAACTGCTCAATTTTTTCAACGTTTCACGGTCAGGATTCTCCCTAGAGCGGACGCTTTCGGCAGAAGACTGATCCCGGATTAACACATCGAGTTGCCTTCGATATCCATCTAATTTCTTTAACGGTACCAAATTCGTGCGTTCATCAAAGTCCTTTTTCAGGTCATGCAGTTCGGGAATAGGAGATTCAATGAATTTCTCGCTGCGATCGCTGAAACCCATCAAAGGTACCCATCCATGCGAATAATACGGGTACTTGGATTCAAAGTATATTGTTCTGTCAGCCAGCTTCTGTCCTTCCATCGCGGGGAGGAGCGATGTCCCCTGGCAAAAATCCGGCCTTTCGATACCGCATACATCACAAATTGTCGGGAAAATATCCAGATGGCTGACGTTCTGGTCAACAGCTCTCGAGCTGATCCCAGGAACCTTCATGATGAGTGGAATCCATATCGTTGTGTTGTAGGCAAAAAACCCATGGCTCATTTCTCCATGCTGACCCAAAGATTCCCCATGATCGCCGGTCAAAACAATCATTGTCTCATCAAACAATCCCTGATCCTTTAAAAATGCTATAAGTTTGCCCATCTCCATGTCCACATAAGCGACTTCCCCATCGTAGGGGATTTTTGCAAATCGGCTCAGGAAAGGTTCAGGCGGCGCATAGGGAAGATGAGGATCATAGCGATGAGGATATTCATCATCATACACGTCAAAACCTTGAGCGAGTCCGAATCTGGAATCGAGAGGATAAGCTCCCACATAGGCCGCAGTGGCATATCCGTGGGCTTTGAAATGCTCAGCAAGGGTCAAAAAGTTATCCCTCACCACAAAATGCAGATTATCATGAATCCCATGAAAAAGGGGAGAAACGCCCAAAAGAATATTTGTATGGGAGGGCAAAGTGGCCATGCCATTACCTAGATATATTAGACGGAGATCCTTTCTTTTTCTTCCTCAAAATCAGAGCTATTTTCAATTTTTTAATAAAAAATTTATTTTGAATTTCTATTCCCAAAATATTGGACAGCATGGAGTCAGCTTTTATTGCATCTTTCGTTCAGGACTGCAGTTTCGTCAAATATATTGACCGGGATATTTCCATGTGATATATAAAAAAACTGTTCATGAGGGATATTATCTTACGGTATTACAGCAAAAGACCTTATATTAAGAGGAGGGATTATGATTTCAGCTAGATTTTTGCGTATCTCTCTGGTCATTTTTTTCATCATGATTATGGCCTCACCAGGACAGACCTGGGCTCAGGGCAAATCCCGGCCGGCACCCGACTATGCCGAAATCATCAAAACTCTTAAAATGCGCAATATCGGACCAGCCATCATGGGCGGCCGCACCGTGGATTTTGCGGTCGTGGAAAACAACACAGCAATCATTTACGCGGCTGTGGGCCCAAGCGGTGTGTTCAAATCCGAAAACAGCGGTGTGACCTGGACGCCTGTTTTCGACCGGGAAAACAGCGTGTCCGTAGGAGCCGTGGCCGTTTCCCAGAGTCATCCGGATATCGTATGGGTTGGAACCGGAGAGGGGACTTCCCGGAACAGCTCGGGCATCGGTGACGGCGTGTACAAATCAGAAGATGGGGGCCGGACATGGAAAAACATGGGACTGAAAAATACCCAGCACATTTCCCAGATTCTGATCCATCCGGCAAATCCGGAGGTCGTTTACATCGGGGCTCTGGGCCATCTCTGGGGAGCCAATGAAGAACGCGGTGTGTTCAAGACCACAGACGGGGGGAAAACCTGGCAAAAGGTCCTGTATGTAAACCCGGACACCGGAATCTCGGATATGGCCATGGACCCGTCCAATCCGAGGGTTCTGTATGCCGGCGCTTGGGACCACCGCCGCAAGCCCTACCACTTCCGCAGCGGCGGCCCGGGCAGCGCCCTGTATAAAACCACAGACGCCGGCGAAACCTGGCACAAAATCCACAAGGGCCTTCCCCCGGGAGAATACGGCCGCTGGGGAATTGATATCTGCCGGACCAAACCCAGCATCGTTTATACGCTGGTGGAGTGCAAAAACAGCGGCGTTTTCCGCTCGGATGACAAGGGGGAAACCTGGAAGAGGATGTCTAGCTGGCAAACCTATGACCAGGTCAATTTCAGGCCCTTCTACTACAGCAAGATCACAGTCGATCCCAACAACGACCTGATCGTGTACGTCTATTCCGGGTCCTCCTATGTTTCCCTCGACGGCGGAAAAACGTTCGAACGCATATCGGGCGGTACCCATCCCGACCATCACATGATGTGGGTCGATCCCCACAATTCGCTTCACCTCATCGACGGGAACGACGGCGGGATCGACATCTCCTACGACGGCGCCAAGACCTGGCACTCCGTCAAAACCAATGCCTGGTCCGAAATCTACCAGGTTGGCTATGACTTCCGCAGCCCTTACTATGTGTACGTCGGCCTGCAGGACAACGGGAGCTGGGGCGCTCCGGTCAATTCCCTCGATCCCATGGGAATCATGAATTTCCACTGGTATGCGATCGGGGGCGGAGACGGATTTTACATCCAGGTCGGCCCCGAAGATTACACGACCGTGTACCGCAATGCCCACATGGGAGGAATATCGCGGTTTGACGTTGAAACCGGCGACTCCCAGGATATCAAGCCCGTGGCCCCGCTGGATGAGCCGCCCTACCGGTTCAACTGGAATTCTCCGATTCTGCTCTCTCCGCATGACAGCAAGGTCGTTTATTTCGGTGGGAATTATCTCTTCAAAACAACAGACCGCGGGAAGTCCTGGGAACGGCTGGGACCTGACCTCAGCACCAATGACCCAGAAAAACAGAAGGACTCTGGAGGCATCACCCCGGACAATACCGGTGCCGAGATTCACTGCACCGTTTTTACGATCGCCGAATCGCCGGTGAAGGAAGGCTTGATCTGGGTCGGGACAGACGACGGCCTGGTCCAGTTGTCACAGGATGGCGGAAAGACCTGGACAAACGTCACAGCGAACATCAAATGGCTCCCTCAGGAAAGCTGGGTCACTCGAATTGAAGCCTCTCACTTTTCCGAGGGGACTGCCTATGCCACATTCGACCGCCACCGGATGGACGACAACAAACCCTATCTGTTTAAGACAGAAGATTACGGGAAAACATGGAAACCTATGCACGGCAGCCTGCCCGAGGTGGGATACCTGCATGTTGTCCGTGAAGATCCTGTCAATCAAAACCTCCTGTATGTGGGAAGCGAATTCGGGCTATTCATGAGCTTTGACGGCGGCCGCCGCTGGATGGCTTATAAAAACAGCTTCCCGACCATTGCGGTCCGGGACATCCAGATTCATCCCCGGGAGATGGACCTTCTGGTCGGGACACACGGAAGGGGACTGTGGGTGCTGGATGATATCACACCGATCCAGAACTTAACGCCCGACGTGCTGGCGTCAGATTTTAAGCTTTTTAAAATACGCGATGCTTTTCTTTATTCGTATAAAGGCAATTCCATGTACTCCGGGCCACATCCGTTCCAAGGACCGAATCCCCCGGCAGGGGCGATGATCAGCTATTATCTGAACAACAAACCCGGACCCAAAGATAAGATCACACTGACCGTCAAAAATGCCGCAGGCCAGACGGTCACATCGCTCCGGGCCGCAAAAAACAAGGGACTGAACCGTGTCATCTGGTCCCTGCGGATGGCAGATCAAAGCGGCGAAAGCGCGGGACGGTCCAGGTTCCGGCGGTTTGCCGGAGGCCCGTATGTCCTGCCCGGAGAATACCGCGTTGAGCTTGAATTAAGCGGCACCAAACAGGCGGAAACGCTTGTGGTCAAACCCTTCGAAAAGCATTCTTTCACCCTGGAAGAGCGAAAACTCAATCAAACGTATGTCCAGGAAATCGGAGCCCTGGTGCAGAAAGGAAACGCACTCATCCAGTCCATGGCAGATTTGGGCGAAGAATTGAAATCAGTAACACGCCGGGCCCAAACGGCCGGAATAAAAGACGAACGGCTCAGCACAAAGCTAAAAGACATCAGGGGCAAAGTGGACAGGATTCAAAAAGCCTACTCCCGCAGTGTAGAGGGCCGGACCGGTTATAAGAGGCCGGTTCTGGTGGCCCTGCGCGGTGGAACGCTTCCCGAACAAATATCCCGCCTGCGTTATTCCATCATGAGCTATCAGGGCGCTCCCACCCAAACCCAGATCGATCAGTTCAAAAATATTAAACAGACTATGCTGCCTCTGCTCGATATCGCAGAGATGCTCAAGACCAAAGACATCCCCGAACTCAATGCCCTGCTCAACGAACTCAAGTTTCCGGTCATTAAGAACATAAAATAAATGTTTTTCTATCATATTTTTGTAAAGATCGAATAATGCCTAATAATGCCGGAAGCCGGCCCGCCCCATCCAACGTAACGATGTACTTAGGCGCGAAAGGATGGTATTTTTACAAAGGACTGATTGTTCCGGCATTTTTTTCAAACTTTTAGGTTAAAAGGAGGACGTTTATGTCAAATCAATCTTTCAAGGGAAAAAAGACGATCGGACTCTGGGCGATGGCTGTGCTGATCCTGTTTTTCTTCTTTGGAATCATGCAGTCTTACGCCCAGGAGATCACACCCGAGATCTTCAGTGCGCTTCGCTACCGCAACATCGGCCCGCCGGGAAACCGGACAGCGGCGGTCTGCGGTGAGCCAGGCAATTCTCTGGTCTACTACATCGGGGCATCATCAGGCGGGATCTGGAAATCCACGGACGGCGCCAACACATGGTTTCCGATTTTCGACGGCCAGCCGGCCCAGTCCATCGGAGCTCTCGCCATCGCTCCATCAGACTACAGTGTGGTGTGGGCGGGGACTGGAGAGGCGTTTGTCCGCAGCAACATTTCTGTCGGAAACGGCGTTTACAAATCCACCGATGCAGGAAAAACTTGGAAACACATGGGATTGGAAAAATCCGGGCGCATCGGCCGTGTGGCGATCGATGCCCACGATCCTGATACCGTGTTTGTGGCTGCGATGGGCCATTGTTACGGTCCGCAGAAAGAGCGGGGAGTCTTCCGCACAAAAGACGGTGGAAAAACCTGGGAACATGTGCTGTTTGTGGGCGAAGACACGGGCTGTTTTGAAATCGCCATGGATCCGAGCAATTCCAGAATCCTGTTTGCCGGGATGTGGCCGCTGGTTATCCACACATGGGGACGATCGAGCGGGGGACCGAACGGCGGGATCTGGAAATCTACAGACGGGGGCGACACATGGAAGCGGCTGACAGGCCGCGGGCTTCCCTCTCCCCCTGTTGGTAAGATCGGCCTGGCCATCGCTCAGTCAAACCCACAGGTGGTTTATGCGCTTATCGAGACAGGCCACCCCAACCGAGGAGTTCTCTGGCGCTCGAATGACGGCGGGGAGAACTGGAGGCTTGTCAGCTACAACCGTATCCTGAATGAAAGATCTCATTATGCCTCCCGAGTGATGGTCAGCCCGGCGGATGAAGATGAGGTCTACTTTGCAGCCAACAGTCAGAGCCGGACTCTCGACGGGGGTTACACATCCGAAACAGTGCCCTGGGGCGGGGACTGCCACGACATGTGGGCCGATCCCAAAAATCCGGACCGGATGATGATCTCAAACGACGGAGGGGTCATCATCACTCTTAACCGAGGAAAAAGCTGGCAGAGGATCTCGCTCCCGAACGCCCAGATGTATCATGTTTATGTTGACAATCAGATCCCCTATTACGTCTACGGAGGCATGCAGGATGGCCCGGCTTATAAGGGACCAAGCACAGCGAGCATGGGAGGAAGAAGAAGAGGTGGGGGTTCCGAATGGGAAACCACAGCCGGCGGAGAGTGCGGTTTTATCATCCCCGATCCCGTCGATCCCACCGTCGTCTGGGGAGGAAGCTACAACGCTCAGCTGGAAAGAGTGGACTACAAGACCGGGCACACAGCCTCTGTCCATGTCTGGCCGGAATCCATTTATGGTTCGCATGCTTCGGCCGTCAAATACCGCTTCAACTGGACCTTCCCGATCCACATTTCTCCTCATGATCACAACAAAGTTTATGTCGGAAGCCAGTACGTGCACATGACCACGGATAAAGGCAGGTCCTGGAGTGTCATCAGCCCTGATCTCACCACAAATGACAAAAGCAAGATGGGTCCTTCAGGCGGGTTGACAAGAGACAACCTGGCCGTGGAATACGGATGTGTGGTCTTTGCCATCGCCGAATCGCCGCTGGAGGAAGGATTAATCTGGGCTGGTTCGAACGATGGGCTGGTTCATATCACCCGCGATGGCGGCAAAAATTGGACAAACGTGACTAAAAAAATACCAGACCTTCCTCCCTGGGGAACGGTGAGCAACATCGAACCCTCCCGGTACGCGGCCGGAACTGCGTACATGACGGTTGATTTCCACCAGATGAACAGCCGTGATCCTTATGTTTACAAAACCACAGATTACGGCAAAACCTGGAAATCTCTGAGTGCAACCATTCCCAGAAGTGTGTTCTCGTACTGCCACTGGATCCATGAAGACCCTGTGCGGCAGGGCCTGCTCTACCTTGGAACGGAAAATGCCATATATGTCTCGTTCGATGACGGAAGAACCTGGCTGCCACTTCAGAACAACTTACCCCACGCGCCCGTCCATCACATGGTCGTCCAGAAACAGTTTAACGACCTCGTTGTCGGCACCTATGGCCGCGGATTCTGGATCATGGACGATATCACGCCTCTGCAGCAGCTCACAGACGATGTCTTTAAATCCAGCGCTCACCTCTTCAAAGTCCGTCCTGCTTACCGTTTGCACAATATCACGGGGGGCCCAAGGGTATCGGCCCGCGCCACCATCAATTATTATCTGAAAGAGGCCTCCAAGGAACGCGTGACCATCACCATAACGGATGACACGGGAGAAGTGATAAGCACGCTTAGAGGATCAGGACACAAAGGCATCAACCGCGTCACCTGGAGCATGAGGCATCCGGGAGCAAGAGCAACAAAACTCCGGACCAAACCACCGGGAAATCCCCACGTGGTCGAGGAAAAAAGGTTTGATGCAACCTGGGCCCGCGAAGGCTGGTATCCTCTCTTGAGCTGGGGAAGTTTTGCAGGATTCGGCGGTTTTATGGTCGCGCCCGGGAATTACACTGTCAAACTCAGCATCGGAGGGCAAGAATTCACACAGACTCTGGAGGTCAAAAAAGACCCCCGCTCCGAAGGAACACTCGAAGACATCAAGGCCCAGGTTGCAATGCAGAAAGAAGTCCGCAAAAATCTCAACACGGTCTCTGACATGATCAGCCAGCTTGAATGGATAAGAAAGCAGTGTAATGATGCGAAGGATATGCTGAAAGCGAGCGATAGATCCAGGGAAATTCTTGCAGCCATCGATACCTTCGACAAAAAGTGCCGTGCGGTCGAAGACGAGCTTTTCCAGCCGATCACGGCCGAGGGAGACACAAAATCCTTCCGGTACCCTCAGAAGCTCTATTTTAAGCTGGCCGTGTTTGCCGGAGACTTGGCAAGCAGTGTGGATTTCGCTCCCAGCAAACAACAAAAAGAGGTCCATGCCCTTTTGAAGGAAAGATTGGCCGCGCAGAAGGCCCGATTTGGAGAATTGCTGAAAACCGACCTTCCCGCTTTTAACGAAATGCTCAAGCAAAATAACCTTTCAGGTATTATTGTTCCTGAGATCAAAGACGAACCGGGTCGTACGTCCTTTTTCCGATTCTAATTTTTCTTCTTGAAACGTCGGTCACAGCTGAGGCAGATATATTCTGTTTTGCGAATTTTTCGTCTCCGGCGGTTCCCGGTATCCAGCACCCAGCTTACCGCCGCAATCAGCATGAGTATCAAGATAACAGGATGAAGCTGGAGGAAAAGGAAAAGCAGAAACGCAGCTCCTATCAGAAAAAACACGGCAGAGAAAACTGTCCAGAAGGGATAATCGTGGGCATACTCCCGCTCTGCCGGCGATATATCTGCAGAACCGCAATAGGGACACTTCATTTTTCGCTAGCCCAATCAATTTTATACTGGAAAGAGCACAAAAATCCAAAGATTTTGGCATATAGATAGAGATATCCCTTGAAAAAACAGAAAAAAAATTATTTAGTGCTTTGTGGAAAGAAGGATGGGGTTAAAACCCGCCTCCTCCTTCACCACCTCGGTCGTCCTTACGGGGACGTGCCTGGTTTACGACAATTTCGCGGCCCTTGAGATCCTTCCCATTCAGGGCGGAAATGGCGGCTTCGCCTTCTTCCTGTTTGGGCATCTCAACAAACCCGAAACCTCTTGAGCGGCCTGTGAACTTATCCTGAATAATCTTGACAGATTCGACTTCCCCAAAGGCTTCGAAGGCCTCGCGCAAGTCCTCTTCGGATAATCCCCAGGGCAAATTGCCCGCATAAATGTTCATCACTTACTCCTTTTAGTGATTCGCGAAATAAAGGATAGGAGTCCTTGACAACATGCAATTTGTCCCTTTCCTTTACACTGTTGCACGAAGAGGGCCGCATAATAAATAGCGACTGAATTTAAATCCTCTTCCGTCAACCATCGCTAAGCATATAAAAAAACCCGGCAACGACCTACTCTCCCACTCGGCGCCCCGAGCAGTACCATCGGCACTAAAGGGCTTAACTTCCGTGTTCGGAATGGGAACGGGTGTTTCCCCTTTGTTATGGTTGCCGGGAGTTCTTTTCATCAAAATGGGAATGGTTTTAAACTTTAAGCTGTTGGATTTTTTGCCTTGATAAACTTTATGGTCAAGCCTCACGGGCTATTAGTACTGGTTAGCTTAATCCGTCACCGGACTTACACATCCAGCCTATCAA
>CAZOJY010000008.1:0-53050 GCA_964580235.1 uncultured Eubacteriales bacterium | reverse complement strand
TAAAGCTTATCTTAATATTTTGCCTCGGAAGGGTCAATCTTATTTCCGGAGGGAATTCTTGTGAAAGGGGTGGCAAAGGTTTAAAATGAGTGGTCATGTTGAAGGAGATTCGTGTTAAAAAAGCAGCCCAACACAATCTCAAAAACATCGATATCTGTCTTCCCAGAAACAAGTTGATCGTGATCACTGGACCGAGCGGCTCGGGCAAGTCCTCCCTGGCTTTTGACACGCTGTTTGCCGAAGGACAGCGCCGGTATATCGAATGCCTCTCGGCTTACGCGCGCCAGTATATTGAGCAGATGGAAAAACCCGAAGTGGAATCCATCGAAGGGCTCTCTCCTTCCATTTCCATCGATCAGAGAACGATATCTGCGAATCCCCGGTCTACGGTAGGCACCGTCACAGAGATTTATGATTTTCTGCGGCTTCTTTATGCCCGCGTGGGAATCCCCCACTGTCCCGAGTGTGGGAGGCGCGTATCCTCACAAACATCAGAACAGATCATCAGAAGGATTCTGGAATCTGCGAACGGCAGGAAGATGAAAATCCTTTCCCCTGTGGTCAAAGGACGCAAGGGGGAATACCATCGGCTTTTCGAAAGGCTGCTCAGGAAGGGCTTCCTTCGAGCGAGAGTGGATGGGGAATTGAAGGAGTTAGACGGAAAAATCGAGCTGGAACGGATGAAAAAGCACAACATCGAAGTCTTGATCGATGAAATTCAGGTTTCTCCATCCGCACGATCGAGATTGATCGAAGCTGTGGAGAGAGCCTTGGAAATGTCGGACGGAGATCTGTTGACCTTAAGACCTGATGGCAGAGAGAATTTTTATTCGTTGAGCCTGCTGTGTCCTTACTGTGAAATCAACCTCCCCGAACTGGAACCTCGTTCTTTTTCGTTTAATAGCCCTTACGGAGCGTGTCCCAGGTGCCATGGTTTAGGCTATCAAACCCGTTTGGATGAGTGGGGGGAACTCAAGTTGACTGATGAGCTTTGTGCTTCCTGTGGAGGGAGCCGTCTGCGGAAAGAGAGCCTCGCTGTCAAAGTGGACAAGTGGGACATTTCTGAATTGGCTCACCTCTCTATTAGTCAGCTGATGGGTGAAATATCCGGATTCGAATTCTCCTCTTTGCAGGACAGGATTGCCTCTCCGATCTGTAAGGAGATTCTTGCCCGGCTTGAGGTCATGGATGAGCTGGGGATGAGTTATCTCCAATTGTGCCGGACAACCACATCTCTTTCTGGAGGAGAGGGCCGTCGCCTCCGATTGGCCGCCCAAGTGGGCGCGCGGCTGCGGGGAGTGCTGTATGTTCTGGATGAACCGACCATAGGCCTCCATCAGCGGGATAATGGCCGTTTGATTTCACTCCTGAGGGATATTCGAGACATCGGGAATTCAATTATCGTCGTAGAACATGATGAGCAAACCATCCGATCGGCAGATCACATCCTGGACTTAGGACCCGGAGCGGGAGAGTCAGGGGGATTCAAAGCGGCTGAAGGAAATCTAGATGCCATCCTTCACGCAAGCGATTCCCTCACTTCTCAATATCTCCGCAGGGAGCGTTCTATCCCGCTGCCTTCCCGAAGGAAAAGGCCGAGAGGTTGGCTGGTCGTATCCCAAGCAGCGGAGCATAACTTGAAAAACATCGATGTGCGGATCCCCTTGTCTGTTATGACGGTGATCACAGGTGTTTCCGGTTCTGGGAAAAGCACGCTTATCTATGACATTTTGTACAAAAGTCTCCTGAATAAATTTTATAAAGCCAAACAAAAACCTGGCAAGCATAAAACTATTATGGGCTTTGACCAGATCGATAAGGTTATCGCAGTAGATCAGAGACCGATCGGACGCACTCCCCGTTCCAATCCTTCGACCTACACCGGATTGTTCACAGCTTTACGGCAGCTTTTCGCCATGACGCAGGAGTCGCGAATTAGGGGTTATAACCCGGGCCGGTTCAGCTTTAATCTACGGGGGGGGCGATGCGAAGAATGTCATGGGGCAGGAGCCAAAAAGATAGAGATGCACTTCCTGCCGGATGTGTTCGTCACCTGTGACCGCTGTGGAGGAAAAAGATATAACAAAGAAACTCTGGCGGTTCAATACCGGGGAAAAAATATTGCCGACTATTTGGCAATGACCGTGGACGAGGCAAACGGATACCTGAAAGCACACCCGTTGCTGAAGCGGAAACTGGGCGTGTTGAAACGGGTGGGTCTTGGATATCTCCGGCTCGGCCAGCCTGCTCCCACTCTCTCTGGAGGAGAAGCCCAACGAATCAAGCTCACCAAGGAACTAAGCCGGAAAAACACCGGAAAAACGCTTTATCTACTAGATGAGCCCACAACAGGGCTTCATTTTGATGATGTCCGGAAGCTTCTTGCTGTCCTTGGCGAACTGGTCAAGCTTGGCAATTCAGTGGTAATCATCGAACACAATATGGATGTGATTAAGTCTGCGGACCATGTTGTGGACATGGGACCAGAAGGCGGAGAGAGAGGAGGATGGATTGTAGCCGAAGGAACGCCCGAAAAGCTTTCGAAGATCAAAGAATCATATACAGGCCGGTATTTGAGGGAAATTTTGAAAAAGTGAAAATGACCCAGCACTATTAGGCTCGTGAATGACCGCGGCCAAAATATTTAGGAATAATGTTGTAGAAAAAATATAAGTTTGGGAAGATCGAAACGGTGCCGTCGGACCCGTACATCATCTATCTCGGAGCTGGAAAAGCGATGCATGGCCGTTGCAGTGCCCACGGGAACGGAGGCAAAGGCTTGCATCGGATTACCTGGAACTTGACAAAGGGCTCTCCCCTCGCACAAGATGGTTAACGAAGAGCCATATTGAGCGGGAACTGGATAAATCAGCGGGCTGATGAGTTTGCTTGCCTGGGTGTTAGGGGGGGAATTCAATATTTTCTAATGGGGGGCCAAATAGGTTATAATGACTGGGTGCAAGAAATTAAGCAGAGTTGGAGTATAAAAAAAAATGGCCTTTAAGGATGTTGTTGGAAATAATGGGGTGAAGAAAATTCTTCGCCGCATTTTAAAGCAGAATAAGCTTCCCAATTCTCTTCTTTTTGCGGGACATGAAGGAATCGGGAAAAAAGAGACTGCCCTTATCGTTGCTAAAGCCTTAAATTGTTTAAAAAAATCTTCAGATGCTTGTGAGGAGTGTTCCCACTGCCGAGCCATCAGCAGCGGAAATTTTCCTGATGTTATGGTTATTTCTCCGGCAAAAGATATTCTCAAAATTGATCAAATGAGGTTACTGAAAGATACTGCTTACTTGAAACCGATGGCCGGACACAAAAGGATTTTTATTGTCGAAGAAGCCGAAAAAATGAACGATGAAGCTTCGAACTCACTGCTGAAAATCTTGGAAGAACCTCCTTCTTTTTCTCATATTATCCTGGTGACTCAAAATCCATACAGAATTATACCAACCATAAAGTCTAGATGTCAGATCTTCCAGTTTTCTCCTATCCCCAAAGAAGAGATACAAAAAGCTCTTGAAGCCAAGGGTTTCCAGTCCGATAGAGCGCAAATCCTGTCTCTTCAGGTTGATGGAAACCTAAAGCAGGCTTTATCCTTGGAATGGGATGAGGTTCAATCGCAGAGAGATAGGGCATGGCATCTTTTTCTCGCTTTAAATAAAAGGGAAAAGGCTGCGCATTTGTTGAGGCAATTTAGCACGCCACGCGCCGTTATCAAAGAAGAGTTGAAAAAAACTCTGGAGATTCTTGCCTCGTTTTGTCGGGATGTTATCTTGATCAAGGAAAAGGCAGAGTCAGGATTCTTGCTGAATCCCGATTTTGAGCAGGATCTCAATGAAGTGGTACAATCCGTAACGTTAAGTCAGGTCATAGATTTCCTGGCCAAAATTGATTTTGCTATTGAAGCGTTACGGAAAAATTTAAACGTGAATATTCTGGTAAGCTCGATTTTTTCAAATTTTTTGGAATGGGGTTATGTCTGATATTATTTGTGTTGTATCCAAACGTTCGGGAAAGCTCTTCCGGGTTAATAATGAGAATTTTGATCTTAAAAAAGGGGCTTGCGTTATTATTGAATCTGAACTGGGGGGGGAATTGGCTGTCGTTAAAAATATATCCGGCAAAATTTGTGAATTCTCTAAATCAACAAAGAATATTGTTAAGATAATCAGTGTGGCCACTGAGGATGATAAAAAGAAATTTGCCTGGCTTGAAAAAAAAGAGCAAAGAGCATTTGATTTTTGCCTCCAGAGAATCAAGGTGCGAAAA
Organism: uncultured Eubacteriales bacterium; assembly: GCA_964580235.1. Lineage (GTDB taxonomy): Bacteria > Acidobacteriota > Aminicenantia > Aminicenantales > Aminicenantaceae. Next base: position 48,781 of record CAZOJY010000008.1, on the reverse strand, counting down.
CTGCCGATGAAGCTGGTCCGGGTAAGATATTTTTTCAACGAAAAAAAAGGGATATTTTATTATACCGCTGACGGTCGCATCGATTTTAGACTGCTCGTGAAAGATTTGGCCAAGGAGTTCAAAATGCGTATAGAAATGCGCCAGATCGGCGTCCGAGACGAAGCCAAAATGATAGGTGGTTTGGGCGTATGCGGGAGAACTCTTTGTTGTGCCAGCTTCATGAGGAGTTTTGAGCCTGTTACTATCCAGAAGGCAAAAAAACAGCAGATTGTGATCAATCCGACAAAAATTTCCGGATTATGCGGACGTTTGATGTGCTGCTTAGCCTTCGAGGAAGAAACGCGCGGACGGATGTATGCCGATGAGGAGAAAGTTGAAGAAGATTAAGGTTTATTTCGAAGTCACGAAGTTAAACTGAACTCGACTGGAAACAGCAACCAAAGTTCCCTTAGGCGAAAAAGCTTTAACCTGCCAGGAATACTTTTTTCCCGGCGCCATCAGAGCCTTGATTTTTTCAGAAAGAGTCACGTAGTTATCCGTTGTAGTCGTGCTCCAGAGCTGTTCATTCTGATGGAAGATGAAGAGCTTGTACTCGACATCGTTTCCCAGACTTTCCCATCTAAATTCCGATGGGATTTGATTGAGATTGTCGATGACAGGGGAAATGAGCGTTATCGAAGAGCCTCTGACCAGGTCGTCATTGATAAAGAATTCAGGGGGATTTGTTTTAATATTTGAAATTATGCCTATGGCCACAACGAAGATCAAAGCTGCAGAAACAGCAGCCATTGCCCACTGGCGAGGAGTGAGGAAAGCCAGAATCGGTTCCAGCTTTGAGTGTTTGATTTTTGCTGGAGCGAAGACATCTCGGAAGATTTTACTGCCTTTGGTTCTGATGACAGCAATCATCTCGCCTCTTTCTTCCATCTTTTCAAAACACTGAGGACAGTTAAAGTAATGTTCCTCAAAGGTTTCCTTTTGTGTTTCATCAAGCCTGTCGAATAAGTACTCGTCAATTAAATTTTCGAATTTGCATTTTTTCATCGTGCTTTCCTCTCCAAGAATTTCATCAATTTAGTCGATCCAGTCCCTGCAAAAGTTGAAAAAAATCATTCCTTCATGACTTTTCTGAGGAGCTTTTGGGCATAGTTAACCCGTTCGCTCACACGTCGGGGACTGATGTTAAGCTTTTTAGCCACCTCCTCTCGCGAGAGTTCCTGATAATAGTAAAGGTATAAAATTTCCTTATATTTGGGTTTGAGTTTTTCGATGGAATCGGCGATCCACTGTGCTCTTTCTCTGTTTTCAACATGTTCCTGAGGAGAGAGATAAGGATTGGGTTCAGGCGCATGTTTTAGAACTTTGCTTTTTTTCCGGATGAAGTCGATGATCCGGCGCGATGTAATGGTATAAATAAATGTTCCTATCGAGGAATCTCCCCGAAACTCTCCTTTCTTCAGTTTTTCGACAACATTGATCATAATTTCATTTACGACGTCTTCCCATTCTGGTGTTTGGACGCCTATGGATTTTTTTACGCGAAAACTGACAACAGGCCTGTACTTTGCAACAATTGCATCAAGGTCGATGTCTTTTTGTCTTTTTTCCACTTTGTCCCATTATATAGGCAGATATATAGGATGACAAGTGAGTGAAGCGCACGGAATGCATTTCAATCTTTTTGCAGCAGCAGCGACTAAAATTTTCTCTCGCAAAGAACCGGAGGAAAAAATGGAGGCCAAGGATCAAAATATAAAAAGAATAAAAGATGAAAGACATTTTTTTATCCTTATCGAGAGAAAGCTGGAACGGCAGGGATTTGAGGTCATTGAAACATTGCCTCCAAACAAGAATAACAGAAACAACATAAAAAATATTTTTGTTCATGGGTTTTCTGACCGTTTGACTTATTGATGCTCGGGATGAAATTTCAATTTTTCTCGGTATTTATCGACTAAACGGATTCTAGTGGAAAAAATGAATCAACCTATAAGATCACACCATCCGCGGCCAAGAATTCTTGTGCTCGAAGATGAACAAGGCATGAGGACATCCTATTACCCTGGTTTAGCATGGAATGACATGGGATATTCATTTCCTGCCGAGCAAAAAGGTAGTCGTTCGTATAGGACAGATGAGATATTATTGAAGAATTTTGGTTTTTTGGCAGATAAAACACAGAAATCCGATTCGGGGCTTGTCGATATCGATAGATCGCAAAAGATATTTTCGGCAAAAAACATTCTGCGTGATATCAACCGGCAATATAAGTCTGTTATCCAAAATTATCCCTTTGCTTCTGAAATGTCCCTCCTGAAAAATCAGGCTTACCTGCATTCCAATCTCTTATATTTGATTGCAGCGACAGATGACAACGATGATACAGTGGGACACTCACAGCTTGTCGCTCGCTATACTCTCCTTCTCACAAAAGCTCTCGAGATAGATGATCGGACCTTTTCTGTGGAGATCGAAAGGGGCGCGCTGCTCCATGATATCGGAAAAATAGGAATCCCAGACTCCATCCTTAGAAAGCCCGGGCCTCTGACGGATAAAGAAAGGGAAATTATTAAAGAACATCCCTTTTTGGGCTATGAAATCGTCGAGGAATTCCCATTCTTACACATGGCATCCCTAGTGGTTCTTTTCCACCATGAAAGTTATGATGGACGAGGATATCCCTATGGATTGAAAGGAGAAGAGATTCCGCTCGTAGCGAGGATTTTTGCCATTGCCGATACCCTCGATGCCATCACATCAGACAGGCCATACCGGAAAGGGCAGAGTTTCCGAACAGCCTGTGATGAGATAGAGCGGGTCCGCGGGACTCAGTTTGATCCCGCTATTGTGGATGCCTTTCTTTCCGTCCCTGAGGAAAAATGGCAGAAAATCAAACAGGAGACAGGAGTGCGATCCCATTCCTTGTATTCCATCCACTAAACTGAATTATTCATAAAAACGGGCGAGGCCGACCCCCCCGCCGATATCCTCCTTCATCGATTTTTACAAGCCAACAGCAGGCAAATCCTGGTTATTCTTAAAAAGGATGCCGTGTGCTTGCTGATGTTTCTTTGTGCGGATTTTTTCTATCATTACACGGATTTCAGAAGGAGTTACGGAACAATCATTCCTCCCCTCTTTCCTTCCTTATGTAAGCCTCGCGGCTTACCAAGATTTCCCGGGGTTTACTTCCCTCTGATGGACCAACAATTCCCTCCTGTTCCATTTGGTCGATGATACGGGATGCTCGGGCATATCCCAGCTTGAGCTTTCTCTGCAGGTAGGAGGCAGAGGCTTGCCCTGTGTGAAGCACAAGATCTACGGCCTTGTCAAACAGAGAATCTTTTTCGTCGGATTTATCCATGATATGGGATGCCGGACGTTTGAGAACATGGACGATTTCTTCGTCATAGCTGGGTTTCCCTTGCTCTTTTACAAATTTGATCAAGCGGTTGATTTCCGGGAGTGATACAAAGGAGCAATGGAGCCGGATAATCCTGGGATTGTTGGGAGGTATAAACAACATGTCTCCCATCCCCAGTAACTTTTCTGCGCCGGCAGTGTCGATGATAATCCTGGAATCGACTTTGGAAGGAACACGGAAGGCTATTCGGCAGGCGAAATTGTTTTTGATCGTTCCGGTTATCACATCTATGGACGGCCGTTGTGTGGCCATAACAAGATGGATTCCGACGGCTCTTGCCAGTTGAGCCAACCGGGCTATGCAGTATTCCACCTCTTGCGCGCCGATCATCATCAGCTCTGCCAGCTCATCGATTATGACTAAGATATACGGTAAGGGCTTGAGGTCCTCTATTCCCTCCTCGTCGATTTTGCCCTTTTTTTCTTTTTGGAGGCGGTGGACTTGTTTATTGTACTGTTCGATGTTCCGCACTCGGAGCAGTCCCAGTTTGTGGTAACGGGCTTCCATTTTTTTAATAACATCCAGCAGGACGGCTTCGGCCTTCCTTGGATTTTTAACCACTGGACACATGAGGTGGGGAATGCCATCATAGATCGAAAATTCCAGCCGTTTGGGATCGATGAGGATGAGTTTAACCTCCTCTGGGCTGGCTTTGTACAGGATGCTGGTGATGATTGTATTGAGCGCTACGCTCTTTCCCGATCCTGTGGCGCCTGCGATAAGGAGATGAGGCATGACCGAAAGATCTGTGATATACGGTTCGCCGTGCACGGATTTTCCGAGTGCGATGGCCAGTTTCGTCCGGGATTGCAAAAAATTTTCCGTTTCGATGAGATCCCGGACTTTTATGACTTCTCTTTTGTTGTTTGGAACCTCTACCCCTAGAGAAGATTTGCCTGGTGTCCTTTGTATCCGCACGGCTTCAGCCTTTAGGGCCAGGGACAAGTCTTCTGCATAGCTTGCCACCTGGCTAACTTTGACCCCTGGATGGGGGTAGAATTCATAGGTGGTGATCACCGGGCCGGGGTGATATTCTTTCACTTCTCCTTCAATCCGAAATTCGCGGAGTTTCTCTTCAATAGCATGTTTTTTTTCGTAAAGCTCGTTTTTATCGATTTGTTCAGATTCTTTTCCGCGATCGAGCAGGTGGAAAGGGGGAAAATTGTAATCTCCTTTTTTTTCTATCTCTGGAAAGAGAGGCATTTCTTTTGGCAGAGATGGGCGGGATAGTTGAACAGCAGCAGCTTTTTTATGTTTTTTTGCTCCTTCTTTTTCCTTTTCGGGCTTTGGAGACGCGTACTTTTCGATAACTTTTCTTTTCATTTTTTCTTTGCGCTTGGTTTTCTGGTAGCGGGTTATCCGGATACGGACTTCTTTGAAAATAAACTGGAGAATTTTCGATAGAAACTGGACTATCTTGCTGAAAGAGAGGTGTGTGAAAAAAAAGAAAAACAAGATGAGGAGGCCGGTCAGGATAAAGATGGTGCCAGTGTGGTTGAAATACTTGATAAAAAAGGAGGACAGTTCGTTCCCAAAAAAGCCGCCGGAGGCCATCCTGGCTCCTTGCCAGCTAATATTCTGGAAAAGGGTGAAAAGGAGAGCGCTGAGGATGAGAGTAAAGAAAATAATTCCCACGATTTTCGAGATAAAACGTTTATCTTCTTTTGGAAGAAGGGTCTGAAATCCTAGGTAAATCAAGAAAAACGGAATAAGGAAGGAGGTGAATCCAAAAACCTGGAACAGTGCTTCTGCTGTGGATGCTCCTGCTTTACCTCCGTAATTGTGCACTTTTGCATCTGAAAATGCAGTGCTTGCCCATGATGGGTCTTGGGAATCGTAACTGATTAGACTGATTAACAAAAAGAGCGCAAACAGAATCAAGATTATCCCCCATAGTTCTTGAGATCTGATCCGCTTTTTTTGTTTGGATCGGCGGGACGCAGCGGTTTTTTTTCTTTTTTTCCTTTTCGGCATCGCCAAGATTATAACATATTTTGCAGATACATTATCTGATTCCCATTAAAAGTGACAAACATCTCCGCTTTTGCCTTCGTAACTGGTTCCATCGAAACCTTCTTCCTTCTCCTTCTCTGACTTCTGCTTTCGGTTAAAAACAGGTCCCTAGCATTGGAATCCCGACAAATTTATACATTGAATCTGTCAAAATCCACCCATTCCCTGGATTTGCATTCCTCTTTGAGGAACCATGCCTGAATTAGCTTTCATATGGAATTTTTTGCCTTCACGATCCGTTCTTCGAGGGAATCTGACGCAAAAAAGGTGGAAGACGGCGATGCTGTATTGAGCACTACTTTGCTAAAGCATTCGAGATGCGGACAAGCACAGGAACAGAGGATAGAGATGTAAAGGCAAGGAGTTAACGTGCGCAGTTCAGAGCCGCCGAGAAGGGCGGTGAGCCAACACGGCCCACACAAAATGGAAGAGAACCGGTTAGACTTAGTCTGGCAGAAATTTGAAAGATGGCTGGATGATACCAAAAAAAGGCCTCGCGATTGAAATAAATTACAGCAGAAATTTTGATTCCGAAGGATTTTCATCGAGGAACGTGTAGAGCGCTACGAATTGGGTTAGCGTGACCTGTTCCGGGCGGAATTTTTCGTCGATTCCACAACTGAGGTAAGCTTCTCTTATTCTTGATAGAGAAAAATCAAGGTTTTTTAAATTGTTTGAAAGTTTTTTTCTTCGGCTTTTAAAGGCGCCCTTGAGAAATTTTGCAAAGCTTTCCTGATCAACCATCGGAAAAAGAGGCCGCTGTCGCTTCCTCAATGATACCAATGCTGATTCAACACGGGGTGGAGGAGAAAAGGATGAGGCTAAAACACGGAAGTGGAGTTGGGTGATAAACTCATTCTGAAAGAGAATAGAGAGCGGGGCATACTTTTTAGTTCCTGGGCTTGCGCATAGCCGCTGGGCGAATTCCTTTTGGAGAAGAAAAACGCAAAAAACGAAAAGGTCCTTTTCTTTCAAGACGTTAAAGAGGAGGGGTGAAGATATGGCATAAGGAAGGTTTCCCACGATTTTCGCTTTTTTCCCCTGGAGAATGTTTTTGAAATTGACATGCAGTGCATCCGCTTTGTACACCGTAAGGTTGGGGAAAACATGTTTTTTGAGCTGCGGAATCAGAGTTTTATCCTTCTCAATAGCGATGATATTGGCTTCTGTTTTGGCCAGGTAGAAAGTAAGAGCCCCCTTTCCTGCGCCGATTTCGATGATGAGATCGTTTGGTTGTGGGTCGATCACTTCGACAATCCGATTCAAGACTTTTCTGTTTGTCAGAAAATGCTGACCGAGAGCCTTTCTTCTGCTTTTCTTCATAATCTTGAGAGAGATAAATCCCAATAGATAAAAAAAACTATAACAGAATCCTCGAGAGAGGGGAAGACAAAAATCACCCCTAAAGGTGATTGCCTCTAGATCTCTAGTTTGGTATAAAAAGAAAAGATTGTATAATGAAGTGAGCGGAACTTTGGCGAATTTTCCATCGAAAAAACTAATCTGATCTTTAAAGGATGTGGACCATGATTCGAATAGATGATAAAAGGGCCACAAAAACATCCAAGAAGCTTTTTCTTTTTTCATTTCTTTTTTCATTTCTTGTGCTTTTTCCACTTTTTGGAAAAGTGAATCTGTCAAAATCCTCTGCGGATTCTAAGTGGCCTGCAGTTGCGGTCAATTCGGCGGGAGAAATTATGGTTGTTTGGACCGAGTGGTCCTCAGGACAGATATTTTACAGCGTCTACAGGAATGGGACTTGGTCATCCGCGAGAAATACGGATCTGGACATTCAGCAGGCCTGGAGCAACCAGATGGTTGCTGATTCTTATGGAACCTTCCACATTACCACGGCAGATGGAGCGGGAAGCCATACGCGAGATATCGCTTATTCCTATTTTACAGGCAGTCATTGGACCCAAGTCGAAAAAGTCTACCTGAGCCCGTATAATTCTGCTTGGAACAAGATGGCTGTGGATAAGAATAATGATATTCATGTGATCTGGTATCACAGTAATGTGCCCAAAGGCACGACATATTCCTCTGATGTTGTTACAAATTGGAAACCAAGGATGGGGACATGGCCGGGACAATATCAAAACATATCCCGCAATAGGAGCACAGAATCCATTCATCCGGCTATCGCTGTCCTGAACGGCAGAGTCTATGCATCCTGGATGGAGGATGAACGCCCTCGAAGGCTTTACTTTTGCGAAAAAATTGGAGGACAATGGAAAAGCCCGACTGAAATATTGCGTCCTGGCTACTACCCAGACATGACTGCTGATGATTCTGGAAATGTGCATATTGTTTACAGCATGAAGGATGGGAATTTTTACTACGTGTCTCGAATTGGGGGAGCATGGCGTTCAAAAGAAATTATATCTAACGGAATATCTCCGCTTCAATTCGGAGATGTTCAGCACAGAAATAATGTGATAGTCGCTTCATGGATCCAGGGATCGGGTGGAAATTGGTCTGTTTATGCCACGGCAAAGATATTGGGCGATAACTGGGCCATTCCTGTTAAAATTGCTGACGCCCCTGGCGGAGGAGATGGAAATAAACATGTTCAGGTGGCTTTGGACGGCATGAACTGTGCCCACTTTGTCTGGGAGGGCACAGGAACAGGAGGGAGGAATGACATATTCTATGAGAAATACTGTGTGAATACGCCAAAGAATGCAACCTTCATCGAAGTCGATAACTCATTCCTGAATTTCCACACCAATAATTCCTCATCAAATCCCGCGTCCCAATCCTTTAAAGTCAGAGCATCGGGGGCCGGATCGATTAACTACACGCTCTCCAAGAATAAAAACTGGATAGGGCTTTCCACAGTGCAAGGTTCGTCTTCCGGGGAGTGGAACACCATCACGGTCAACGTGGATGCCTCTGGCCTTCAGGACGGCACATATGATGGAACCATTACTGTCACCGATCCTAAAGCCTACAACAATCCGGTTGAAATCGGAGTGAGCCTGACAATTGGAGACAGTCCAGGCGGCGGTGGAGGCGGCGGTGGAGGCGGCGGAGAATCCTCTTTTCTCGAGACCGACAAAGCTAGTCTGGATTTCACGATGGAAGAAGGATTGAATCCTGCAGCAAAATCTTTTAATTTAAGAGCCACAGGAGGAAAATCCCTGAATTATTCCATTACAACTAATAGGCCATGGTTGAGTGCGTATCCTGGAGAAGGAACAGCCAATTCCGCATGGACCCCAATTTCTGTGACCGTTGAGGCAAACGGCATGCTGCCAGGAAGTTTTAAAGGGAGGCTCGACATTACAGCACCAGGTGCTTCGAACAAGGCGAGCGTTTTTGTCAACTTAACTATCGAGAAGAAAAAAACTCCGGCCATTCAGCTCAGCAAGACAAGATTTTACTTCTGGGGTTATGCCCATGGAGACAATCCCCCGTCCAGTCCGCTGAAGATCAGAAATTCGGGTTCCAAAACGCTGAATTACTCGATCACATCCAATAAGGCCTGGGTGAAATTTTCAATATCAAAGGGGACATCAACAGGGGAATGGGATACCATCACCGTATTTGCGGACAGCACATCTTTGAGTGTTGGAAGACACAAAGCGAATGTTGTAATTTCGGCTCCGGGAGCGGATAATAGTCCTCAAAATATCCCCGTTGACTTTGAAGTCGAGATGCCGCCACAACCGTATCCTCCTGTGGATGTGACTGTGAGCAGATTGAATCATGAAGGCCTGGTCATCCAGGAGTACAAGAGCAAGGTTGCATGGAAAGCAAACTCCAGGAACACCGGTCTTTTTGACATCGTGATGTACCGGATTTTCCGGAAAAACAAACACCTGCACAACTCTCAGTGGGTTTATATTGCAGAAGTGCCTGGCAATGTCTTTGTCTTTTATGAGGGAGGGTTTGCAAACAAAGAGGAGAGGAACCAATACACTTATACCGTAGCATCTGTGGACAGCAGCGGAAAAGAAAGTGTGAGGCCGGAACTTCTCAGGATTTTAGGGCTGGAAACAGAAACGCCTTCGGAGCAAAAGGATAGAATAAAAAAGTCCTCAAAAAACAAAATAAGAATTCCTTGAGTCAGCATTTTTTACTTTTATTTTTTCCCAGATTGAACGCTTTTCTGCCATGATGTCTTTTTGACATGCCCTTTTATCTGTGCTAATTTACAAAACCGCATCTTTTTGTCAATTTTGTCGCCAAAATTAATAAAATGAGTGACAATAAAAAGGAGTAACAGCCTGTGGAAGTCCTATCCTATATCATTCTCATTTTGCTGTCCTCAGTCGGCTATTCAGGAGGAACCGCGGGCCGGGCTGGGAAAAATACGGATGTGAAGCCTGTTGCAGGGGACTTGATCCTTGTGGCCCTCATCTGGACGGCAGCAGTTTACTCGCGGCTGACGTTTGATTTGAACAAGTGGTTGTTGATTATAGTCTGGGTAGCAATATCTGTGGTGGTGGGGATGGGAGCCGTGTCCTTTCGTCACTTACCCAAGGATATCGAATCCAAGCCGGAAAACAAAAAGGAGGCTCCCTCTGGCTTTTTCAAGTTGTTATGGCACCGATGGAGGGGATTTTCCAGAAAGATGGGCAGTTTCCAGAGCCGGCTGATGCTGTCATTTTTCTTTTTTATCATCATATCGCCGGCGGCATTGGTTATCAAGGTGGCAGGGGATCCGCTGCGGATCAAAAAGAAAAAGGCCGCGGAAACATTCTGGTTGGAGAAGAAAGAAAGTGCCGCAGAGATCGAAGATTACCGGAGGCAGTTCTGATGTATATCCTGGGGTTCTCCTGTTATTACCACGATGCCGCTGCTGCGTTGCTGAAAGATGGAAAGCTGGTGGCCGCAGCGGAGGAAGAGCGGTTTACCCGCATAAAGCATGATTTTGAGTTTCCTGAAAATGCGATCCAATTCTGCCTGGAACAGGAGGGAATTCAGAGCGTGGATCTGGATTATGTAGTTTTTTACGAGAAACCCTTTCACAAGTTCGAACGGATTTTGATGACCACATTTCAGGGTTTTCCTCGCTCGTGGAAAGTATTTCGTGAGGCCATGATCGCATGGTTGGGGGACAAGCTTTGGGTAAAAAGTTTATTGAAGGACAAATTGGGGATTGAGGAAAAGAAGATCCTTTTCGGGGAACACCACCTATCGCATGCCGCCAGCTGTTTTTATCCCTCTCCGTTTGAGGAAGCCGCTATCCTGACGGTGGATGGTGTGGGCGAGTGGTCTACGGCTGCGATGGGCGTTGGCAAGGGCAATACAATCAAACTGAAAAAGGAGATCAAGTTTCCTCATTCCCTGGGGCTGCTATACAGTGCCTTTACAGCTTTTTTGGGCTTCAAGGTGAACAACGGCGAATACAAGGTGATGGGCATGGCGCCGTACGGCAAACCGCGTTATATGGATAAGATCTACGGCAATTTAATCAATGTAGCCGACGACGGCTCCTTCAGGATGAACATGGATTATTTTTCCTACCACTATTCGGATGAGAGGACCTACAACCGGAAATTTGTGGAGCTTTTCGGCGAACCGCGGCCGCGGGAGATGAATTTTTTTACCTCCGACACGCGATATCCCACTTATTTCGGGGAGAAGCCTTCTGACTACGCGGCACAGTGCAAGAGCAATGGGCATTATGCCGACATTGCAGCCAGCATCCAGAAGGTGACAGAAGAAATTTTGTTGAAGCTGGCCATTAACCTGCACAAAGAGACGGGGCTCAAAAATCTGTGCATGGCTGGCGGAGTAGGACTGAACTCTGTGGCCAACGGCCGCATTCTGCGGGAGACCCCGATCGAGGGATTATTCATCCAGCCGGCAGCCGGGGACAGCGGAGGAGCGATGGGAGCGGCGCTCCATGCCTATCATGGGCTGTTGGGAAAGCCAAGGGAGTTCACTCTGGAGCATGCCTACTGGGGAAAAGCCTATTCTGAGGACAAAATAAAGGCATTCCTGGAGGAGAACAGCATAACCTACGAATATATTGAGGAGGATGATAAGCTCATAGACAGGGTTGTCAGTGATTTGGTTTCCGGGAAGGTTGTGGGCTGGTACCAGGGGCGGTTTGAGTGGGGGCCCCGGGCACTGGGAAACAGAAGCATCCTGGCCGATCCGCGGTCTGAGGAGATGAAGGATTTGGTGAACATCAAGATCAAGTTCCGTGAGCCCTTCCGGCCTTTTGCGCCAGTGATCCTGGAGGAACATGTGGCAGAGTTTTTTACAGCCGACAATGTTGTTTCCCAGTATCCGGCGCGTTACATGCTTCTTGTTCTGCCTCTTAGGTCCGAAAAGGCCGATTCTGTCCGGGCGGTGAATCACTTGGGCACGGGCCGGCTTCAGACTGTCCGGGAGGAATGGAATCCCCGTTATTACCGGATCGTGAAGGGATTCGGAGAAGCCACGGGTGTTCCTGTGCTGTTGAACACGTCCTTCAACCTGCGGGGCGAGCCGATCGTCAACACTCCGCAGAATGCCTTCAACACGTTCTCCCGCAGCGGGATCGATGTTTTGGTGCTGGAGAATTATATGATCCGCAAGTCAGGTGCGTGAAAAAAGGAGAGGACAATGGGAGCAGGAAAACGGTTGATTTCGAAACTTGGGATATTCGGGGAGCTGCTGGTATTTTTTTGGCGGAGGAAACTGTGGTGGATGATTCCGATGATCGTGGTTCTTATTCTGTTTGGCCTTCTTCTCATCTTTACCCAAAGCTCAGCCGTGGCCCCTTTTATTTATACGCTGTTCTGATGCGTTTTTTTATTTATAATTATCAGAGGTTCATTCTGGGATGCGATCAGGAATGAAAAAGTGGGGGGGAAGAATTCTTCTTTTTTTTCTTGGCCTTGCTGTGGCTTTTACGCTTTTAGAAATTCTTTCGCGGATTTTCTGGGCAAGACTGAGTGAACTGGAAAATGTTTCCTCCATTTCTTTCGTCACCAGCGATGATCATGTAAAACGCAATCCGCCTCAATTTTTCTGGCCGGGACAGACCGGAAATATCCGGGAGTTTTCAGTCGAGACATCCCGGAATAGTCTGGGATTTCATGATGCCGAACACACCTTCCAAAAACCTGAGGGAACATTCCGGATCATCATACTCGGAGATTCTTTTACAGAAGCGATTCAAGTTGCTCTAGAAAAAACGTTTCCAAAGATTATTGAAGAGGAGTTGAACAGAAGAGAGGACTTTCCGGTGGAAGTCATTTCTTTGGGAAGATCTGGGGCCGGAACAAAAAAAAGCCTCGAAATCTTGATGGAAACAGGCCTACGGTTTCACCCGGACTTGATCCTGATGCAGTTTCTGAGCAATGATTTAATCGATAACAGCCCGCAGTTGCAGAAGGAGAAAAAAGATCAGGAAGAGCGCAGAAAAAAATATATTCCGGAGCTCAGGGAAGCCTACTATCGGTTTCTATGGATAAAGTCCTCACGATTTAACCAACTTGTTGCTTTGAAACTGGCTCGTCTGTACCAGGGGCTTCAGGTGTCCAAATTTTCCAGCAAGGACAAATATGGATTCATTCACATCAGCACGCTCATCTTTGCAGAGGAATATTCCTATCTATGGGAAAGGCCTTGGCGAAGAACGCAAAAGTTCATCTTGCAGACTAAAGAACTTTCAAAGGATAACAATGCGGAATTTGTCTTGATATCTTTTCCTGGGATGTGGAGAGTGGGAAGCCTTAATGAGATGGATCGGCGAATGAAGACTGTAAGCCGGGAGGCCCAGAATTATCATTGGGATTTTAACAAGACAGACAGGATCCTCCGTGAATTTTGTCAAAAAAAAGGAATCCTTTTTTTATCGCTTCTCCCCGAGTTCCGAGAATCCTTCAGAAAATCCCACCGGAGGCTTCATTTTGCGTTTGATATGCACATGAATGAACATGGACATCGGGTGGCTGCAGATGCCATCCTGAAATATCTATTCGGGAAAAAGCTGGTTCCCGAACATGTCAATTAAGATCTAACCAGGGGATGCGTTTATCAGCTAACGATTTGATTCGTGGAAACATCTCCAAAACCATGATACTCGAGCGATCAGGTGAACTGAAACGTCAGCCCGGCGATTTTCCGCCTTGTCTCAGCGAGGAAAATCTCTTTATTCCTCGGCTCGTTCTCCTCCGGATGACTTCCTCTTCGAATCTCCTGGCCGCTTTACAACTATCACGGAAATAGAAATGCTAACATAGAGCCTTCGTGGAATTGACAAGGGAATTTTAATCAGATAATATATCCCATTAAAATTTTTAGGAGGAAGATATGATGAGATTCATAAGATATTTTCGGATTTTTCTCATATTAACCTTGATCATCCCTCTTGCTGTTTATGGGGCCGAGAACATTTCTCGAACCGGATCCGATTCGGGATTTCCTTCTATTGCCGTCAATGAAGAGGGCGTGATTTTGGCTGTTTGGCCAGAAGGTGGGCCTGAGGCTGGAATACTCTGGTTTAATGTCTATAAAAACGGCCAGTGGTCTGGAGCATTAAATGCAAAGATTACAAGCTTACAGGGCTGGAGCCCTCAGCTTGACGTAGATTCTGAGGGAAAGTTCCATATTGCTTTTGCCGATGGAAAGTCCCGGCTAAATCGGGAGATCTATCATGCTGTTTATGATCCTGATACAAACGCGTGGTCCAATCCTGAGATGATCTGGCGCAGCGAAGAAAATTCCGCCTGGCAGAAAATTGATATAGAAGGCGACAGGCTTTTTATTGTTTGGCATCATGAAAATGCTAATCCTTATCTGGGTCATGACATCGTTATGCAGTCAAAGTTAATCGAAGAAACGTCCTGGCCTTCAGCTTACGAAAGATTCGTCTGGACGGCCAATGACAACAGCACTCATCCTGCGTTTAAAGTGTTTAATGATAAAATCCACGTTGTCTACATGGAAGGCATTGGGGATTCTCCTCCCTGGAGGCTTTATTACAAGGAGGCGATGCGCGGTTCCCAGTGGCGTGATGTTCCTAAATTTGAGATTGCGGGTGTAGGCTATAGACCAGAACTGGAAGTGGATGATAATGGTGATGTCCACCTAGTCTATGCGACGAAGACAGGGAATTTTATGTACAGAAGTAAAATCAATGGAACATGGAAAGGCAGCCAGTCTATTTCCAACAAGTATTCCAAGCAGCAATTTGGCGATTTAAGGTACAATAACAATATTTTGGTGGCCTGTTGGATTCAGAGCGATTCGTCTGGTGAGTCGGCCTATTATGCTAAGAAAGTCATTGGAGGCAAGTGGGAGTTGCCCGTTCAGATCGAACCGGGAACAGACGCCCTGTTTCCCAGGGTTTGGATAGATGATAACGGGTATGCCCACTTTGTCTGGAGAGATCGTGGGGACATCTATTACAAAAAAGTTGCTGTCCCCCCCGCCGATCCATTTATCCAGCTGGAACCGAGGAGCTTATCATTTACGGTGGAGGGACAGAATCCCGATCCCCTGAATTTTATGGTCAAGAATATCGGGGAAAAATCGCTGAATTATACGCTTAATGTTGACCAAGATTGGCTGACTGCCACACCGACAAATGGGAATCTAGTTCAAGATGAGGAACAAGAGACTCAGGTGACAGTTGATGCCTACAATCTGGATGAGGGAACTTACACCGGCACAATTGAGGTTTCGAGCAAACAGGCCATTAACAGCCCGCAGACGGTCACGGTCCATTTGGAAGTTTTAGCCCCTCCGATTTACCCTCCCCTCAATTTTTCCGGGCAGGTTCTGGAGAACAAAGCCCTGTTCTACAGAGAATACATCCATAAATTAACCTGGGAATCCAATCCTCTTAACAGGAACATAGAAAGCTACCGGGTTTATGAACTGGATGGCGTGAATAATATTTTTCTAGAGGAGCTGCCGGCTACAACGTTTGAGTACACACGCCGCCATACCTTAAAAGGAAAATCCTATAATTATGAACTCTGGGCTGTCGATGATAAAGGTCGAACCGGAAAAGACCCTGCGAAAATAACAATAGGAGGGTCTTCCACCAATAATAAGAAAGAGAAAAGCGATACAACGAATTCCATAAAAACATTTACCATAAAATAAACCCGGCTCCAGCTTCGGTTGACCTGGTTTTTTCCTTTGCACATTTAGGATAAAGGGGATGTCCGATTACATCTGCGGCGTGGAATAAAAAGGGAACAAGAAGGGCTGCTTAAAGGTTAAAACGGAAGACCAGCCCTGCACCGTATTCTACGCCTCCAAGATTGACTTCCAGTCCGTCCGCATCTGTTTTGGACCAGAGGTATTTGATGTGAACCTTAAAAGACAAATAAGGCAGGGCATCGAAATATGTCCCACCCTGCACGTGAAATCCCAGGTCCGATCCTCCTACAGAACCAATTATATAATCTTCGGGTAAGACTTCCTTGTAGACAATATAGTCAATTCCAGCTCCCACAAACGGGGTGAACTTCGAAAGCGGCAGTAAATAGCGCAAGGCAACAGAAAGGTTGGTGATTTTGAGCGTCAGAACTTCTTGCGTGATAGTGGTTTTTCCGGCTTTTTTGAAATAGGTAAAACCTGTCCAAATGTCAAAACTTTCAACTTTCACAGGCAGAAAGAATGAATATTCTCCCTTAAAAAACCCGCCGCCTTCTCCATAGGTTTCTTTAAAAGCTTCATCCTGAAGCGTCAAATAACCAGCTGAAAAACCCAATGCCATCTTTTTTTTTGTGCTGACTTTTTCCATCGGGCCGGCATATCTGGCTTTGGTCTGGACGGGTTTTTTTATCTCGCGAACGATTTTGGCTTTTTCTTCGACCGGGGGCTTAACTGTTTCCTGGAGCACTTGTTCAGGCTCCTTTTGCTCCACATTCCTCTCTTCTTTCCAAAAAGTTATGGTTAGCCCCGATTCTGTTTCCTCGATCCTGTATTGGGGAGTCTCATCCGTGAAGTTGAAAACGACTCTGGCAACACCCGGCCTGTTTAAAGCGCTTCGAAAGCTCACGATTCCTATTTTGTCAATTCCGACCATCGGCGGGGAGGAGACTTTTCTAATGCCCATGAAGTCTAATACAAGTCGGTTAGGATTCATAAGCGAAAAACTATCATAGGGGATGCTGTTAGGATATTCAATCCTGACTTCGATTTGACTGTTTTTTTTCTCGAAACTTATGTTTTTCAATTCAGCCACTTGTGCCGGTTGGACAGCAAGAAGATGGGCGGCGAATAGAAACAGGGACAATAGGATAACCGATGTTCTCGCTCTTTGCATCCGTTCCTCCTCAGTATTCATTTTTTCTCGACATAAAGGGAAAATCGGTATTACCTTATAAAGGAATTTTGGCTCTTTGTCAAATAAAAAGCCAACAAAGAAAACCAGGCCTGGTCAAAGCAATACAAAAAAGCGCTTTAGGTCAAACCTCGATTTTGGATATAATAAGATTTGCTGAGAAATTTCAATGAAAAGTTTGTTTAACCTCACTTTTTCTGGAGAGTTTATAGAAAAATGGAAATTTGTTTTGAAAGGATTGTACCAATACAGGTTTTATGAAGAATTTGCTGTCGTTCCTTCGTTATGGGGAAAAAAAACATATTCTTACCTCCCATTACTGAATTATACAGATATAACAAGCCATCAAGCCAGAGATATGCTAGGAAAGTTAAAAGAAAAAGATTACCAAATGAGAGTATTGAATCCCGAGTTTAAAGATTTTCATGAGCTCGATACCGTGACAATGAGGATCGATTTGCGAAAAAAAGATATAGAGGAATTGTTCCAGACAGTGGTCTCGAAAAGAAACAAAAGATACATCCGGCAGTTCACTTCGGAAGAAAAGGTTGTTAAAAAGGGAAATTCTGACGAACTCATCAAGGATTTTTATGATATCTTTGCCGATGTCATGCACAAACATGGCACGCCAGTGTTTAGCCCAAGGCTTTTTAGAATGCTCTCAAAAAATCTTGAGACAACTTTTTATGTGCTGTATGACAAAACTATCCCAAAGTCCGCTGCTGTTATCCTTGATGACCAAAAGATCTCCTGGATCCCGTGGTCAGGGACACGGAGCCCATACTTGGATGATCGTCCCGGTTTAGTCGTGTATTGGGAGACCATAAAGGATGCCTTTCTTAAACGTAAGATGATCTATGACTTTGGCCGCTCCAGTTATGGAGGCGGGACTTATATTTTTAAGACGAGATGGGGGGCACTCCCGGTTAAAATAGATATCATTCAGCCCAAACCCAGCAATGTGTATAAAAAATACATTTTTGCGTCCCGCACCTGGAAAAAAATCCCCTCCGGTGTTGCACTATGGTTAGGTCCGAAAGTCTGTAAATATTTGTCTGACTTGTAGAATGGACTAGATAAATATTTTGAGGTTAATCATGGAGAAAGAAGAATTTATTCTCGCACAAGATCGAGAGATCGAAGAAGTGACCGGAAAATTTTTTAGGATTGTCAGAAGATCTGTTGAGCTTTATGGATTTTGGGGAAGCGTTTCCCGGTATATCTTAATGCGCAATGAATTCCGGCAGTTTGTCAAATCCGGGAAAACAGTCAAAGAAAGAAATTTTCGTAAACATCTATTGAAAAGATTTGCGAGAATCCAAAAAAAGATCACCTGCGGTCATTCTCCTTTCCAATTTGTCCTGATGGCCGAATATATTTTGGGCCTCGATGTTCCCGGCCCTATAGTCGAGTGCGGATGCTACAAAGGGGGAAGCACTGCAAAGCTGTCTCTTCTGGCGGAACACACCCGGCGGAAACTTTATGTATTTGATTCTTTTCAAGGACTGCCCGAGCCTAAAAACGAGAGGGAAGCCTATGTCAGGCAGGATAGGGAATATGGACAGAAATACAGATTTCAGGCCGGACAGTACAGAGGAACGTTGGATGAAGTGAAAAACAATGTTGCCCGATATGGATGTTTGGATGTGTGTGAGCTCATTCCGGGTTTTTTTTCTGAATCTCTGGACGGATTCGATGCCAACCCTGCGTTTATTTTTATCGATGTGGATTTGGTGAGTTCTGCCCGGGATTGTATAAAAGTGCTCTGGCCTCATCTCAAGCCCGGAGGCCTTTTTTTCACACACGAAGCCATGTATCCGGGCTACATTATGGGCATTTTGGATCGGCGTTGGTGGAGAGAAAATCTCAACCAATGCCCGCCTGTCATATTCGGGGCCGGCAGCGGATTATCTCTTATTGCCGATACAATCGCTTACATGAGGAAATAATTGAGACTTCTTATTCTGTCTTCTGCGAGTGTATTCAACAATTATGTCATTTCAAATTTGGTCAAAAAGTTTGTCAGCGTTTTGATCATCCAGGAAGATCAAAGTTACGCTCATGTGTTAAAAAGAACATTCAAGCGAAAAAAACACAACCTAATATCTAAAATTGATAGATGTTTGTTTTTTGTCTACTTTTTTTTCTTCCTCAAGAGGAAGACAGAGAGACTTTTTAGGGGGAGACTTAATTTTTCCGCTAAGCTCAACCCCGATCATAAGGTTAAGAACATCAATGACGACCAAGCCCTTCTGAAAGCCAAGGAGTTTAAACCTGATTTGGTTTTGGTTTTCGGGACATCTCTGTTGAGGAGGAGATGGTTTGAATTGAATGTTCCTATCGTGAACAGCCATTTGGGAATCATTCCAAGATACAGAGGCTGGATGAGTTGGTTTTGGGCAATTCTAGAAGAAAATTTTGATTCTGTCGGAATCAGTGTCCATTATGTGAGCAAAATTGCTGATGGAGGGGAATTGATTCTCCAAGATTATGTTGATATTTTTAAGCTCGAGAGAATCGATTTGTCCCATCTATTGCTCTCCCTTACGTTGTTGGTGGATAAAAATGTAAAAAAGGCCATTGAGAAAATTGAAAGATCAGAAAAAGTAGATCTTGATTTTGACAAATACGGATACGAAAAAAAATACGCGCATCATTTTGAGCCTGGGATCACTGATTATGTCAAATTCGTTTTGTTGACGAGAAGGCTCAACAGAAAGAAGTGAAGGGACGAATCTTGCGCTTCCTCAGGAATTAGCGTAATATACCTTCAAAAATGGCGAATCCTCCGGATCAAGAGAAGGGCAGCGTCCAAAAGGCCCTTTTGGACCAGAAGAAATCTGCGCACAAGAAGTACCTAGATCTTTTTTTAGGGAAGAGAAATCTCTGGCAGATTATAAAATATGAAGGCATTGTCCTTTTGTTTTCCGGAATTCCCGGGGCATTAGGCCTTTTTTTGCGCAAAATTTTTTACCCGTTAATCCTGAGTAAAGTTGGGAAGGGAGTCATTTTTGGCCACCATATCACCCTCCGCCATCCTCATAAAATAGTCATTGGCGACAATTCCTATATCGATGATTATGCTGTGCTGGATGCCAAGGGAGAGGAGGATCAAGGCATCCGCATAGGGAAAAACGCCATCATCGGGCGAAACACAATCCTCAGTTGCAAGGGCGGTTCCATCGAGTTGGGAGATTATGCCAACATCTCTGCAGGATGCTCTCTCCTCTCTGAGGAAAAGATCACTGTGGGAAAGCACAGTTTTTTAGCAGGATACTGTTATCTGGTGGCTGGAGGAAACCACAGCTTCGAGAGAACGGACATTCCTATCATGTTCCAGCCTTCTTTGGCAAAAGGAGGAATAACGATCGATGAGGACGCATGGTTGGGAGCCTCGGTGATCGTATTGGATGGTGTTTCATTGGGAAAAGGATGTGTTGTTGGAGCCGGCGCGGTTGTGACTCATTCCTTTCCTGCCTATTCGGTCCTTGTCGGTGTTCCTGCCACGAAAATAAGAAGCCGCAAGGATTAGGACGGATTATCTTTTCCCTTAGAGAGGCTTTCTTCTAAAATTGTTAATGATGTGGCGAGTCTATTTATTTTTTTTTTCATATCCGAGATTACAAGCGAGAAATGAAACAGCAACAGGAAGGAGCAGCCGATTAAAATGAGAAAAAGGGAAGCGGGTTGGTACTGGATTCCCAGCAATGAGGAAATTTTATCAATCAGACCCCTGAATATCGAGAGGATGAGAAAGATCATAAAGATAACAATCCACAAGATGGCATATTCCTCTCTAATTTTTTTCCTTCTTATCAATAAAACAATGAGAGCCAGAAGGAATAAAGAAAACAGAATGCTAAAGATTTGAACGAAGTTTATTGGATAAGGATTCATTTTTTCCCTCCGTATAAAAAATTCACAAAAATAGTGAGCAGAACCTTTATCAAATAATAATAACTGTGCAAAAGACTTATAGATGTAACGCCCCCTTTTCTCTGCCTCATTTTTGCTGAAACTTCCCTGATTTTGAGACCTTTTCTGCTGAGAAGATAGACTTCAATAGGCTCTGGATAGTCAAACGGGTAATCTTTTGCCAACAGGCTGACCGCCCTGCGGCTGTAGGCCCTGAATCCAGATGTGTTATCCGTGATTTTCTCTTTAAGAAGGAATGCCGTCAGGATGTCCAAAAGTTTTATCCCCCCCCGCCGGCCCATTGAGGAGAGATAACCCTTCCGGGTGATGAAACGTGAACCAATGACAAGATCAGCTTCCTTTTTTTGCAGGGGTTCAAGCAGCATTCGTGCTTGGGAAGGAGGGTGCTGCCCATCTCCATCGATCCTGACCAGGTATTCATAGCTGTTTCTGACAAAAAAGTTGAAGCCTGTCCAGATGGCTCCTCCGATTCCCATGTTATACGGATGGTGCAGGACGATAATGCTCTTGTGAGAGGACAGAATGGCTTTGGTGTTATCCGTGGATCCATCGTTGACGACGAGAATATCGGCCTCAGGGAGATGTCTTTGCGTCTCTTCGATGACTGCCAGGATGGTGTTTTCTTCATTGTAGGCGGGAATCAGAGCAAGAATCTTCATTCGTTGTGCGATGTCAATAACAAGGTCATGAGTAGACTCAAGCTTAAAATACTGAACTGGGTTGGCAAAGTCAAACACCAGAGAGTTCTTCGATTTTTATCCAGTCAATCCAAAAAGCGATCAAACCGTCCGTGTAAACACGGATCTCTAATTTTAGAGGCTTTTTCAGATATACAGGGAAGGAAAATTTGAAATATTTGTTGTCACCGGGAAAATTTTCTGTGTGGAGATCCTTTACCCCCAGAAGTCTTTTGTTATCAGGAGAAACAACGTCTATCCTGGCCATCCGCATGAGAGATCGTGCTGGATTTTTCTCTTTTTTTATCCGGAATGTGACTCGATAACGACCTTGAGGGATTTTTTCCGGAGTCGATACAAGTGTAACAAAACCGGATTTTCCTTTTTTTGAGAAAACAGAAAATTTGCCCGAGGATTCGGGATCGTATCTGGGCATGCCCTGGTGCCGCGTATAGATTTCTGCCTCAAAGTGATGTTTTTGTCCCGGAGGTCCTGGGAACGCCATGAGCTCATAGAGAAGCACGTCTCCTCTCCAGATAGGGTATTTAGCGAGAAGGTTTGCCTTTTGCATGGCTTTGGGAAAATTTCGTCTGTAATCGTTAATCTCCCCAAAAAAAGTCGTGGCAAACACGTGGGTGATTTTGTATTTTTTGAGGAAATCCTTTTCGTCGTTAAAAGCACCGGGGAAGTACTCATGAGCCCTGTGCCGGTTTTCCAGACAAACAACGGGAGCCCAGAGTCCGGCTATGGCCGCTTGATCGAAAGCTTTGCCCAGATCAAGGGAAATATGTTTGAGCTTGTGTTCTGGATGAAGAGCCCAAGAGAGATATTGCCGGCCATTGAAAAACAGGACTCCCAGGAGAATCAATGCCAACATTGTTTTCTTCACGATTGACGAGAGAGAAATTGTAAAATTTTCAGGCCATCGTTTAATTAAGAACGTGAGAAAAAATGCCAAAAGAAGAGAGTTGAAAACCAGAACAGAAGTGGCAATCCAAATATTTGAGAATGATATTGGCAATTTATCGAGTATGGGTTTTAAAATTTTGCTCACCGGGAAGAGAAACCAGAAGAAAAAAGCGAAACCTGAGAATATGTTGGGGGTTTTTGGTTTAACGATACGATCCGTTCTGAGAAAATCATGGATCAGCCATGCAGAGAGAAAAACCATCGGGATGATTTGGGGGATAACATGCCGTGTTACTCTTTGTTGAATGATGGAAAAATAAATGAGGCTTATCATAAACCAGAAGAGCATTATCCATTCGGGCAGTCTAAGCCTTTTGGGTTTTTGAGTGGCTCTTAAGAGAAGCAGGAGAAGAGAAAGGCCGGAGAGCAAAGAAATAATAGGGGCCTTCTCCAACAACAGGGAGGGACGTATCCAAAAATAATACAGCATTTTGGGGATGCTTTTGGGAGGGATGAGGAAGGAAACATTGAGTTCAGAGATGGATTTGAGATCTTCTCCATGGGGAATGTAGATGACAATTATCCAGAGGAAAAGGCAGGCTGAAAATCCTGCAAGATAATAACCAAAAGGGATAAAGGCTTTTTTATACCCCCATTTAAATGCCAGGTAAACAAAGAGTCCCAGGAAAAAGGCTCCGATGATATAAATGCACACTCCTTTGGTCATAAGGGCCAAGAAGCTGGAGATCCCTGCAAAAAGGTACCACCTTTTATGCCTGGACCCTTTGAGGGCGAGATACAGGGCCAATACAAGGAAGAAAATCATGGGCATAACTCTGTTTGCGATCCGGCTGTACATCAGGAAGAGATAATTCATCCCAAGAAGGGTAATGGCTACGATGATAAGGGATAGAGAGCCGTTGAACATTTGCCGCATTATGAAAAATACAAAAATCAGCGAGAGGCAACTGAAGAAGATGGGCACTATATTCATCTGAATAAAGCCTATTCCGAACAGCTTGAAAGAAAGATAGGTCAAAAAAGCAGGGATTGGGCTTGAGTACAGAGGAGAGTTTACACCGTCTATTTCCCATGTTCCGAAGAGGATTTTGTTCCTGGCGTTGAAAGCATAGCCGCCTGGGTCTCCGTAAGGCCCGGCGCTCATGCTGAGTGTTTCAGGAGGGTCGGCTGAGGGGTGAATCATCCTGAGGGAAAAAAGGAAGAGGATAACAATAAGGATCAGGGATATCTGTGTTTTCTTTTTCCCCATTTTTTTCTACTCAAGAGGGAGTTTTTTTTCAGGTGAAAACTCTGGCCGCTGGGAATATATTTCATACAGGCTTCCCATAGATTCTGATTTATATCCCAGGTTTTTGAAATATTTCACACTGGCCTCGAAGACTTCAAGCCCTTTTTTTTTGCCTTTTGCATAGATAAAGCGCCAGAAAGGAGAGAGCTGTTTTCGCCTCTGTGTTTCGATCAAATCAACAAGATGAAAAAGGTAGATAAGAGGAGATGTTGTGCCAAAGAGTCCGAACAACCGTTTGTATGTGGATAATCCGAGCAATCGAATATAGCTAGCTGCAACGGGAATTCGAATCTTAGGTACAATGGCGACAGGCATTTCAAGAATAGATGTTTCAGGATCCTGGAAGGGTTGGGTCGGGCTTTTCAAGTTTTTGTAGACTCCCCATCTGAAAGAGGGAATAAGGCTGGAATCATAATGAATTCCTTCCGCAGCTAGAGCTCTAAGCAAAACTGGAGAGAGAACTCCTCCAGGCGATCGATAGCCCATCGGATTCCTGCCAAAATATTTGCGGTAGGCCTCCACTCCTTTCTCCACTTCGAAAGTCAAGTCTGGATGATACATGATGTGGTGATAACCATGGAGTTCAATCTCTGCATCCAGCTTTCTGAAGAATTCGACGATTTCTGTCCTCTGGTCTAAAACTTTTCCCGTTGCGAAAACAGTGATTTTCAGTCCAAAACGCCGCACAATATCCGCAAATTTGTTAAGAAGGCCGGTTTGAAAGAAAGATTCATATGTTTCAGAAGGAGCGATGCCCGCATAATCGTGTTCAAGATCAAGGGTATAGGAAATAATTTTATGTTCCGTCATAAAATGTCAGATTCTTAGCCTGCGTTATCCGTAAAAGATGCCGATGCCGTCATTTATTCTATAAGAATACCATTCTTTCGAGTTTATATACACCTTTATGTTGGGGAGAGGTGGGTTGGCCTCGGTTCGCGAATAATCTAGGCCAGGCGTTTCTTTGCCATCTGAACTTGCCCACACGAAAGAGAAGAGACGCCTCTTATATAGGAGATAGTGAATCATCATAGGAAAGATAAGGATGATTCGAGGAGTTCAATTTTTGTCAGGAAACGAGTAGAATAGAGGGACTGCTCATGGAAAAAAAGATTAGGACTGGCGTGATAGGCCTAGGGAAGATGGGAATCCTGCATTCTGCGCTGATCAATATGATACCTCAAGCCGAACTTGTATCTGTTCATGACACGAACAAAAGACTGTTCAAGTATATTCAGAAATCAGGAATGGATGTCACTTTTTATTCCCGATTGGAAAGCATGCTTGAAAAGGCTGATTTGGATGCTATTTTTATCTGCACACCCCCTTTTACTCATTTTCCCATAGCTCAAGAATGTATCAACCGAAAACTTAATGTCTTTGTCGAAAAACCATTGGCCGAGTCCCTTTCCTCAGCAAAGAAAATGACTTCTCTGTTGGAGAAAAAAGATGTGATTGTGGCTACGGGATTCACTCTTGCTCATATCCCTTTATACAAAAGAGCGAAGGATATGCTGGAAATGGGTGTTTTGGGAAAGGTAGGAAGATTCAATATTTCTGTCTACTTCAGCCAGGTCCTCAGTAAAAAAAGAGGATGGTTCTATGAGAAAAGAAAATCAGGGGGAGGGGTGGTTATCGATATCGCCTCCCATTTGATCTATCTGGCAACATGGTATTTTGGTCTGCCACAGAGAGTCTATGCAAGAACGTTGAATTTTTATTCCGATGTTGAGGACTGCGGAAGCATCGTATTTGAGTATAAAGATGGATTGTTCGGAGTCCTGGATGCAAGTTGGAGTGTACCAGGCTATAGATTAGCGACCATCGAGATTGTGTTGGAAGGGGAGAAGGGGTATATGGAAATCACGAATGATTATATCAAATTGCATCTCCTTCAAGCCACGAATGATTTTGGAGAAGGATGGACAAACATCCATAAGATTGATTTAGGGAGCACCTCTCATTTTGATCTGGGCAGTGAGGGATTTTTTGATGAAGACAAGCATTTCATCGAATGCTGTTTGAATAGGTCAAGCCCTCATGTTAGCTGGGGGGATGGGCTCAATGTTCAAAGAATCATCGAAGCCGCGTATCTTTCTGCAGAAGTTAGCCATCCTGTTGAAATGGACTCGCTTAGCTAAAGACGAAGCCTCAGGTCAAAAAGGTCGATTTGGCCACAGATAGCGTGTGGTAGGCTTCAGATAGTGATCCCACTCCCAAAACAATCGAAGCGATTTTTTTATCGGATAGATAAGGGAAGGCTTCCTCAGGGGCAAGCCTTCCTCCGGCTAAAACTTTTTTTGCGATGATGTCATAATCCGATTCTGCCAGCAGATGTTCACATTCCTCCTTGGAAGGTTTCATGATGAATCCTTTTTTGTTGAACGAAGCCATTATCGGCATTTTGATCTTCCACTCCATCAGTTTTGGGAGCAAAGTTCCGAAGTTGTGAGTCGCAAGTATAGGCTGGACTTTGTATCTTTCTCTGACCATATTCTGATAAACATCAAAAATTTCCCTGTTGTTTGATGAAAGAGCTAAGTCCGTTACCTGGCCATGGAGAATGATTCCTGTGACATTATAAGGATGAAAGCTAGCCATTTCGAAATCCACCAAATTTGAAAGTAGAGTAAGCAAGTCTTTTGATATAATCCCCTGGATTTTTTTAAGCGCGCGGAGTCCCATTCGAACCTTGCGGTACATATCTATTTCTTTGGCTTTGCTGAGGATTGTCCCTAGAACTCCTTTTTCGGTTGATTCCCGGGCGTATTCGTATGCATTTGGAATAACGGTCAGTATCGAGAGATCCGATCTGTTCTTGAAATCCCCCAAAGCCGAAAGGATGTTTGAATTGTTGGAACACATAAAACTTTTTATTCCCAGATTAAAGCTTGCCTCTAAGATAGGAGTGATATTTTCCTTTTTGCTAAAAAATTCAAGATAATGTCGCGTTTGAGCCCTAGAGAGATACCCGACACCTTCGAAGGCGTTAGAGCCTAAAATAATTCTGCCAATTTTTTCCATTATTTTACCTCGTTCAAAAAAATTGCCCTATTGGTATCGATCGAGAGTTCAGCCGCTTCAAGTATTCTCATGATTTCAAGGCCATCTTCCCAACCGACAAGGGATTTTTTCTTTTCTCGACAGCTGTTAAGAAAAGAACTATTCGCCTCATAATATCCTTCTTCACACAGAAAAAATCTTGATGGTGCTGGGATATCGGCTCTATGGATGGTGGTCCATCCCTTTTCGAATCCTCCCTTTTTTTTATAAAGATAGAATTTCAGGCTGTCATCGGAAATCTCTAAAGTCCCTCCTGTTGCTTCTGCGGCGATTTTTACTGTCGGGAGAGGAAATCCAGGACGGTTCCATGACATGTCAATAACGCCCATCAAGCCAGAAGAATGATCCAAAATCAAGGAGGCTCCGCTTGCGATAGCGGGGAATCTTCCGGCAGCTTTGGCATACAAACTCTTCACTGGCCCAAATAACCAGTAGATCAGGTAAAGGAAAGAAGAGGCTGTACTCGTGATGACCTTCCTATTGGGATTTGCGAATCTGGGTAATGTGTATTGTAGAGAGGCTCTGTATCTTTTGACCTTGTTGAGGATGTTTCCTTCGAATAAGGTTTTAGCCTGCTGAAAAAGTACCTTGAAAGAGGAGTAATAACCAACAGAGAAAATATATTTTCTTTCTGCGGTCATATTTACCATCTGCTTGCATGAAGCAAAGGATTCAGCCAAAGGATTTTCGACAAAGATGTTCAGGTCTTTTTTGACCAATTGGAGAGCCAGAGGAAGATGGGTGCTGTCAGGCGTGCAGATAAAAATGGTGTTTAGGCCAACATTGTTAAGCATTTCTTCAGCATCTGAAAAAAAGGGGATGTCCGGGTAAAAATTTTTCATAAATGTAAGGAGGCTTTTATCTATTTCACAGGCAGCCTTCCATTCAGCCTTTGGATTAATGTTCACCATTGAGGCGTGCAGGATTCCTCTTTTCCCGAATCCTATTATTCCGACCTTTATTTTTTCCGGTGATAACATTGATTTAACTTCCTTGGAGCGATTTGATGGATTAAGGCATCCTCTTGGTGATGAATTTCCAGAAATATTCTTTGGGAACACCAAAAAGCCTTTCTCTCCACACCCGATCACATTTAGAACAGGCCTTGAGCTCCTCGATGTTTCCACCAGCGAGTTTTTTACGAAGATATCGCATACTCTCTCCGTTCCAGATTTCTTTCAGGGATGAATCTTTTGCATTTCCCACAATGAATTTGCCAAAAAAGTCTTGGGTGCAGGGAAGAACCGCGCCATCCCAGCATATGATCAAGGCATTCCATGGGAAGGAGCAAACCGAGTATTTTTCCCCCCGTCTTTCCCCACTAATTTGGCCTGCCCAGTTATGCATTTCTTTCATGACGAAATTGTCTAGAGGCAGGTCTTTAAATTGATTCTTGAATCTTTCTTTTGATGTGGAATATTCTGGAATGCCTTGATGGCTAAGATGAATAACCTCAAGGGCTGTGATGGGTTTTTTTGAATGGGATTCCTTTTTTATCTTTAAGAATTGAACGATGTTGGCGACTGCTTGTTCAAAATTCCCCCCGACACGGATCTTCTCGTATATTTTCTTTTCGTATCCGTCAAAGGAAAAAGAGAAACGATCCAGCCCTGATTGGATGATTTGCCGCGATAACTCCTTTGAGAGCAATGATCCATTGGTGTGCAGGCGTGTGTAGAATCCCTTTTTTTTGGCGTAAGCAATGGCCTCAATTATCTGGGGGTGAAGAAGAGACTCTCCACGGTGGGCCAGGTTGATGTCGAACACAGATGGAGAGGCCTCATCCACAATTTTTTTGTACAGCGTCATGTCCATGTAGCCTTTATCTGATTTGGTCAGGTCCTTGTTGGGACACATGATGCATCTGTAGTTGCACTGGCTTGTCAACTCCATCCATAAGCGAACAGGCCAGTATGGAAGATTTATCGATTTTCGGCGGTAGTGGTAAAAAATGCTGATGAGACGCTGCCAGTATGAAAGAATAGTCATTGATGATTCATGATATCCTCTCGCCCGCTTGAAGTCAATTTCTAACATGTCCGCTCGACTCCAGACGACTTCCTTATCAGCTTGCCTGGTTGACAAAAATTATCAATAGTTTGGAGATACCAGGTTTTGGCCTGTGATGCAAAGGAATTAGCGCCAATCCGGAAAGACATCGTTGCCAGGCGAGTCGAACAAAAGCCGCACTTTCTGGGTTTCGACCTCGATGATATACAAAGCCCAATCTCCGTTGTGGTCATGCTGGAAAGAGGAATTGAAAATAACAAACTTATTGTCCGGAGACCAGGCGGGAAAATAATCGTATGTTTCATCCCTTTCAGTCAGCCTTATTTTTCCCGTCCCATCAGAATTCATGATCCAGATATCACCTTTCCCGTCGGCTTTGGAAGATACGTAAACCAGTTTTGTTCCATCCTTCGAAAAGCGGGCCCGACAGCTTTTTCCCCCGTTGTCCAAGAAATTCACCGAATTTTTTTTCATATCGTAAATTGCCGAATCCCATCCAATGGTTCTTTTGCCGGTGAAAGTCAGTAGATTTCCGCTGGGAGAAACATTCGGAATGGTGTGGCCTTTATTATATCCTGGAATGATTCGTTCTGTTTTTTTTGTCTGGATATCGACACGCCAAATAGTCAACTGTTTTCGGATAAACTTTTTTATTTCGCTGGAATAGGCGATGCTTTTTCCGTCGGGGAACCATGCCGGATCTTTTTCTTGTGCTTTTGAGGCTGTTAGCCGGGTGATGTTTGAACCGCTTGTCCCCATCATAAAAATATCGTATTGGCCTTCGGGATTGGCCGTGAATGCAATGTGTTTACCATCGGGAGACCAGACGGGATATTCGTCATCCCAGCCGTTATGGGTTAGCTGGGTGATCGTATGATTTGTTATCAGATATATTTCATTGTCCCCGTCCAGATTGGAGTGAAAAATAATGGACCCAGAAATCGGGAATTTTGGGGCTAGGTTTGTTTGGAGTGCGTTCTCCTGAGCTGAATTTTTTTTGTTACCACACATGCAGATAAACAGCAGCACGAGGAGTGAGAGAAAGATGGATTTGTACTGCCGAATACTCATCTGGTTTCCGCACAATGTTGAGTCATCCCGTATCCGTTGGTTTATGGGGATTTATCTGTCCAGGTCCTTTCCTGGCTTTTATTATGAAATTGGATGTGCTGTCAAAACGGCCGGAGGCAGGAAGAAATTTTTCGACGACAAATCCCTTATTTTCCAGAAAAGAGCTGATTTCTGCAGGTTTATAATAATGTCTAATCGGGACAAAATACCAGTCGATGATCAGTTCTTCCAGTTTTTCTCCCTTCCGGGATTTTTCTCTTTTTTTAAACAGAAAAATCACAGGCATCAGAAAAAAACTCATGATTTTCGCGAGGCTTTTCCAGGTTTTTTTTGGGGCCCGGAGCAGGATTTTTCGAATGATTTCATGGATAAAGGTGAGCCTGGTTCGTTTGTACACAGCCAGCAGAATGGATCCCGAGGGCTTCAAGACACGGATCAGTTCGGCGATGGCTTTAAAGGGGTTTGTAGTGTGGTGCACCGTCCCCCAGGCCCAGACAATGTCGAAGCTTCTGTCGGGAAACGGGAGCACAAGCATATCCTGTTTCTGAAAATCTGTGCTGTTCAGCTGGAATTTTTCTTTGAGATTTTGCGCTGTTTGCAAGCTCCCTTCACTGATATCGATTCCGGTTACATGTCTGGCTCCGTTGTTGGCGAAGATTATGCTGAAAATGCCCGTTCCACATCCTGCATCCAGTACAGATTTTCCCTCAACCTCCTCGGGTGAGAAAAAGATTTCCCAGTGTTTTGCCGAAGCCTTGTATTCCGGAATGTATTCTGTCCAGACAACGTCATAAAATCTGCCGACTTTTTCTTTATCCATTTTTCACCAGATCTTTAAAACTCCTTTTTCATTCAGAAGAAAATGAAGATGGCATCAGAGCTAAAAAATATCTTATAAGCTCCTCTCCATCAAGTCAACCAGCCCGGCCAATTCAAAAAAAATGCTGATACCAATTCACTATTTACAGCTCACACCGCGCCTTCGGTTTGTGAATAAGCCGGGATAATTGAAAGAGGCCTCTTTAAAGAAGCCATCCGTGCTCCCGGTACCAGGCAACTGTGGTTGAGATGCCCATTTTGAAGTCCCATTGTGGCACGAATCCCAGCTCAGTGCTGGCTTTCTGGATAGATAGAGGTTTGGGATGGATAAAAAAAGCCAGTTTCCCCCTTGTGAGGGGAGCTTCTTTTCCCAGCAGCGAAAATGTTTTTTCCAATTTCCAGGCTGCTGCTTTCAGGGCAAATACTGGCAGTGGAAATTGGCATAGCGGCACTCCCGCTGCTTGGGCAATGGCGTTCGTGATTTCCTTAACAGTTAGAGCTTCTTTTCCGGCCAGATGGTAGATCTCTCCAGCTCTAGCTTTTTTCGCACAAAGTGAAATCCCCTGGACAAGGTCATCGATGTATACAGGCGTCTGCCGGGTTGTTCCTCGAGTGACAAGGAAAAATTTTCTCAATGCTATAGCTTTTATCAATTTAAATGTGCGACGGTCACCCGGGCCATAAACCCATCCGGGTCTGATCACCACAATGTTTTCTCCTTTTTTGGCGAATCGCAGGGCAATTTTTTCACCAGCGAGTTTTGTTTCATCATAAATATCTTGAGGAGTTGGCGCATGGTCTTCCTCTACAGAACGGTTTTCTCTCACAGACCCGAGAACACCGGCAGAGCTGAAGTGAACCACTCTTCCGACGCCTGCCTCGGATGCCGCTTGCAGAACATTCTGTGTGCCCTGTGCGTTGATCCGGAAAAACTCTTTTTTTTTGGACTGAGAAGCCCCGAGGGCCGCTGCCAGATGGAAAAGAATGTCTGTTCCTTTAAACACATTTTTTAATGAGGAGAGATCTCTGATGTCGCCCCGGAAAGTCCGGAGCCCTTCATGGCCCGGTAAATCCCGTTTGTGGCGAAGGATACTGACCTGCCAATTATGTCGGAGGAGGTGTTGAACGAGATGGGAACCGATAAATCCGGATGCCCCTGTGATAAACGCTTTCATGATTCAGAATGCCTTTCTATTTTATGGCCCAGGCCGGCTTTTTCCAGGGCATCGGATATTTTTTTTTTGTAATTGTCAAATGTGTATTCTTTTTCTGCCAGGTGCTGTGCCTCGAGGGCCCTTTTAGATGCTTCTTTGTCATGTAGGGCAAATTGAATGCCTTGAGCAAAACTTTTTGGATCTGGATCGACAAGAACGGATATTTTTTCGTCGAGAACCTGTGAATGAGTCCAGAGGTTTGTGGCAACCAGCGGCTTTCCTGATTTGAGGTAAGAATAGATTTTTAAGGGCGTGTTTGTTCCGGCAGTCCTCGGAGAGACCAATACATCGGCCATCGCGGTGTACAGCGGAACCTTGGCAGCAGGAACTTGTCCGGTGAAAAATACTCTGTTCGAGATTTTGAGATCTGTGGCTTTTTGTTTCATTTCTTCCACATGAACCGGATTTCCTCCGACCAGGAGAAAAACGACTGATGCTTCCGTTATCCTCGCGCTGGCCTCGAGAAAAAGAGGAATCCCCTGATAGGATTCGAAATTTCCTGCGTACAGGACGATTTTTTTCTCGGGAGAAGCATACTTCAACCTCTCCTCTTTGATTTGATTCTCCGCATATTCTGTTTGAGTGAAGTCCATAAAATTTTCGATCAAAGTGGCCTTTTGGTCAACCTTTTCCCTTTCAAGTTTTTGCAGTAAATCCAGGCAAATGACGATGATGCTTTGTGCATTCCTCAGGACATATCGCTCCAGGGCTGTAAATATTCTCTTGAGGATTTTGGAGCGGGAAAAGCGAAAATTTTCCAGCTGCTGGGGAAGGCTGGAATGCATGTCGTAGAGATGCGGGATTTTTTTTATTTTTGCTAAGGTTGTTCCAAACCACGCAGCTTCCTCGTGGGTAAATATAAAGTCGTAGGATTTTGACATGACAAGGAGGACGGACTTGCAGAGGAGTAAAAGGTCCAGGAGAATCTTGCCAAATGATGGGCCGATCTTGATTTTTTTGATAAAAAAAAGAGATGGGGTCCTGTGAATTTTCAGATTGCGAAAATCCTTATCCTCACCCAGATGGTAGGTCACAAGGTCTACTTCATGGCCCAAGTCGGACAGAGCTTTAAGCCGGAAATACACGCTGATTGGTGTGCCTCGAGGTTGGAAAAAAGGTTCGGGGGCGAGCATCAGAATTTTCATGACGGGCTCAAGCGTATATCAGTCTTCCTCGGAATCCGCCTGGATGATGTTGCGCACAAAATAGATTTTCTTTTTCGTAGATTCATGATAGCCACGAACCACGATTTCGGCCAAAAGTCCGAGCGTGATGAACTGGATTCCTATGACGATAAGCAGAATGGCGAGGAGGAGCAGCGGGCGACCGCTGATCCCCTCCAGCCGGATGAGGCGCACGTACGCCAGCCAGAGTCCCAGGATTCCTCCGATGATTCCGCTGATAAGGCCAAAAATCCCGAATATCTGCAGCGGCCGCGTGGAGTAGCTCAGCAGGAATTTAACGGTCAGCAGGTCCAGGATAACTTTGGGAAACCTCCACACATTGTACTTGGATTTTCCATGACGGCGTTTGCGGTGGTTCACCTGGACCTCTGCGATGGATACGCCGACATTGCTGGCAATTGCCGGAATGAACCGGTGCAACTCTCCATATAATTTTATGTGCTTTATTATTTCCCGGCGGAAAGCTTTTAACGTGCAGCCATAGTCATGGAGTTTTATACCGGTCATCCTCGAAATCAACCAGTTGGCCAAAACCGAGGGCAGACGGCGGGTGATAAACTTGTCTTTTCTCTTCACTCTCCATCCGTTGACGAGATCATAACCTTCTTCGATTTTTTCGATGAAAAGCCCAAAATCTTTGGGATCGTTCTGCAAATCTGCATCCAGTGTGATGATGATGTCTCCACGGGCATGGTCGAATCCGGCCGAAAGTGCGGCGGTCTGGCCAAAATTTTTCCGCAGCTGAATGATCCTTATCCGCGGATCTTTTTTCAAAAGACGTTTGCAAATGAGAAGAGAGTCGTCCCGGCTCCCATCGTCCACGAAAAGTATTTCATAGGACTTCTTCAGATTTTGACAGGAATCGGTAATTTCCTTGTGGAGTTCAGCCAGGTTTGTGGCTTCGTTATAGACCGGGATGACAAGAGTGAGATCGAGCTTTTCTTCTGTTGCCATATCCGTCAATATATCATAAAAGCCTTAGGGAAAAAAGAGTCCGCCTTGCCTAGTAAGTATCCCCATTTTCACCGTCATGGAAGAAAGCATCGAGAAATGCGCTTTTCCTTTGATAACCAAAATTCTATCATAGAAAATGGAGATGTTTTCCCCTGGCGTTTCTTGATCAAGAGCTCCTTGAGAAGATTATTTGGGCCATTTCTTCGTAAATATCGACAAAAACAATGGCAGAGTTTGTGCTGTTTGTAAGCTAACTTGGATAATTCATAAATTATCCAGGCTGCCCTGAATTTCCGGTACATGTCCCTGATTTCAATGCTCAAACAATCCTGTAAAAAAAATGTTTGTGAATAATTCAGGCTAAATGGGGCCCGAGCTGAAATTGACAAGCCAGGAGTTATATTTTAGAATTAAAAATCTATATGAAAGAAAAAAAAATATTGATCGTGGACTATGATGCCAAAAGCCTGGAGAATTTGGTGGACCTGTTTTCTTCCTATAAATTTGAGATTATCACAGCGGCCGACGGTCAAGAAGCCTATGAGAAGTTCAAATCAGAAAAGCCCAACATGATTCTTCTTGAAGCCATGCTCCCCAAACTCCATGGTTTTGATCTCACGCAAAAGATCTCTAAAGAAACGAAGGGGAAGATTCCGATTGTTATCGTGACTGGTTTGTACAAAGGCACTCAGTATAAAAATGAGGCTATCCGGTCTTTTGGCGCCGCCGATTATTTCGAAAAGCCATTCGACAAAGAAAAGCTTGTTAAGTCTGTTTTAAACTTATTTCATGACGAGATGGACATACGGGAGGATCTTCCAGATCCAGAATCGGTCCTCAAACTTATCTCTGACGAAGATGAAGGCACAGATTCCTCATCCTAAAAATCAGAACTTTTTAATATTGACTTATCTCGCTATCGCTCTAAAATAGAGGTGTTTCCTAAAAAAAAGGAAAAATGATGACCGGAATCTGGACACGATGCAACAACTGCCGGCGCATCCTCTACAAACAGGATATCTTGGAAAATCTTTTTATTTGTCCGGAGTGCAGTTTTCATTTTCGGCTCTCGGCCATTGACCGGCTCAATATGCTTTTTGACTTAGGGCAGTATGAGCTGATTGATCAAAACATCTTTCCTGAGGATCCCCTTGTTTTCAAGGACACCAAGCCATACTCTAGCCGATTGAAAGAAAACGCCAAAAAAACCGGTCTTCCGGATGCGGTTCTGAATGCCGTCGGCACAATGGATGGCATAAGGATTGTCATGAGTGCTATGGAGTTTGGCTTCATGGGAGGCAGCATGGGCTCTGTCGTAGGAGAAAAAATCACCCGGGCTTTCGAAAGAGCCGTCGCAGAGAACATCCCTGCTGTTGTGATTTCAAGCTCTGGGGGAGCGCGAATGCAGGAAGGGATTTTTTCTTTGATGCAGCTGATGAAAACAAGTTCGGCCATCGCCAATCTGGAAAAGGCCGGCATCCCTTACATCTCGGTTCTCACCGATCCCACAACAGGCGGGGTGACAGCCAGCTATGCCATGTTGGGGGATATCAATATTGCCGAGCCAAATTCGCTGATCGGCTTTGCTGGTCCACGGGTTATCGAGCAAACAATAAAAGAAAAACTTCCCAAAGGATTCCAGCGCTCGGAGTTTCTCCTCCATCACGGTATGCTGGATGATGTGGTGGAGCGGAAAAATCTGCGCCCCTACATCGTTCGGGCCCTTCGTCTGTTCCTGAATAAACCTCGTGCAGAATGAATGATCAGGAATGCAAACGGTATCTGGAGAAAATCCAGAACCTGGGGATTAAATTCGGATTGGATAATGTGCAGGAAATCCTTCGTGCGTTCCACAACCCTCATCGGAAATATCCTTCTGTACTTGTTGCGGGATCAAACGGAAAAGGTTCGGTTTGTGCCTTCCTCACCCGAATCTTGAGCCTGCATGGTTTCCGCGCCGGTCTGTTCACTTCGCCTCACCTTGTGGATGTGGAAGAGAGAATCCGGGTCGGTGACAAGCTTATTCCAAGACAGAACTTTTGCCGAATACTCACCGAACTTAGAAATAAGATCGAAAAGCTAATTTCAGAAAAAAGATTGTTAAACCCCCCAACGTATTTTGAACATCTCTGCTGTGTGGCTTTTATTTATTTTGCCGAACAAAAGGTGGATATGGCGTTTCTTGAAGTGGGGATGGGAGGCCGGTTTGATGCCACAAATGTGGTCGATCCAGAATTAACGATCATTACGACAATATCGGCAGAACACCAGAAATTCCTGGGAGAAACGTTGAGCCAAATTGCCTTCGAGAAGGCCGGTATCATCAAATCTGGAGTGCCGGTGATTTGTGGGGTCCAAAACGATGATGCGTATACGACCATAAAAAATCGCGCAAAGATGCTCGATGCCCCTTTTTTTGGGATTTTTGACGAAAAAGCCAATTTTGCCGGGCAAAAAACGCAAAACGGTTATGTTTTCCAGTTCAAGGTGGACGAGGAGGTCTACACATATAAGCCTTCTCTTCCAGGAAAACATCAAGGCTGCAATGCCGCCGCCGCGATTGCCGCTTCTCGGATGCTCGGTCAGCGATGGAAAAAACTACAGAAAGAAAAAATTATCCAGGGTATCCAGACCACCCGATGGGAGGGCCGGTTGGAAGCCATTTCCCGTGAGCCGCTCGTGCTTTTGGACGGAGCGCACAACGAGGAGGGAGCTGCGGCTTTGCGGGACTACATCAGAGAATTTTTTTTTCTGCCCCCAGTGCTTGTGTATGCGGCTATGCGGGATAAAAAAATCGATCGGATTGCTGATATCCTGTTTCCACAGGCTAAAACAATCATTTTGACCCGGTTTCCATATTTCCGGGCGTGCCCCACCCAGGAATTGAGAGAAAAGGTTCGCGCCATCAAAAAAAGGATATTCTGTGAGCCGGATGCCGAAAAAGCCTTCCGGCTGGCACAAAGACTGGCTGGACCCAACGGGATTGTGCTTGTTACGGGCTCTCTTTTTTTGGTTGGGGAAATTAAAAAAATTGCCCGGAGCACGCGGGTGAACTAATCTTTTGTCAACAAAACGCTTTTCTGTAACTCCAGGAATTCTTGAATCCTTCAGGTGCTTGCTTTTTTATGTGAAGCATGTTAAATTTTTGCCTCAATTTATCTTCTTTTTTATGAAAAAGACAGGCTAAGATGCTTTCAATTGATTTAAGCGTTCTTGTTGTATTTGGGATCGTGTGGATTCTGATTCTTGTCCTTACAAAAGTCTATTTCAAACCCTTGCGGCGGATCATGAGACAAAGGGACGATAAAATCCAACAGGACCTGGATGCAGCCCAAGAGGCACTGGAGAAATATAACAAAGCTCTAGAACAAATTGAAAAGGATATGAAATCTGCAAAAATAACAGCACGAGAAATCCGGGAGAAATTTGAGCGGGAAGCACAGAAAGAAAAGGAAGGCATGATCGAAGAGGTGTCCCAGGAATGTCGCGCACAGGTCAAGAAGGCCCGAAAGGAGTTGGAAGAAAAAGTCGATCGTCTCAAAAAAGAACTGGAGCCTCAAAGTCAAAACCTTGCCAGGAGAATCGAAAAGAGGCTTCTGAACTGATGCTGCAGAAAAAATCCATTCTTGTGATTCTTTTGATTGTGCCGTTTTTGCTATTTATGTCAAATGCAGAGGAATCTCATCCTTCCCAAACCAAGGATTTTATAGGGAAAGTCATTAACTTTCTGGTTCTGTTTGGGGGATTGACTTATATTTTGCGGAAACCTTTGGGACAGTTTCTCCAGGGAAGGGCTGACTCGCTGGAGAATGCATTAGGGGGAGCGAAGGAGTCTCGCGAGGAGGCGGCGGGAAAACTGACAGAGATCAAATCGCGATTGAAAAGGCTCGATGATGAGATTGAACGTTTGCGGCAAGAGGCAGATGCCGAAGGCCGGACCTTGAAACAGCGGTTTGTCATAGAAGCCAAACAGGATATCGAGCGCCTGAAAAATTTTACTCGCCAGGAAATCGAAATGCTCACTCGGGATGCCATCCGGGAAATCAAAGAATATGCTGCAGCTCTTGCCACAGATTTGGCTCAGCTTAGGATTAAGGATTTAATGACCGATGAATTCCAGTCGTCACTCATCGATAAATCCATTGAAAGGCTTGAAAAACTTCATGAGAATTCTCACTCTGGTACGAAGGTACGCTCAAGGACTCATTAACTCCGCCAAAGATCGGAGGGAGTTTGGATCCTTGTGTGATGAACTGACGGAATTTGAACATTTTTTAGGTGCTCATTCAACGCTTCTGGATACACTCAAAAGTCCCTTTCTTCCCGCAACAAAAAAGACTGAGATTACGAAACGCATACTGGAGCGATTCCTGATCGGAGAAAAAGCCAAACGATTTTTGCTTCTTCTCGTGGAAAACAGCCGATTAACCCTGTTGCCTAAGATTCTGGAATTCCTGCCGGTGCTTTGGAACGAGATACAGGGAATAACCAATTTTCATGTGAGCTCAGTGATTCATCTCAACCCGGCTCAGAAAAAGCGTCTGGAGGAAAAACTTACCCTTCTTGAACATCGACCGGTTTTTCTGACGTATAAATTAGATCCCAAACTGATCGGGGGGCTTTCCATCCGGAAAGACAATATTGTGTACGATGCCTCTATCAGGGGAGACCTGGAAAGGCTTAAACAAAAAATTGCCAAGGAATAGGAATGGAAATAAAAGCAGACGAAATCAGCAAAATCATCCAACAACAGATTGAAGGTTATGAGACAGATGTCGATATCAAGGAAGTCGGAAGCGTAATTTCTGTAGGAGACGGCATCGCCCGAATATATGGACTGGACCGTGTGATGTTCAACGAACTCCTCGAGTTCCCTAACGATGTCTACGGTCTGGCCTTGAATCTTGAAGAAGATAGTGTTGGATCGGTTTTGTTGGGAGAGAGCCATCTTGTCAAAGAGGGAGATCTGGTAAAACGCACACACAGGATCATGCAGGTTCCTTCAGGCCCAGACTTGATCGGTAGAGTTGTCAATCCTTTGGGAATACCGTTGGACGGAAAAAGGCCTATCAAGACAGATATAAATATGGTGGTAGAACGATTGGCTCCGGGAGTTGTGGAACGTCTTCCCGTTAAAGAGCCCCTTCAGACTGGAATAAAAGCTATCGATGCCATGATCCCTATCGGACGCGGACAGAGGGAATTGATTATCGGGGACCGCCAGACAGGGAAAACTGCCATCGCCATTGACACCATCATCAACCAAAAGGGAAAAGATGTCATCTGCATTTATGTGGCCATCGGCCAAAAAAATTCCACCATTGCCTATATCATCAAGATACTCGAAGATCATGGAGCCATGGACTATTCTATGGTTGTGGCCGCCTCTGCCTCCGATCCTTCTCCTTTGCAGTATTTGGCCCCCTACAGCGGCTGTGCCATCGGGGAATATTTCCGCGATAAGGGTCAGCATTCGCTTTTGATTTACGATGACCTGTCTAAACATGCGGCGGCCTATCGTGAGATTGCTCTATTGCTGCGGCGTCCACCGGGCCGGGAAGCCTATCCTGGTGATGTTTTTTATCTTCATTCTCGCCTGCTGGAGCGGGCAGCCAAATACAATGATGAAAACGGCGGGGGTAGCCTGACTGCGCTGCCCATCATCGAAACCCAGGCTGGGGATGTTTCCGGATACATTCCCACTAATGTCATATCTATCACAGACGGTCAGATCTATCTTGAACCAGAGCTATTCAATGCGGGAATCCGGCCCGCCATCAACGTTGGGATTTCTGTCTCCCGTGTAGGAGGAAATGCCCAGATCAAGGCCATGAAGCAGGTTGCAGGGCAGCTGCGTCTCGACCTGGCGCAGTACCGGGAACTGGTGACCTTTGCCCAATTTGGAACGGAGTTAGACAAAGCCAGCCAAGCCCAGCTCGACCGGGGAGTGCGCCTAACAGAAATCCTCAAACAAGGACAGTATGATCCCATTCCGGTGGAGAAACAGATATTGATCATATATGCCGGAAATAGAGGCTTTTTGGACGGATTCCGCGTCCACGAGATCAGAGAGTATGAGAGAAGACTCAGTGAATATTTCGAAACAGAACACCCGGATATTCTAAAAAAAATCGCGCAGGAAAAGGAAATTAATGCCGAGCTAGACGAAACGATAAACAAAGCCATGACGGCTTTTAGCGAAGAGTTCAGGGGAGAACGCGAGTAAAATGCCTGCTCTGATCGACCTCCGGCGAAGAATAAAAAGTGTACGGAATACACAGCAGATCACACAGGCCATGAAGACAGTTTCCACGGCAAAATTCAAGAAAGCTCAGCGCACTGTTCTCCAGGCCCGGCCCTTTTGGCATACTTTTCCTTCCCTTGTTCAAAGGGCTATCCTGTGCAGAAAGCATGTTTGCCATCCCCTTCTCGAAGAAAGAGAGGTCCAGAAGGCAACCGTTGTTGTCATCACGTCTGATAAAGGTCTTTGTGGGGCCCTTAACTCGAACCTCCTTGCGGAGGCGGATCGGTTTTGTGGAGAAAAATCTCAAATATGTGACATTCGGCTTGTGCCGATCGGAAAAAAGGCTATGATGTTTTTCAAAAAGCGTCCTTATCCTATAAAAAGGGTTTATGCTGATAAAACCCAAGACTTAACCATGAGGGATTTAGAGGAACTCTCCCAGTTCCTGATCCGGGAATTTTCTCTTCTCAGGACAGATGCGGTGTATGTGCTGTATAATGAATTCCGGTCGATTCTCTCTCCTCACATAATTCTTTATAAACTTTTGCCTGCCGAGATCCCAAAAAGGGAAAAAGAAGCGGCCGAAATGTCTGATGAATGGATTTTCGGGCTGCTCCCGGATTGGGAACCCGGAACAAAAGAATTTCTGGAGGTTCTCCTCCCGCGTTATGTGAAGAACGAGATCACACATTTTTTCTCTGAGTCTGTTGCGGCTGAACATGCGGCGCGCATGATAGCCATGGAAAATGCCACCAAAAATGCGGAAGACCTGATCGGTGATCTAACACTTGTTCTCAATAAAATAAGGCAGGCCTCGATTACCAAGGAACTTTTGGAGATCATGACGGCTGTTGACGCGTTGGCGAAAAAATAGAACCGCGGAGTGCAAAATGCAAAATGAAGAAAAGAAACAAAAAAAGAAGCCGAAAAAGGAAGAGTCTGGAGCTGTCGGCCGTGTTGTCCAGGTTATCGGCCCTGTGGTTGATGTGGAATTCAAGGGGCAAAATCTGCCTGAAATATTCAACGCTGTGCGTATCACCAGCGAAGGATTTGATACACCGACTCCTGTTGACATCATTGTCGAAGCCGAACAACATCTGGGGGAAGATAAGGTCCGTTGTGTGTCCATGCATCCCACAGATGGATTGGCCCGGGGGATGAAGGCTGCGGATCTGAATAGCCCGATAGAGGTTCCTGTAGGAGAAGAAACTTTGGGCCGGATGATCAATGTCATCGGAGAGCCCGTAGATCATCAGGGCCCGATCAAAGCGAAAAAAAAATATCCCATCCACCGCCTTCCCCCTCCTCTGGAAGATCAAAGCACAGAGCTGGAAATATTTGAAACCGGCATCAAAGTCATCGACCTTATCCAACCTTTCCTCAAGGGGGGCAAAATCGGGTTGTTTGGGGGAGCTGGTGTGGGAAAGACCGTTATCATCATGGAGCTGATAAACAACGTGGCCCAGGAACATGGCGGGTATTCTGTATTTGCCGGAATCGGGGAAAGAACACGCGAAGGAAACGACCTCTGGCTGGAGATGAAGGAATCGGGCGTTATCGATAAGACGGCCTTGATCTATGGCCAAATGACCGAGCCCCCAGGGGCTCGATTGCGTGTCGGTCTGTCCGCATTGTCTGTGGCTGAGTATTTCCGTGACGAGATGAACCAGGATATTCTGCTTTTTATTGATAACATTTTCCGGTTTGTTCAGGCGGGTTCGGAAGTGTCGGCCTTGCTGGGACGAATGCCATCGGCCGTGGGTTACCAGCCCAACCTGGCGACCGAATTGGGAGAGCTGGAAGAGCGCATTACCTCCACGAAAAAAGGGTCCATCACCTCTGTTCAAGCCATATATGTTCCTGCTGACGATTTCACCGATCCTGCGCCCGCCACCACGTTCTCCCATCTGGATGCCACGACAAATTTATCCCGAGCCTTGACAGAAATCGGCATCTATCCGGCCGTAGATCCGTTAAGTTCTTTCTCGCGGATTCTGGATCCCCAAGTTATCGGAGAGGATCATTACATGGTGGCAAAAGAGGTCAAGGAAATCCTGCAGCGGCACAAAGACCTTCAGGATATCATCACCATACTCGGGCTGGAAGAGCTTTCCGATGAGGATAAACTCATCGTTGCCCGAGCACGAAAAATTCAACGGTTTCTGTCTCAGCCGTTTAATGTGGCCCAGGAGTTTACCGGGCGAGAAGGGAAATACGTGCCGATTGCCGAGACGGTCCGGGGTTTTAAAGAGATCGTAGAAGGGAAACATGATGACAAACCCGAGCAGGCCTTTTACATGGTTGGTAGAATCGACGAGGTGATCGAAAAGGCAGAGCAACTGAAATCAGCATGAGCCAAAATTTGCCGGCATCAATCCACCTTAAAGTGATCAGCCCTTCCAAAATTCTTGTGGATGAGGAGGTCCAGGAAGTATCCCTTCCCAGTCTGGAAGGTTATTTGGGAATTCTCCCTGGGCACAGACCTTTGCTGGTGACTCTGGGCCAGGGACAGCTGACTTATATGCGGTCGCAAAAAAAGAATGAACTTCCGATTCAAAGCGGATATGCGGAGGTTCTTCCTGACCGAGTGTTTGTTTTTACAGAACAGGGCAAAGATGAGAAAAAACAGCCTTCTGAAGGGTAAGGATGAGACGCAGGATACTTTTTATCACGGCCGCATTCTTGTTAACCAAAAAAAAAGGGGGTACAGGTTTGCCGTAGACGCCCCACTGCTGGCAGATTTTATCCAG
This sequence comes from uncultured Eubacteriales bacterium, assembly GCA_964580235.1. GTDB lineage: Bacteria > Acidobacteriota > Aminicenantia > Aminicenantales > Aminicenantaceae. The sequence continues at coordinate 5,956 of CAZOJY010000008.1, read as the reverse complement.
ACAAAAAACACAGACAGGTGCCTGGAGATTGGCACGGGCTGCGGGATTATTTCTTTGTTGTTGAGCATCAAACCTTTTTTGCACATCACGGCCGTCGAGATTCAGAAATCGCTGGCAGAGCTGGCACGGCGGAACGTGCAGCTCAATCAGCTCGAAAGCAGGATCTGTGTTGTCCATAGCAACTTTCTCAACTTCTGTCCGAAAGGCAAGTTTGATGTTGTTTTTTCCAACCCCCCATACATTAAGGCGGAAGCGGGGCGTTTTAGCGTTATGCCGGAAAAATTGATTGCGAAACACGAGATAAAATGTGATATTCTTGGAATAATGCAAAAAACGGCCGCTCTTTTAAAAAAGAAGGGAAGAGCATACTTCATTTTTACGGCAAAGAGAAAACCGGAGTTTGCTCAGGCCGTCAAAAAAGCGGGATTGAATGTGAAAGAGATGCGGTTAGTGTATCCCCGGAAAGGAATCCAGCCAAATTTTTTGCTCTCCCAGTGTGTTTTTTCATTCTCTGATACACGGATTTTGCCGCCGTTTGTGCTTTTGGATGATACCGGGGAGTACACGCCGGAAGCCAAAGAAATTTTTGCGGGGAGAACTCATGCTTCGTCTGTTTAAAAATTTGAAAGAATTATATAAATGCCGGGTTCTTATCCAGAATCTGGTCAGCCGGGAACTCAAAGCCCGTTACCGGGGGACGATCCTGGGCTTCCTCTGGTCTTTTTTAAATCCACTCCTCCTGATGATCGTCTATACGATCGTGTTTGGATTCATTATCCGGCCGCGAGATCCTGCCTTTGGAGGGAATCCCTATATGTATGCCCTTTTTCTCTTCTGTGGGGTTCTGCCATGGACCTGGTTTTCCTCATCGGCTCTGGAGTCGGCTAATGTGTTGATGGTCCAGGGGAACCTGATCAAAAAAATCCTGTTTCCTGTCGAGATCCTCCCGGTAGTCGTCGTTACTGCCAATTTTGTCCATTTTGTGTTCGGGCTTCCGATTTTATTTCTTTTTGCCTTGATCATGCTCAAAAAGTTCACCGTTTACATTCTTTTCCTTCCCCTTGTCATCCTGGTGCAGTTTGTTTTCTCCCTCGGATTTGCCCTGATTGTTTCTTCCTTAACTGTTCACTTCCGTGATGTCAAGGACATACTGGCTAACATGCTGACGTTATGGTTTTTTTCCTCTCCGATCATCTATCCTGTGACCTTCGAGAGTATACAAAAACACAAGTGGCTTCGGCTTATGCTCGATATCAATCCGATGACCCACATCATGCAGGGCTACCAGAACTGTGTGTATTTCGGAGAGATGATCCGATGGCGAAGACTGGGCATAACGCTTTTGGTTTCATTGGTATTGTTTATCATCGGATATGCCATTTTTGACCGGCTTCGTGATTCATTTCCCGAGGAGGTTTAATTGATTACCATTGACGTGGAGAATGTCACGCGGATATACCAGAAGTACTCCTCACGCCACCGGTTCAAGACATTCAAGAGCTCTTTTGTCAAAGGCGATTTTTTCAAAGATTTCCGGCCCGATGAACTGGTTACAGCCCTGGACAATGTGAATTTTAAGGTCAAAGAAGGCACGACCTTTGGAGTCATTGGTGAAAACGGCTCGGGCAAAAGCACACTTCTTAAGATTATCACCGGGATTGCCAAACCGACTTCCGGGAGGGTTTCTGTGCGGGGAAAAGTGTCGGCTTTGATCGAGCTAGGGGCAGGATTTCATCCGGAGATTTCCGGGCGGGAGAATGTCTTTATCAACGGCATTATGCTTGGCCTTTCCAAAAAAGAAATCGCTGCTAAATATGAAAACATCGTCCGATTTGCCCAGCTTGAGGACTTCATAGAAGCGCCGGTCAAAACTTACTCCTCTGGCATGTACATGAGGTTGGGATTTTCGATCGCCATAAATGTTAATCCGGATGTCCTCCTGATCGATGAGGTTCTGGCGGTTGGAGATGCCTCTTTTGTTCCGAAATGCCTGGATCGGATCGATGATTTTCGCCGCCGGAATAAAACCATACTGTTTGTTAGCCATGATTTGTCCACAGTCGAGAAGATTTGTGACCAGGTTCTGTGGCTTAAAGAAGGAAAGATGCAGATGATCAGCGAACCTAAGCGCACGATCGATGCTTATCTCCAGGATATCGCCGGGATGAAGGAAGAAGAGTTCGAGAATCGCCAGAAAACCATCGAAGCGGAGGTCAAGAGAGAGGAGGAGGCAGAAGACAGACGGGAGGGAAGGTGGGGAGGGAAAGAGATCGAGATCACGAAGGTCAAGATGAAAAACCTGGAGGGAAAAGAAAAACATGTGTTCTCCCCGGATGAAGGAATGAAAATTGAAATAGATGTTGTGGCGAAGTCTCGGATTAAGGATTTTGTTTTTGGAATAGGCATCTTCAATTCACAGGGGATCAACTGCTACGGCACAAACACAAACAGCGAAGATTTTATGCCGCTTTCCATAGACGGAAAGGGAAAGGTTGTGTTCCGGATAGAAAAATTGAATCTGATAAACGGAACCTATTATTTGGATGTGGCCACCCATAAAAAGGATGGCTATCCGTACGATTACCACCGCAACATGTACACTTTCATGATGTCTTCTTTAAACAAGGATGTCGGTGTGTTCCGACCGGAACACTTTTGGTCTTTTTCCCCTTCTATCAATATCAAACCGCCATCCTTGAGAAGAGCCTAGATAGAATGGGAGAGTATTTTGTATTATAGCCGCCAGGAGAAAAAACAGTGAGAAAATTCAAGGGCGTCCCTGTCGAATCCCGGTCAAGGACCGTTGCAAAGGCCGTAAGCTGGAGAATAGTGGCGACTATAACCAGCATGACTATTGTTTACCTGTTGACGAAAGAGCCGTTAGTCACGTTGGGATTTGGCGTCATCGAGGTTATTGCCAAGATGGCATTTTATTATCTTCACGAGAGGGTGTGGCACAAAGTTCGCTGGGGAACGAAAAGGCATCCTCTCTCGACCCTCCCGGTCAACCGTGATGTTACTCCTGACGACATGGAAAAAATAAAAAATTATCTTAAAGACCTTGGGTACATCGATTAATAAAATTCATTCCCTCCGAGACCTCGAAAAAATAAGGGCCTCTCTCAAAAAAGAAGGCAGGAGGGTGGTCTTTACGAACGGATGCTTTGATCTCATCCACGCAGGTCATGTGTTCCTGTTTAAAGAAGCCAAAAAGCTCGGCGATGTTTTAATCGTGGCCGTCAACGACGACCGATCGATCAGGAAAATCAAAGGAGCTTCGAGACCGATATTCCTTCTGGCAGAAAGGCTCGAGATTTTAGAGGCTATCGAGTTTGTCGATTATCTTATTCCCTTTTCCGACGAGACTCCCCGGAAAGTCATATCCACGCTTCTCCCTGATATTCTTGTCAAAGGAAAGGATTGGGAGAAGGATAAAGTTGTGGGCCGGAAGGAAGTCGAAGAAGCGGGAGGAAAGGTTGTGCTTGTTTCCCTGCGTAAGGGGCAGTCCACAACATCGCTTCTTGAAAAAATTATTCATTCCCTAGAATAGGCGAAAAAAAAGCTCTCCATCCCACACCTGGGATGAAGAGCTCTGGCTATTTCCCTTTAAACGTAAAAAGCAGTTTTACATCATACTCAGGATAGGGGGTGGCACCCTTCCGAACAATGAGCCACTCTGGGTACGGCATATTTTTTCATCAGAGCCTCCTGTTTGAATTTAAGTATACAATATTAAATATATAAGATATATAGGAAAATGTCAAGCTCGCTTCCTTTTTCTCTTATTTCAATTATTTTTAGATGTGAAGCTATTTTTAATGCTTTTTCTCATTCTGAGCTTATGGGAAGCCGTCAGTTTCTGGGTGAACCAGGACCAGAGCTTTTTATGGAATGCAAGGCTTGGGGGATTTTTTTCCAGGATGGAGAGAAGATTGTATTCCTCCTTGTCTTCTGGAGTTAAGCGGGATTTTTTGCCTGCATCCCATAATAGGCGTGCTTCCGGATGGAACTGCACTCCCAGGACATTGGGGTATGTTTTGTGTTCGATGGCTTCGATCACTTTGCCGTCCATCGATGTTGCGATGACCCTGAAGCCTTTCCCGAGTTTCCGGATCGATTGATGATGGGAGCTGTAGATGAAAGGAGTATCCTTTTTTTTAAATCCCCAATCCCTGATGAATTTGCCGGTCTCTGTAAGCTTGATCCGGTGCATATTGCATGAACGAAACTCTCCCGGATAAAGTTCGGAAAAAGGATTTTTATGCCAGTTTTCCCTGGGCATGGCGATGATATCTTCATAGAATTTTTTTCCGTAGATTTCAGAAGGGATATCCTGAAAAAGAGTTCCCCCTGAGCCCACATTCAAACTCTGGCAGCCGAGACACAGGCCAAGAATCGGGAATTCTGGATTAGACTCAAGATAGGATTTGAAGGTTTTATCCTGCCATCCTCCGAGAAGATTGAAAATTGCCATCGCTGCGAGATAATTTCGGTATGGGGTGATAATACCCGTCAAAAGGCTGGTCTTTTCCTCATACACAGATGGAGGAATGTCGTCTCCGCCGAACAGGACCAGCCCGTCCGAATACGAGAATATCTTTCTCAATTCGTCACTTAATGTATTGTTTTGAAACAGGTTTCCTGGATTTAAATCTTCGCTGAGTTTATGGAATTTGATCCAGTCAAATCCATTCTCTCGCGTATAACGGAGGGACGCCTCGAAATTGGTTAGTTGTTTTTCGTGAAAGAGGCCAATGACAATCAGATTCTCGATCGGAATGAGCTTATGGTTCCGGAGCTCTAAAAGCGTGCGGAGGTTTGCTGTCGAAGGATGGAGGATGAGAAGACGGACCTCGTTCGACCGTTGCGGGGCATCATCAAAGAAGCGTTGATCTGTTTGACACCAGAGTGAACCGATCCAGAATAAACAGCAAACAAGAAGTACAAAAAGAAGTTTTTTGTGGAACACTTTTTTCATGTGGTGATCTCCCGATATTTTTTAAATTGAGAGCTCATTATAGTTTTTCCTGCATCATCTTGACAAGGCTCTCTGCGATTTTGGTTTTCTGAAAATGAATTATGTATTGACATTTATTATGAATAATTCAGGGAGAGTATAGACTTTTTGGATGTGCAATTCGTTAACTTAACACGTCAATGATATGGCAGGGTACTTGGGAGTGGATTTCCACAAAATTTCCACTTCCATTTGAGCTAGCAGACTTTCTGGATAATTGAGGAGGAAAAGGGGTATTTGATTTCAATGTTATCTGCCAGCGGACCACTTACCAGATTTCCAAAGCTCTATCCTTGAGGGCAATTGCCGACTGCAATCATTTTTACAAAAAAATTTACGGGAGCTTTCTCATTAGTTTCATCCTGAGCCGGGAACGGTCTTTTTCCTCGGGGTTGACAATGATCTTCTCCGCGGGGAATCAAAAAGGTACGGCCAGACCAGTTACAGTGTATTCTTGAAATTTTCTTACCGGCGGCGGATATAATATTACATGTATGTTATCGTGAACTTGCCGGACTCATGGACGGTAAGCCGTATTTTTTGCCCTTCCATCTCACAGGTAAAAAGTTCGGTTTTTTTTCCTGTTTGTTCGTTTAAAACTCTTTTTCTATCCAGAACTCTGTCAATCCTGAATTCCCGGCTGCCGATAACGACGGACCTCGGCGTCTCCTTTTTTTTATAACCTTCGTAAAATCGGAGTTCGAACCGGCTGCCCTTCAAAACCGTTCCCTTTTTTTCCATACTTTCCCCATTTTACTACATTTGCCTGGATAATTCATAAATTATCCAGGCTATGATAGCATTTCCATTTCCGTGATAAGAATTGGCTCTAAATCGGCTTTTATAGATGGTTGAAGCGACCATTGAGGTTTAGCCTTCACGATCCGTTCTTCGAGGGTAACAATAGGGGTATCCCATATTGTCGGCAATGCTGTATTG
>CAZOJY010000007.1:0-54191 GCA_964580235.1 uncultured Eubacteriales bacterium | reverse complement strand
TTTATTGCCCAACTGATTATAACAATCACCGATAGAATTGAGAATCTGAATATGGGTTCCGTAATAGGCCAAGTAACTCTTGTAATAAATAACGGCTTCCGCCCATTCGCCGAGTTTCTGGCTGGACTGCCCCAGCAAGGCATAAAATTCATGTTTTTCTGGCCGATCAAGAAAAGGCAGGGCAATATCCTTCAAATTTTTATATTCTTTCAAGCTTAAAAGGCTCTGGCAAAAATCCAGCGCGAATTTGGAGGACTCAGGATTTTTTCGGTAAGCCTCTTCGAGCAATCCTCTCGCTCTAAAGGGATTTTTTTTATTCATGTACTGGTTTCCCAAAATATTCGAATAGGAAGGGTCTTCTGGAGAGGATACAGGCAGCGATAACAGCCAAGGCCTTGGGATGGAAGAGGCAAAGCTTAGGGAAAAATCCGCATCTTCGGACAGGATTTCAGCCTGGTTTTCATTCATGAGAGAAGCCTTTACTTTGTAATATCCTGAGGCTAATCCAGAAAGAGGAATCTCCTGGAAAAAATTAGGCGCGTTTGGATAATCTTTGATTTCTTTGTGGAACGATTGGACAATTTTATCTTCGGTTGAGATGGAAAATTCGATCGTTCCGTTATCCTTTAGATCCGGGGTCAAACCTTGAATCTGGAAAAACAAATACAGATGATCTTGTTGACAGAAATCATTCCGGGGCGAGGGGACAAGCTGGATGCCGCTCAAAAGGAATGGCTTGCTTTGTCCTTTGTATTTTGAGTTTGTCAAAGCTTTATTGGCAAGGATCAGAGGACTCATTTGGAGATCGTTCGATGACGCGGGAATCACGATGGCCTCTTCAGCACTGGTGAATTCTTTGGAGATGGTATTTTTAAAAAGCACGCTAAGCTTATACTCGCCTTCGACCAAAGGAAACATATCCTGGAAGCTGAAAAGTTTGTTTCTGATATTATTCATCTGCTCTTGATCGAATTCGATAGGGATGGTTTTTTCATATTGATAAACAGTGTTTCCCTCTAAATCCGATATGTTTCCGTTGACTTCCAGATTGGTGAGGAAGCGTCCTCCGTACTGCTCGAATGTCAGGCGGCCGGGCTCGATAAGATAATGAACGAAATAGATGCCCGATTTATCTTCGATAACACTTGCCGAAAAGTCGCTGTTGATGTAGTTGGTAGAATATTCGACTTCCACGATATCTTTATATTCAAGAAGTTTCTCTGCCCAGGAGTCCTCGACCTGTCTGTAGGGAACGCTCGGGATAGTAGCATGAAGGAGGACCTCGGATGCGAGGGAGGGGGAAGCGACGAAGGCCCTCTCTCCTGAAAGCAAGGTGAGGGATGCCTCCGCTATCGAGGGCTCGATTCGCAAGAGTTCCCGATAGGCGGATAGATAATCCGAGGGGTCCCCTTTATAATGGATCAACAGCTGCTGAGGTCCAAATCGTACGGGAGAGTAAAGCTCATATTCGCCGATGCCTCCCCTTTTGAAAAAGGCAACATTAAACGCCTGAAGAAGACCCAATTCCGGCCTCGCTGCATAAGACCAGATGACCATCGGGTAGACCTCTGCCATATTTTCGTATCTTTCGATGTATCCAGGTTCTCCCAGAATGATGTAAATCCGTCCCATCGCGGACCTCCATCCTGCACCCGGTCCTTCTTTTCCAAAATACTGGTTGGCATATTTTATCCTGCGGTAGTGCTCCTCCTTGAATTCATTCTCAGGAGTGTTGGGATTTGGATCTCTGTACCTCCAGAAAGCCTCCATGAATTGGGTTCTTTCCCGATCTGTTTCGAGTTGGAGAAAAACTTCTTTTTCTGTGGGGGTGATGATATAGACAACCTCTTCTTCCAACCACTTTCGGAAGGAAGGGCTCAGGTCTTTGGGCGATTTTTTTTTCTGGCCGGAAAAAGATAGGATTGAAAAAATACAAATAAACACAACGAGATGAAAAAGGATTTTTCTTCTCATCGCTTTATTATATTACAAAAAATTCTATTTCTTGTCACTCCCTCTCCAGCTTATTTCGTTCGGGTGGAAGCCTTTTCAAGACCGCTGCAATTCTTGCATCTGTTGAATATCAGCTTGCCTGACTGGTTGTTTCTTTTGGTTTTGGCCATGCATTCCATGAGATTAAAGATTGAATTGGAATTTTGTTCGCGAATTGTGATAAATAAAAAAGGAGGGATTTTTGCAATGGTAAATAAAAACATATCAAGACGAGAGTTTATCAAAGTTTCCTCGGCAGGTTTGTTGGGAACGGCCATCGGCATGGGGACACAATCCTGTTCCAGAGGAGAAAAAAGGCCCAATTTTGTGTTTTTTTTGACGGATGATCAGCGGTGGGATGGTATGAGCTGCGCAGGTAACCCTGTACTCAAAACGCCCAACATGGACAGGATTGCCGCAGAAGGAGTTCGTTTCGAAAATATGTTTGTCACCACTTCCCTTTGCGGTCCGAGCCGGGCCTCCTTTCTGACCGGAAAATACGTCCACAATCATGGCGTTCGGCGGAACGGGGGAGAGCTTTCCCTGGCACAAAAGACGTTCCCCGAGATGCTCAAAGAAGCGGGATACGAAACCGCTTTTGTGGGAAAGTGGCACAACAAAGACCTTGGCAGAGGCAGGGGATTCGATTACACCTTTGGATTCAAAGGGCAGGGGCGATACTTCAATCCGGTTATTGCCGAAAATTTCGGGCCTGACAAAGAATACAAGGGGCATGTGACAGATATACTGACCGATCATGCCATCAAATTTCTGGAACAGAAACATGAGATGCCATTCTGCTTGCTTTTTTGGTTCAAGGCTCCTCACAGAAGCTGGCATTCGGCCAAACGATTCGAGGATTTATACAAAGATACAAAAATGCCCGAACCTTCCACATTCCATGATGACTACAAGGGAAGACCTGATGCCGTAAAAAATGCAGATATGAAAATCGGCGATTTTGATGATGTTCCTGATTTGGATACTTTCCTCAAGAATTACTACAGGACTCTCCTGGGAGTCGACGAGAATTTGGGACGGATGCTGGATTCCCTGGATAGGCTCGGTTTCACGAAAAACACAGTAGTGATGTACAGCGGAGATAACGGATTTTTCCTGGGGGAGCATCATTTTTTCGACAAACGGCTGATGTACGAACCTTCTATCCGTGTTCCCCTGCTGGTGCGGTATCCCAGGATGATCCAACCCGGGACGACTAATGCGGAGTTGCTCCTGAACGTGGATGTGGCCCCGACCATCCTTGACCTTTCCGGTGTGGAAGTCCCCGCTGATATGAACGGGAAAAGTGCAAAATCTCTTCTCCGGGGCGGAAGCATTCCCTGGCGAAAGGACTTTCTGTATGAATACTATGAATACCCGGCGGTGCACATGGTGCGCAAAAATCGAGGCATCCGGACCAAGCGCTGGAAGTACATCCACTATTTCGAAGAGCCTGAGGAGTTCGAGCTCTACGACATCCAGAATGACCCGGAAGAAATGAATAACCTGTACGCAAATCCGGCATACAGAGATGTCGTCGCCCAACTGCAGGAGAGGCTGACGGAATTAAGACGGGAGTTGAATGATCCGGACCTTAAAAATCCGCAGTGAGGAATTTTATTTGCGATTGAATAAAGAGAGAGAATAAAAAAGGTTTAGAAAGGAGGAAAAATGACCAATCGAATAAAATCCCACTGCAACCATTGGAACGTTTCTTTATTGGTGACGGTCCTTCTTTTCGCAGTCTCCGTCATAAGGGCCCAGAGAACAGAAAAACCGGTGCTTCACGGGAGGCATTGGGTGGCCATTACCGGGAAACCTTTGGCGGCCACCGCGGGGGCCATGATTTTCAGCGAGGGCGGAAACGCTGTGGATGCGGCCTGCGCGATGTTGGGTGCGACCTGCACGATGTATGATACCCTCAGTTGGGGGGGGGAAACCCAGGCCCTTATCTATAATCCCCATACGAAAAAAGTCATCGGCATAAATGCGTTGGGTGTTGCTCCGACTGGTGCTACAGCTGAATTCTTCAAAGAAAAAAATATGAAATTTCCTCCAAGTTATGGGCCGCTCGCTGCTGTCACGCCGGGAACACCCGGCGGTTTGATGGTCATGCTGGCCGAATACGGCACAATGAGTCTCAAAGATGTTCTGGAACCTGCCATCCAGATGGCCGAAGGGTATCCGATTGAAACCCAGTGTGCCAACAGCATCGAGAGGGGCAAAGCCCGGATCAAACAATGGCCCTACTCTAAGGATGTGCTTCTTCCGCATCTTGGCGAAGAGAGGGAGGCGCCCTATCCGGGAGAAATCTTCCAACAGAACAATCTGATGAATACCCTCAAAAAACTGGTGGAAACGGAACAGAAAACCCTGGCTGAGGGGAAAAACCGGAAGGAAGCCATCTATGCGGCTTATGACCGGTTCTACAGGGGAGACATTGCCGAAGAATTTGCCCGCGGGTGCCAGGAGCAGGGCGGTCAAATTACCGTAAAAGACCTGGCCGATTGGAAGGTTTATATCGAGGAACCGGTGATGACCACTTACAAGGATATCGAAGTCTATAAACTGACCAGCTGGGTTCAGGGACCGGTCCTGCTGCAGATGCTGAATATGTTGGAAAATTTTGACCTCCAATCCATGGGCTACAACAGCGCCAGGTATATCCATACCCTGTACCAGGTGATGAACTTGGCCTTTGCCGACAGGGATTTTTATTATGGAGATTCCTATTTTCCCCCACAAGAGCCGATCAAAGGACTGCTTTCCAAAGAATATGCGAAGGAAAGGATCAAGCTGCTAAATGGAAACAAAAATGATCCGGAGATTGGACCGGGGGATCCCTATCCGTTTGAAGGAAAGAAAAATCCTTATCTGAAGTACGTAGAAGGCTTTCACAAGGCATGGAGGGCCAAACAGAATCCAGGACGGATGTCACCTCAGGAGCTGGCGGAATTTGAGGAGAGCTTCACGGCTGGAACCACATCCATCCAGGCTGCGGATAAAAGCGGGTGGGTGGTATCTGTGACTCCGAGTGGCGGATGGATTCCGGTCTGTATTGCTGGTCGGACCGGTATTGGAATGAGTCAGCGGGCCCAAAGTTTTGTGCTGGATGAGGCAAAAAATCCCTTTAACGTCGTTGAGCCGGGAAAACGGCCAAGAGCCACGCTGACGCCAAGCATGGCCCTTAAAAATGGGAAACCCTTTTTATCCTTTTCCATCCAGGGAGGAGACACCCAGGACCAGAACTGCCTGCAGTTTTTCTTGAACATTGTCGAATTCGGGATGAATGTCCAGCAGGCCTGTGAGGCCGCCAATATCGTCAGCTACCAGATGTACAGCTCTTTCGGCAATCATGCTTCGACGCCAGGAAGGCTGCAGTTGAACGAGAAGGTTCCGGATTGGGTCCGAAACACACTGCGGGAGATGGGTTACAGGCTTAATTTCAGCCGACTGACCTCCGGTCCGATGAACGCGGTCTTTTTCGATTGGGAACACGGCACATTCTGGGGAGGATCGAGCAACCACGGGGAAGACTACGGGATTGCCTGGTAAAAAGGAAAGCCGGCGTTTCCGATTTTGACAATAATGTGCGTGTCAGCAGGGATCCTGTGGCAATTTCATAACTTTTTTCCCGGTCAGAATTAACCGCCACAGCCCGACTCCTGCGATTATCGTGATCAGGCCGAACAGGATGCCTCCCAAAAGCGCGGCCGTTGATTCCTTCTCGCCCAGATTTGTCCCGACAAAGGCGATCGAGAATGAGAACATTAATATCCATATGCTGAGCAGTGCCCATTTCCATACGGGCATCGGGATTCCCCGGTCTTCTGTCCATATCTTGAATCCCAACACACTCAAACAGACAAAAATACCTTCCATGAACCAAAACAATCCGGTGGTGAAAAAATGCATAATCAACCTCCTCTAGAATTCGATAAAATCCTCTGCATGAAGCCACCAGGGAGGTTTTCTATAGGATGCATTCTCTCCTCCAAATGATGGGCTGTAGTATTTTTGCGGATCGGGTCCAGGATAAAACCGTTTCTGGAGTCCGGTGAGGACACGGTGTGAAATTCCTGTCGGATCGTTGGCCGAAACTTTGAGTGCAGCCTTATGAAGCCAGTTCGCTTTTCGTGTGTAGGGACAAACAGCGATGCATATCCGGCAGCCCATGTTTCCCTGATTCTGGCTCCAAAAGGTGTGGCATTTACCGGTATCAATTTTGTATCTCAAGTAGCCTCGGACTTCCACTTTGTTGCCGAATAGAATCGCCCCGCTGGGACAATTTTTTGCACAGATTTTACAGGTATCGCAGAACCTCTGGACCCCAAAATCGATCGGTTTGTCCGGAACGAGAGGAATATTCGTTGTGATGACAGCCGGACGGATGTTGCATCCGAGCTCTGGTGTGATCATGACGCCGTGGCGGCCCTGTTCGCCCAGCCCCGCATCGATAGCAATGGGGGGAACCATCAAATCGTATGAGGTCCCGGGTGTGTGAGGCCTGGCAGCGTAGCCCAATTGTTTGATGAACGAAGCCACACGGAATGCGATGATCCGGGATCGGGAATAGGCATCATCAGAAGTCCCATAATTGGGATTGGCGTACATCGGGTCCCAGGACATCGGAGTTCCTACTATAAGTGCATACTGCCAGTGCCTGGGAATCACAATCGGTTTATCCGGTTCAAATCCCCGTCCCATCATTGGGTAGAGATAAACCCAATCCGGGTTGAGTTTGGCAATACCCACGAGAGTGGATCCCAGCTCATGGGCGATTTTTTTCATGAGTTTGGATGTCCTTTCCGGGCTTTTCATCTTCACAGGTTCACGTGTCCCTTCAAAACGGTCTCTGCGTGGAAAATCAGACACTTCGGGCGGTTGGCTTATCGGCCGTGGAGATACAGCGCCCATAGCATTGGACCATGCTGTGGCAAGAATGAATTTATTCCGGTATTTGCGGTTGTCCTTTCTCATCTTTGGGAAGACTTCCTTCATCTGATAAATATCTTGCTCCAGAACATCTGGATTTTGCTTGTAATACACCTGCATATGCTCGGGCAGTCCCTCCATTCTGGTGTCGTCCTTCCAGTATCTCATGAAGTCCCCGCGTCTGTAGAAAATGACTTCGGTGCGGGCATCTGGCCGGCTGGTCGTTCCGACCTTTTTATAGTGGGGATGATCCTTGGCGTATCTTTTCCTGTTGAATGTCTGAAAAGCTCCCTCATGGAGCTCCCATCCTGTGTATGATTCAGGGTCCCTCCCGGCCTCGTATCCGAAAAAACCGAGCCCGACACTACCCAGAGCCGCGCTGGCTGCGCCGGTTGTTTTTAAAAACTGCCTTCGATTCATCACACCTCCTGCATAAATCCAGACTATTTCTTTCTGCGACATCATACAAAAAAAAAGGGGACGGTTCCATTTTTATGTGTCTTTGCTTCTGCTTTATTTGCAAATTCGCTTTTTAAAGTTTAAAATCTGGGCAGCAAAAATCCTGATGACACGAAACATTGGCGTGAACAAATTCATAGCTCAATGGCTGTTTTGGGTGTTTCTTTTTTTTTGCTGCATATTGCTTCCAGTATCAGGAATGATGGATGAGAATAAAGCAGATGAAAAAAATGGGGGAGAAAATCAGAATCAATTGGTGGTGCTTCCCATTCTTTATTACACACCTGAAACAAAACTTGCCGGAGGAGCAGGTGGGATCTATTATCTGCGGACTCTGAAAGACCAATTGAGAAATCGCCCATCCACTTTTTTCATCGATTTGGTTTACACCCAGAGAAAACAGGCCCTCTTTGAAATAACTCCCGATCTTTACTTGAAAAATGGCCGAATCCATCTTGTGGGATACATCGGATTGAAAAAGTATGTTGAGAAATTTTATGGAATAGGATCTCATACGACAAATAATATGGAGGAAGACTACAGCTTTTGGAACGTCATGCTGAAATGTTCCCTCCGAAACAGGGTCAACCCCAGCTTTTATGCGGGCGTTCAGTTTGATTTTGAGCACTCCAAAATAATTGAGGTTAAGCCAGGAGGTCTACTGGACAGCCAGGATGTCGTGGGAAAAGAGGGCGGAACAATTTCTGGATTGGGCATCGTGCTCGTGCAGGATAATCGGAATAATATATTTTTTCCAACAAGGGGAACTCTTTTCCAGGTGCAGGCTTCTTTGTACAGCCAAGCCTTTGGAAGCGGCTACAATTTTCAAAAGGTCAACTTTGATTTTCGACAGTACATCTCTGTGTTTTCCAAACATGTCCTGGCATTTCAACAGAACGTCAACCTGACTTCGGGCGATGTTCCTTTCCAATGGATGTCTATATTGGGTGGGCCCTCGGCCATGCGGGGGTATATCCTTGGACGTTTCCGGGATAAACATTCGATTCTCCTGCAGATGGAATATCGCATGCCTCTAATCTGGCGGCTATGTGCCGCTGGTTTTGTGGCTTGCGGAGATGTCGCGGATAAGATGAAGCGATTCAAGATTGAGAAATTCAAGGTGACCGGCGGATTGGGGATTCGCTTCCAGGTCAACAGGAAATCTGGGACAAATGTGAGACTGGATTTTGGGTTCGCCCGCGGGTCTTTTGGCGTCTATGCCATGATCAATGAAGCATTTTAAAGGAGGTTCAGGATGAAAAAATGGAGTTTATTGGTATTTTGTTTGGGTTTCATTTTCTCCTTGGGTATGAATTTGAGTTATGCAGCAGAAAAGAACTACAAGCTGTTAGATAAGGAAACCTATATGGAAATGGAAACTGTCGGAAACCCGAATATCTCGCCCGATGGAAAAGAAATTCTCTTTACTCGGGGTTGGGTAGACAAGATGAATGACCGCCGGGCAAGCAACCTGTGGATTGCCGACAGCAGTGGGGAAAGGATTCGGGAGTTAACCCATGGCAACTGGCGGGATTCTTCGCCTTCTTGGTCTCCTGACGGCAAGAAAATCGCTTTTCTCTCCGACAGAGACGGCACCAGCCAAATCCATGTGATGTGGCTGGATACAAGAGAAGTGGCTCAGCTGACGCATCTAGAAAGAACTCCGGGGAGCCTCAGGTGGTCTCCGGATGGGAAAATGCTGGCTTTTACTATGTTTCTTGAAGACACGAGTTCAATTCTTCCCGTAAAGCTTCCAAAAAGGCCAAAAGGTGCGAATTGGGCCAAGCCGGCTATTATCATTGATCGCTTGAGCTGGCGGAGAGACGGCCGTGGGCCCGTGCCCAAAGGCTACTCTCATATTTTTGTGATGGATGCCGAATTGGGGGGAACCCCCCGGCAATTGACGTCCGGTGACTATTCCCACAGTGATCCGCAGTGGTCTATGAATGGGAAAAAAATATATTTCTCAGCGATCCGAAAGCCGGATGCCGAGTACCTGCGCGGCGACTCGGAGATCTATTCTGTGGATCTCGAAACACTGGAGATTAAGGCTTTAACCGATCGGAAAGGTCCTGACAGAGGGCCCTCGGTTTCGCCGGATGGGAAGTGGATTGCCTATACGGGCTATGATGACAAGAATTACACAAGCCATCTTTCCAGCCTGTATTTGATGGGTGCCGGTGGCGGCCAGAAACGGATGCTGGCCGGGGATCTGCCGAATTCTCCTTCCAATGCGAACTGGACTTCTGATAGCTCCGGTGTGTATTATCTGATGCGGGAAAAAGGCGTTGCAAATTTGTATTTTGTTTCGACTGAGGGAAAGATCAAAAAAATCACAAAAGGCACGCATTACTTATCCGGCATAAGTGTGTCAAAAAGTGGACAAGTGGCAGCCACACGTTCGACTTTTTATTCTCCTGCCTATCTGATCACTTTCAACCTGAGCCAGGCTGACAAGATCGTTAAACTCGTGGATTTCAACAAGGATGTGTTGGCCGATGTAAAGCTCGGAGAGGTCGAGGAAATGTGGTTCAAATCTCCTGACGGGCTGGATCTGCAGGGATGGCTGATAAAGCCGGCCGAATTCGTAAGGGGGAAAAAATACCCGATGGTCCTGTATATCCACGGTGGACCCTGGTCCATGTACACCGTCCGTTTTGACTGGGTCTGGCAAAATTTTGCCGCTGCTGGTTACGCTGTCTTTTATATGAATCCAAGAGGCAGCACCGGGTATGGCCAGGATTTTGTCAACGGCATTCAGTTTTCCTACCCAGGGAAGGATGGGGACGATCTTATCGCAGGTGTGGATGCCGCTGTTGCTAAAGGTTTCATCGATGAGGAAAACCTGTTTGTCTGCGGCGGAAGCGGCGGTGGAGTGTTGACGGCCTGGCTTGTGGGCCACACCGCTCCAGATAAGTTCAGAGCGGCCGTTTCCATGCGGCCTGTGATCAACTGGCACTCCTTCGTGGGAACAACGGATGGCTCAAGCTGGTACAGGCAGTTCAAGAAATATCCCTGGGAGGATCCGATGGAGTATGCCTTTCGTTCCCCTCTGCATTATGTGGGCAGCGTTAAAACTCCGACAATGGTTATGACGGGAGAAGCGGACTTGCGCACGCCGATGGGGCAGAGTGAAGAATACTACCGGGCTTTGAAGATGCTGAAAAAAGATACGCTTTTGGTGCGAATGCCGAACGAATTTCACGGATGGCGGCGTCCTTCCCATCGCCTGCTCCAATCTCTGTATTTGATGGCCTGGTTCGAAAAACATATGAAAAAATAATTATAGAAGACCGAACTGGGGCCTTCCTATGAGGAGACTCCCTAGGTAATTTTGAGATGTCCTTTTTGTCACTTGTCTATCAATGTGTCGTCGGCGGCATTCTGGACGATGTTTGGGGGATCCATGATCGTGGCACTCTCTATTGTTTGGCCGATTCTCATTACTCCATTCTCTCATGATGTCGACCCGGCTGGAGGTTTTAAGTACACTAGGGCTTTGTATGGATTAGCAGGAAGTTTGCTGATAGGCGTGGTCATAAGCTTCTTGACAAAAACAAAATCAAAAGAAAAAATTCAAGGGTTGGTGACCGGTACCTTAGATCTGGCTAAAGAAGGCTTCAAGGGAGGCCAGATAAATGAAAGAGAAGGGAAACAAGCTACTGTAAAGATTGTGCGGGATGGGAAAATAGGGGATATAGCAGTCAGTCCAGAAGTGGCGCACCTGTTGTCTGCCGAAGTGGGAGACCTGGTCCATTTGAGTGATGCTCGGTGGTGCAATCTCATTTTGCAGCGGAAACACCGCCTCGAAAAAATATTATGACAAGAAGCCATACCCGTTTTCTTTTTTCAAGACCAAACTATGGGGTAATAAATGAATCTAAATGGAATGAAGAATTGGCTGAAAGGATTATCTGCAAAAAGAATTATCTTAATTTTTTTATTGATGATGGGGGCGGTGATGTGTCAACAAAAAGAACCGGAAGGAATTGTCGTTATCGCTCACAGGGGAGGATCCCGAGCCGCTCCGGAGAACACATTGTCTGCGATGAAAAAAGCGATTGAATTCGGCGCTGACTATGCTGAGTGTGATGTCTTCCAGACAAAAGATGGCGAGATCGTATTGTTTCATGATGAGGATATCGCGCGGACGACAGGCAAAAAGGGGATGATATGGGATTATACCTTGGCCGAACTGAGGGAAATGGAAGTGGGCTCCTGGTTCAGCGAAAATTTCAGGGGAGAACCCATTCCGACGTTGCGGGAAGTGATTCAACTGGTCAAAGGGAGGATTAAGCTGAATATTGAAGTGAAAGTTTCCGGGAATGATCCTGATATCGCTCAAAAAGTCGTGGATATCATCCGCTCCGAAAATTTTGCAAAAGAATGCATAGTCACTTCTTTTGAAAAACCCGTGATTGAGAAAGTCAAAGATATCGCTCCGGATTTGATCACCGGATTTATCTTCGATGAAGAGCATCCGCCAGAAATCTTCGAGGGAAATTGGGAGATCGTGTGCAGCAAACGAAATATTGTAGATAAGGAATTTGTAATGAAGGCTAAGCAGAACAGAAAAAAGCTGTTCGTTTGGACTGTGAATTATCCTGCGGAAATGAAAAAGTTCATTGATTTAGGTGTCGACGGCATCATCACTGATGTTCCCGATTTATTGAAGAAAATTTTTGTCCAAAAAGAGGGTAATAATCAGCCAAATAAGTATTAGTACTTCAGGATTGTGAGATGCCCTTTGTGGAGAAGTGCGATGTCGTGGCACATGAATCGGATGACATCCCTATCGTGAGAGATGAATACATAAGTCAAACCTTTCTGTTTTTGCAGGTCCTTTAGCAGATTCAGGATCTGAGCCTGGACTGAGATATCCAGAGATGATGTTGGTTCATCCAGAATTATGATTTCTGGCTCGAGGAGCAAAATTCTTGCCAGGGCTATGCGCTGATTCTGCCCTCCCGATATCTGATTGGGATGCCGCAATAGAACTTCCGATGATATTCCGACTGTTTGGAGGATGTTTTCGAGAGCGCTCTTTCTGTAACTTTGTGGTATTTTAATGAGATTCAATATCTCATCGAGTGATTTCTTGATAGTCTTGTTCGGATTGAGGGAACCTTCGGGATCCTGAAACAACATCTGGACTTTTCGTCGAAAATAAGAAAATTCCTCTTTCCTCATCCGGGCCAGTGCGTTTCCGAGGAAATAGATCTCACCTGCAGTGGGATGTTTGATGGCCGCGATGATTTTTCCCAATGTTGTTTTCCCTGCTCCCGAGTCTCCGACAATGCCAAAAGTCCGACCTTTCTGGACTTCAAAGGAAATATTTTCAAGAATAGACCTGGGTGTTTTTGTAAACAGACCTGATTCAAAGGTCTTTGTGATGTTGAGAACTTCTAGCTGTACAGCACACATTTGACGTCTCTATCCGCTGTCCTCACAAAATCTGGCCGCTTTTGGGAACAAATGTCTTTTTTCTGCGGGCAGCGCGGATGAAATTTGCATCCCTCCGGTGGATGGATCATCGAGGGAAATGTTCCCGGGATTGGCTTGAATCCCCGCTCCGGGAGACTTTCCAATAATGCTTGGGAGTACGGATGAAAGGGCTCTCTAAAAAATTCTTTTGTTTCTGCCAATTCTAAAATCTCTCCGGCATACATAACCGCGATCCTGTCTGAAATCTCCCTGGCAACATTGAGATCATGGGTGATCAAAATCATCGAAGAATGATCCATTTCTCTAACAAGTTTTAGCTCCTCAAGGACCATATCTCTCAGCCGGGAGTCCAGGCCTTTTGTTGGCTCATCGGCTATGATGATGTTGGGATTCAGGATGACCGAAATGCCGATCAACACCCGTTGCTTCATCCCGCCTGATATTTCAAAGGGGTAAGCTTTTATGGCCCTATCCGGTCCCTTAAAACGCAGCTTTTTCAACAGATCTTTTGCCACTAAGATGGCATCCTTTTTTTTAAAATTGCGATGCACGATCAAAGGCTCTGTTATCTGGTGTCCGATAGAATAGACAGGATTGAGGGCCAACGCTGGATTCTGTATGACCAAGGAAATTTCTCTCCCCCGCAGTTGAGCCAGATCTTTATCATGCAGATGCAGGAGGTCTTTGTCTTTGTAAATGATTTTTCCGTGGACAGCAGCGTTTTCCGGCAAAAGGTTGAGGATAGAATGAGCAATAGTCGATTTTCCACTTCCTGTCTCCCCTGCAAGGGCCAGTGTCTCTGACTTTCTCAGCTCAAACGTTGCTCTATCCACTGCTTGGACTTGACCAGAGGGGGAGAGAAACTCCACTTTCAACTTTTCGATCCTCAATAAACACATGGTGTTACCTATTTGAAGCCAACCTTTTTCCACTCCTCAAAAGAAAAACCAAGCGACACGATGGAAAAAACTAACAAAATAATGCATAGGCCTGGGGGCAGATACCACCACCACATTTCATTAACCAATCCTCCCTTGATTAAAGCAAAGTTGATCATCAATCCCCAGCTTTTCATCGAAGGGTCCCCGAGGCCCAGGAAAGAAAGGGAAGCTTCGGAAATCATGGCCGTTGCGACTGTCAGCGTGAATTTTGGCACCACAACGGGAAAAATGCTTGGAAGAATGTCTGAAAAGATGATATGCCTGTTTTTAAATCCCAGGCATTTCGCGCTGGCTACAAAATCCATCTCCCTGATCTGAAGGGTTCGGGATCTCACGACCCGAGCTGTGGAGGTCCACCATAATAGGCCGAGGGACAGCATGATGAGCCAGATGTTTGCTTTCAGAAAAGCCGCCAGGATAATGATGAGGGGGATCCTTGGGATCATCAGGAATATATCCGTGATCCCCATAAACAGCTCATCCAGGGGCCCTTTAAAGTAACCCGAAAACAACCCGACAAAAAGTCCTAATAGAGTGGCAATGACGGCTGCGCCGATTCCCACAATAAGGGAAGCCCGGGATCCGAAGATGAGCTCTGAGAGAATGTCGTTGCCTATGTCATTGGTTCCCAAAGGGTGATTTCGATTGGGCTTTTCGTAGGGCTCGTATCTTTCCCAGGGATTATGGGGAGCGATGAATTCTGCAAAAAGGGCGGCCAGAAGGAAAAGAACAACCATGGCAAGACCGAATCGGTTTATGTGTCTTTTGTTTATCATGCTTTTTCTCTCACTCTGGGGTCGATAAGACTGTAGAGGGAATCGGCCAAGAAATTTGCGGCGATAACCATGATGGTAATGATTAAAAAACATCCTTGAAGAACAGGATAATCCCGGGACATTAAGGCATCGTAAATCAAAGTTCCCATGCCATTCATGGAAAACACGATTTCGACAAACAGGGCTCCGCTGAGAAGGAAGCCGAAGTCCAATGCAATCAGGGTTATTACAGGGAGAGAGGCATTTTTGAATATGTGCCGAAAAAGTATAGAGTCACCATAAAGGCCTTTGGCCCGAGCATAAACCACATACAATTTTTCTTTTTCGATCATTACGCTTCCTCTCATGATCATATAGTTGCGGGATGCAGCAAAGGCACTCATGATCAGGACAGGGAGAAAAAAATGCTGAAGAATGTCGATAAAAGTCCCTGTTTCATAAAATCCTTTGAAAGGAAACAAACCCCATTTAAAGGAGAACACATAAAGGAAGATGATCCCAAGAAAGTAGGGAGGGCTGCTGTAAACAGCTAAAAAAGCCCAGGTTGTGGTTTTGTTTGCCAGGGTATTTTTTTTCCAGCCTGAGAGAGCTCCGAAAATTGTTCCCAGGAATGCCCCCAGGAGGAGGGAAGGAAGGAGGAGGGCCAATGTCCATTTCATTCGTACTAAGATGATAGAGATGACTTTCTGATTGAAATGATAGGAGTATCCAAGGCGGAGAGTTAAGATATTTTTCCAGTAATTGAGGTACTGTTCAGGCAATGATTTGTCTAAACCGAGTTCTATCTTGAGTGCCTGGAGCGTGGCCTTGGAAGCGATAAAGTTTTCGCCAAGAAGGTTAGTGATAGGATCTCCTGGCATAGCCCTGGGGATGATGAAGTTGAGGGTGAAAATGATAAACAGAGCTGCCAAATAGCGCAGCACTTTCTTCTTGGAGAACATAATTTCCCTATTAATTCCGGAGGTGTAGAAAGTTTTGGATGTTGTAAATGCCATAGAGTGGATTTGGGGTCCATCCGGAAAATTTCTTTTGGTAAGGAGTTACAATGCGGCTCCAATATAAAGCGATAGCAGGTAGATGCTGGGCATAATAATCCTGGATGCCATTGGCATATTTTTTCAATCTCTTTTCGTCTTTCGTGGAAAGGATGTCGTCACATATCCTGAGAAATTGAGGATCGTCTACGTTGTGGAGAACACCTTCGCCTGTCCGTCTTGCATCAAAGTAGCCAGTTGCCCAGTTGGCATGCATGAACATTCCCCAGGGAGAGGTTCTGGATATGACTAAATCATAGTTGTATGTATCTTTCATGCTAATCCATGTGTTGTAATCCACGGTTTTTATTTGAGTATCTAGACCGGCCTCACTCAGGTAATCCTGCACCAATTCGGCCAACCGCACATAATCTTTGCTGATTAAAATAGAAAGCCTCATTGGTTCTCTATTTATAGTTTCCCGGAAGCCATCTCCATTCCTATCGATATATCCTGCTTCGGTCAACAAATATTTTGCCCTATCAAGATCAAATTCTAATTCTGCCGTTTGTTCAAAAGCCGGCATGCTTCTTGGGATAAAACCCCGGTGAGGAATTTCCCCATAACCCAGGATATCAAGTTTGATGATCTCGCCGTAATCGATCACATAAGAGACAGCTTCTCTAAAGCGGATATCTGACATGGGCTTTTTCCTGAGGTTAAATCCAAGGAATTTCATCCCAAGGTAAGGATGTTCTATGAAATCAAATTTACCCGTTTTTTTTAATCTCTCGATGTTGGAATATGGATAGGATGAAGCGTACCTGTAATACGTGTCCACTTCGCCCTTCTCAAGAGCAAATGCCAGCACATCGATGCTATTGTATAGGTGGAGCTCGAAGCCGTCGAGCTCTGGTTGCTGATGTTCCCAGTAAGGGTTTTTTCGAAAGGAAATCATTCCCATGTTCAGATCGATTTTTTTGATAACAAAAGGACCACACCCCACAATGTCATAAGTGCTGACATATCTTAAAGGATCGTCAATTTTCTCCCAAATATGTTTTGGAATGAGATTATAAGAGGTAAACTCAAAATCCAGCCTTGAATAAGGCTTAAAGAGTTCAAGTATAAGAACGTTATCTTCGAAGACAGAGGCCTTGCTGATGATGTCCTGGATCCACCGGGCATGCGGAACAACCTTAGAAATAAGCTCAATAGAAAACTTAACATCCTCGGCTGTTACTTTAATCCCATCGCTCCAGTATAAGTTGGGATCGCAGGCAAATTTCCAGACCTTATTGTCTTCAGAAACCATAACTTTATCAATGACTAATCCTTCGATTTTTCCCTGTGGATTCATTACCATCAGCGGAGGATTAGAAATCTGCGCGAACAGGGATAGAAATGTGTCGCCGAGGAGACTGGCCGATTTCAATCCTTCTCTGGTGGTTCCGATTTTAAGGATGTTTTTGTTGACCGGTTTGACCTGTTTTTCTGTGCAGGGAAAAGAAAGCATAAAAAGCGAAATCAGGAGAACATGTGACAAAGAGAGTTTTTTTATCATCCCCTTTATGGATATCCTACGGATATTCTTCCTGAACCGTTACCCCAAATCTTGCAAGGGAGATCGGGATTGACCGGATTCCCTTTCCCAGAGAATTTATCTCTCCGAGCATCCCCTCGCGCCATTTTTCTTCCTGATTGCCCAGTATTGTCAAAGATCCTCCTTTTCCACCTGCCCCATTCACCTTCCAGCCGGCTGCCTTGTATTTTTTGGCAATACGGATGATGGAATCCGCCTCCTCTGATATGAGTCCTGCATGCAAAGATCTCTGGCACTCATTGTTTTGGATCATCACCTCGCCAAAGGCTTCAAGATCTCCCCCAAGCAAATGATTTTTTGCCCGGTCAGCCAAATTTCGCAGCGCCTGAATTATGGTGAATTGAGCCCCTTTTTTTTCAAGAAATGTGATGACTTCTTTATGCATGGCAGATGAACTGTGGGACTGTCCTAGATAGACCAAAGATATTCGCCGGCCCAGTTCCTCAAGGAGATGTTCCTCGAGATCCAATTTTGTGACAATAGCTTCTGGATATTTGTGCATGTCGATAAAACAGATACCCCCATGGGCTGCGGCCATCTGGTCTTGGATCCCGCTTTGCAGCCCGAGTTTCTCTGTTTCTACACGGTGGGCTAAATAGGCAATCTCATGGATGGGATGATTATGATGAGAGATATAATTCAGCGCACCCAACAATGCCACACAAACCGAGGCGGATGTGCCGGTAGAACTTCCGGCGGGGACATGGGAGAAAAGGGAAATCTGAAGCATCACATCTTTAGGGATGGTCAAAGCATTAACGGCTCCTTGGATTAGGGGATGTTGGTCATAGGCTGGCTTTTCAGGATTTATCCACAGAGCTTCTCCATAGTTTTCTAATCGGACCAGGACTCGCTGGTCGAATTTCCCCCTGTTTTTTAGCACTTTGATTCGAACTTCCACCAACGGAAAAACAGCCATGTTGAGGACTTTTCCATGCTGTGCAAACCACGTGTCTGTCCAGCCGCCGATGTCGTTGATCCGAATCGGAGCAATGGCATGGATGGTTTTGAGGGGATTCATGACCCTGATAAATATAAGGGGATTCCCTCTCTAAATCAAGAAGAAATGGGGGCCTGTTATTTGACAACGGAGGAATTCCCAGCCGATCCGCCTTACCCCTTTCTTTATAGCAGTGGCTTAACCTGGATAATTCATGTACGAGCTTAAAATCCCGGTAAAAAAAATCATGCTTATGAATAATTCAGCGCAAAAATGTTTTTGTTGTCATTTGCAGCAATTTCAGGATAATATTCAGATATTGCTGGAAGTTGTGATGCAAGTACGTTCATATTCTTCCTTGATAACAGGAAGGCAGTGGATTGGCATCGACATTTTTAAGGCAACAATTCAGGTTCATTGGAGGGAAAAAGCATGAAAAAATTATTTATTCTGTTGAGTGTATTTCTTTTGATTTTTGCCTGTCAGCAGAATCGAAGCACACAAAAGAGCCAATTGTCCTTCGGGTTTTCTTTTCCAGAGGAGCGGAGCGCAGAGCCGTTAGATGGTCGTGTGTTGTTGTTGGTTTCTAAGGACGACAGCCGAGAGCCTCGATTCCAGATCAGTGATGGTCCAGACACGCAGCTCGTATTCGGCGTCGACGTGGACGGACTTAAACCTGGGGAAACTGCTGTCATCGAAGGGAGCGCTTTTGGTTATCCTTTGAAAAGCATTGCAGAGATTCCTCCTGGCGATTATTGGGTGCAGGGATTTTTGAACCGGTATGAAACCTTCCATCGTTCGGATGGCCATACCATAAAGGTCCCGCCTGATAAAGGCGAAGGTCAACACTGGAACAGAAAGCCAGGCAACTTTTACAGCACACCGGAGAAAATGTCCATCGATCCGCAAAAAGATAGAACCATCCAGATTGTTTTGGACCAGGAAATCCCGCCGATCCTCCCACCCAAGGATACCAAGTACATCAAACACGTAAAAATCCAGAGCACACTCCTCTCAGAATTCTGGGGACGTCCGATGTTTCTGGGTGCATGCATCCTTTTACCCGAAGGATTTGACGAACATCCCGATGCGCATTATCCTCTTGTCATCAATCATGGCCACTTTCCCTACACTTTTGGCGGATTCCGCGAGAAACCCCCTGATCCTGATGTCGAACCCGAATACAGCGACCGTTTTGATTGGCCGGGCTACAACAAGACTCAACAGGAATTTGCTTATAAGTTTTACAAGTGGTGGACGGCACCCGGAACGCCAAGGGTTATCATCATCGAGGTTCAGCACGCCAACCCCTATTATGACGACTCCTACGCTGTCAATTCCGCTAATCTCGGACCTTATGGGGATGCGATTACTTATGAGCTGATCCCTTTCATCGAGGAAAAATTCCGCGGCATAGGGGAGGGCTGGGCCAGAACTCTCTACGGCGGATCCACCGGAGGTTGGGAAGCCCTGGGTGTCCAGGTCTTTTATCCCGACGAATATAACGGATGTTATGCGGCCTGTCCTGATCCGATCGATTTTCGGCAATACTGTTTGGTCAACATTTATGAGGATAAAAACGCCTACTATCTCGACAGCTTTTTCAAAAAAACACCCAGACCTGGCAAACGAAACTGGTTGGGAGAAATCAGCTGCACCTTAGAAGATACAAACCACAAAGAGTTGGCCATCGCGACAAAGGGCCGGTCAGGAGACCAGTGGGACATCTGGCAGGCGGTGTATTCTCCGGTGGGAGAGGATGGTTATCCCAAGCCGATCTGGAATAAACTGACAGGTGAAATCGATCACGAAGTGGCCGAGTACTGGCGAGAAAATTACGACCTCAGCTATATCTTGAAGAGAGACTGGGCCACTTTAGGTCCCAGGCTTATGGGTAAGATCCATATCTATTGCGGGGACATGGATAATTATTACCTCAACAATGCGGTATATCTGACTGAAGAATTCTTGGAAAGCACAACAAATCCTTATTACAGCGGAGAAGTGGATTACGGGGATAGGGCCGAGCATTGCTGGAATGGGGATCACACCCAACCCAATGCCATTTCCAGACTCCGCTACCATCAGATGTTTATCCCAAAGTTTGTGGACCGCATGCTAAAAACAGCCCCGGCAGGAGCGGATCTAACCAGCTGGCGGTATTGACATCCAGGCTCTGAAGTGTGTTTTTGATGGCAGCAAGAGAAAAAGACACGGAAAGCAGAGTCATCCACGCGTGTGTCGAAAGATTGAGGGAAGACCTTCTCGCTCCCTGGAAGGTGGAGGAGGAGCTGGAAACAAGTTTTAGCATTGATCCTCCCGAAAATTTCAGGATCGCAGCCCTGTGCCGTCAGCATTTTATCAAAGAAATAACAGGGAAGAACTTCCGTTCTATTCATGTTCCGGATAAGCCTTACAAGACTCGTTATCTCTGCGCAAAAGAAAATCTTGTTTGGGAGCTGGATATTCGTGATGAAAATCACACATGTTCTCTCTGTGCGTCCGAGCTGAAGTCCTTGGATCAGTTTGCCCCTCTTGTCGCAAATTATGTCGGCGGCCAAGAAGATTATTTTTCGTATGCGGGACAGATTGCTGTCACAGGCGACGTCCGCAAAACATTCACGAACCTCCTGGTGTACGGAACAGGGCTGGGCCCGATCGGGGTGACCCGGGGGAGTTATCTGATCAATAAATTGGGTGGAGCAGAGGTCAAAGTGGCGGAATTTGCCCGGGCAGTTCGTTGTTTGGGATTTATTTTCCAAACAAAGGAACAGCGCACAGAGGCTCAGAATATTATCGAGGCATTTCTCCCAGAGGAGACTGTCAAAATGCAGGATAAGATGTCAGATTTTGGCGGCCGAATCCGTTCGGTGGATTTTGATCATGCGGAGACGCTGCGGGGATTTATCCTCTATGTGGACTTTGTGGCAGAATTTTCCAACTTCCGTGGACATGGAGATATCAGCCGTGCTGTGGGTTTCATCAAGCAAGAGGTGGAAAAAAAAATATCGGCACAGGATGTCGTTTATAAATTGAGTGTGATTGCCCAAGGACATGACGGGGATTTGAAGCCCAGCCCGCGAAACAAGAGAGGCAGGAAAGCATCGGCTCAAGTGAGGGTGCCTGCCTCAGATTTTAAAACATTCTTGAAAGTCGATCCTGAAAAGTTCCTTTCTTTTGTGGAGGTCGATCGTATCGGATCCCAAAAGCTCGGCTGTCCCTTCTATTCCGGTATGGGAGGTGAGATTTTGCCTGCGATATATAAAGCCACAAAGGTCAATCCTTACAGCCCTTTGGTGTCCTGTTTTCAGAATATCTTTGTAGAAAAAGACCGGGGAGATATCGTTTACCGGGTAGAGTTGCCTAATATCGAGGCGGGAGTGGTGTCTTCGCAGGAGGGCCTGATATCCCCGGTTGGGAGGGAAGCGCTTCATATCATGGGCATCCAGACAGCCAAGGAGTTTGCCGCATCGGTGGCTGCCCAAGTTTTGGCCGGAGAATTTAACCTGGCGTTGGAGATATCGCGGGAAAAATTGTACAGCTTAGTTGAATGAGTCATAATCTCCGTTGATCCATGAAGCTGAAAATGGAAAAGGGAAAAACACAAAAAAATGAAGGGATGGCCATTCCAGATGGGTTGATCGCACTGGGCCGTCTTAAAAAGTTTCAAAAAGGAGAGATATTATTCTCAGCTCAGGATGAAGCGGATGGATTTTATTATGTGGAAAAAGGAGAAATCCGCGTCTACAAAATGGATGAACAGGGACGGGAAGCGGAAGTGACTCGCCTTGGCCCGGGAGGTTTTTTGGGCGAAGCGATCGTTTTTGCTTCAGAGACATACCCTGTTTTTGCCCAAGCATTGACTGATTCCGACGTCCTTTTTTTTCTTAAGAAAAAAATCAACCAGGAGATAGCTAAAAATCCACGCATTGCTGTGTATTTTGTGCATCTTCTGGCCAGAAAGTGTGTGGTATTGAGCAACAAGATCGAATCACTGGGCCTCCGAACGGTGCGCCAGCGTTTAATCCGATATCTTCTTTCCTATTGTTCGGGTGATCAATATTGTCTTGTAGAATTAAAAATCAAAAAAGGAGAACTGGCCAAAATTTTGGGGACGATCAGCGAAACC
Organism: uncultured Eubacteriales bacterium; assembly: GCA_964580235.1. Taxonomy (GTDB): domain Bacteria; phylum Acidobacteriota; class Aminicenantia; order Aminicenantales; family Aminicenantaceae. The sequence goes on along the minus strand of CAZOJY010000007.1, from coordinate 31,997 downwards.
CTATCCCGCAACTTAAAACAGATGCAGGAGGAGGGCCTCATCGAGGTTAAAGGAAATAGAGTCTTGATCAATAACTGCACCCTGTTGAGAGAAGAACTCCTCAGTATATAAAAATAATCACCGCACAAATTCAGATGCAAAAAACATTGCCCGTTATTCTGACAGCAATCCCTTTATGAGCGGCCGCCTGATTGGTGACCATCTCTTGTGAAACAAACCTGCAACGGCCCTTCAGAATTTTGATCGGCTGTTGGATCTTCTTTTTCTTGAAGTTATCTAGAGGTTATGATATGCAAGTAGTTAACTTGAATTATTCATAAACATGATTTTATTAGCATGATTTAGTGTTATATGCATGGAAATCAGGGATATGTACCGGAAATTCGGGACATGTACCGATTTTTTCAAAATCGGTAACGTGTCCCTTAAATTTCCGGTAACGTGTCCCTTGATTTTATGCTCTTACATGAATAATTCAGGGCAGCCTGGATAATTTATGAATTATCCAGGCTAAATGGCGGGATAAACAATAAAAAATGATCATGTTATCTACAGAGCAGCTCATGCGGCAATTCATCAGAATATCGAGTCCTTTGCTGGACCGCTCCGTCAAATGGTTGTCTTTTAATAAAAAACTCAATCTTTTTTTAAAAGCAAAGAACAGAAAGAAACTGCAGCAGATTGGCCGTTTAAAAAAAATCCTGATAATTCCGGATATCAATATCGGCGATGCGATGATTTGTCAGTCTTTTATCGCGCCGCTGAAGAAGGCTTTTCCGGAGATTGAAATCAGCTATATCTACCACAAAAAAGCTTCCCCTTTGGTCTGTACGAATCCGGATATTGACGAACATTTTCCGTTGTTTAGGAGTATTGGATATCCGTCTGATAAGGATTTTGCAAGCCTTAAAAATCTGTTGAAGGGTTTTCATTTTGATCTGATCTTTAATCTCAATCCCTATTTTTCTTCCAAGAATTTTCGGTTCACACGCTCTCCCGTTATCTATTCGACCCGTCTGATCTCCAATGTTATTCGAAGCTACACGACCAGCAGCAGAGGAGCCCACATATCCATCCAAATGAGCAAATTTGCCAATGAGTTGATCGAGACTCTTAAAGCAAATCCGAAAAATGAGTCTAAGAGACAACAAGATTTTCCCCCTAACTGTTTTTACACAACTTCGGATCTTTTCCTGAAGACACAAAGGACTATTAAAAAACTCAAGATAAAACCCCAATGCAAAAAGCTTTTTTTGAATCCCGATACATCTTGTTCTTATACACGTATTCCCATAGGAATTCAGAAGGAAGTGTTGAAAGGAATCCTGGCAAATCCGGAAATCCAGGTCCTTATGAACTGTGGATTCACTTTCCAAGGGATCGAAAAAGAGTTGCTCCATGAGATTCCTTCCTTTTTAAAAAAAAGAATCACGGTCATTCCGAAAGAAACGCCTATTGATGTTTATGCGGCTTTGATCGATTATTGTGATATGTTCATAAGCGGAGACACGGCTCCTCTTCATATTGCAGCGGCAAAAAAAATCATCCTGGATTCTGATTTGAGTTTTCAGAACTCGACCGCTGTGATTGGAATATTCGGGGCAACGAGCTCAAAAATCTATGGATATGATTCCTTCTCTGAAGAGCATATCGCAGCACCACAGAAGGCTCCGTCAAAGGCTTTTGAGGTTTTTCCAGAATGCAAAAATCTCACCTGCATCGATAAGATATTTAAGGCCTGTCCCAGGGTGAAATGTTTTGATGGGCTTAAACCAGGCCCGATTATTGATTACGTTAACAGCTATTTATCTTAGTCCATATAGCCCAGGCTGCGGAGTTTCTTTTTTATCTTTTTTTGGCCTGCAAGGTCCTGTAAATCTTCGAGTTTTGGCGTTATCAAGATATTTTTTTCGAGAAGTTGCTGTTTTTTGGAATTTAGACTCCGTATCACAGCTTCCAGTTCAGCTCTCATCTGGTCGGCTACTATTCTGTTTTCAGAGACAATATTATTTGTTTCTCCGGGATCTTTTTCTAAATCATATAATTCTGTGACACCGGCATGGACTTTTTGGCAATAGTTGCACATTCCGATCCCATCCGGTGCAAGAATATATTTATGTCTTGTGTTTTTGATTCCGCTTTTTCTCTGCACATAGGATTCTTCGAAAAAAGCGAATTTTCGGATGTCTTCTTTATCTCCGTTTATAAGGGGCCTCATACTGATCCCATCGAATTTTGCATTTTTAACATTGATCCCCAAGAAATCGCAAAGCGTAGGCAAGAGATCCACATGTTGAATCAGTCCTTTTATTTTTTTTGGCTGTGCGAAAAGTGCAGGATGGCATAGGATAAGAGGAACGTGAGTGGTCACTTCATAGAGTCCGTGATGATCGAAAAAAATGCCATGTTCGGTGAGACTTTCCCCATGATCCGAAGTGATAATAATCAATGTGTCTTCAAGGAGTTTGTGGGTTTTCAAACACTCGATCAATTTCCCGATAGACTTATCCACATAATTCACCGCGCCATGGTATTTTGATGCAAAAATATCGATAGAATTGTGACTGAATTTATCCCGATCCATGTGTTTTTTAGGACAATTGTAAGGAGTGTGGGTGTCCCAATAATGGAGAAAGAGAAAAAATTTATCGTCTTTTCTATCGCTGATGAGTTTCTGGGCAAAACTTGTGACATAATCGGCATCCTGAATTCTTGCCAGCTCAAAGGTAAATCGAAATGTGTTCCATACTCCTTTTAATCCTTTCCACACAGAGGAGATGGATGGCATCCTTCGTTTTGCATATATTCTTAGTAAGGAGATATTTGCTGCCATGTAGCGCAAATGCACGTAAGGCAGGATAAAAACGACCCGAATGAATTTTTGCCAGATGTCCCTGTCCTGCTCATATCCATAAAAATCAAATCCGCGTTTAAACCATCGGTCCATCCAGTCGACAGCATATGTTTTAAACCCATCCTCCCGCAATATTTCGGCGATTAATTTGACGTCTAGCTTCTTGAAGCTTATCAGATTTTCCGGGGTGATTTTGTCGCCATGATGAATAATGCCATGGGTTTTTGGAAATCTACCGCTGAAAATGGAGGTCAGGCTTTGGTCGGTTGTGTTCCAACAGGAATAACAGTTTTCGAATTGGATGCCGTCTTGGGCTAGTTTATCGATATTGGGACTTGGATTTCCCTGCGCCCCATAACAGCCGAGATTTCTGGCTCTCAGGGCATCGATAACAATCAGGATGATGTTCGGATGCTTTTGTTCTTCTTTTTTCATGCCCGGTTCTCGTCTTTCCCAGAGGAAAAATATTATGGCACAGAAAAAAAGAGGAATCAAATTCAGGGCTAGTCATATAAAGTTTTTCTTTTTGACCTAAGTCAAGGAAATATATTTCCTTCCTGTTTATCATAGATCTGGAAGATGAAATCATGATAAAGGAGAATCATAATGAGAAAGAGAAAAATCATCCAAATTGACCGGGATAAATGCGACGGGTGCGGTGTTTGTACCGATGCCTGTGCAGAAGGAGCCTTGGTACTGGATGATGAGAATAAGGCCGTTCTGGCAAAAGAAATATTTTGTGACGGGATGGGGGCCTGCCTGGATGTGTGTCCGACTGGCGCGCTGAAGATTGTCGAAAGGGAAAGTGATGAATATGACCCCGATGCAACCTTCCGACACGTATTGAAAACTCGGGGGGAGGAGGCGGCCGATCATGTGCATGGAATTAACCACAAAGAGCACGAGGAAGAAGGGGCAGAAGCAGAATCTGAGCTCCCACCCGATAGACGCTATACTTTTGGCTGCCCGGGAAGCATGGCTCAGGAAATCAATAGATCACCTGCCCCACGAAAGGACAATACTGTATCTGGGACCTCAGAGTTGAGCCAATGGCCAATCCAACTTCATTTGATTTCACCTTTTGCCCCTTATTTCAACGAAAGCGATCTTCTGATCGCAGCTGACTGCACCGCGTTCACATTAGGAAGTTTTCATCAGGACCTCCTGAAAGGGAAAAAATTGATCATTGCCTGTCCGAAGTTGGATGAGACAAGTACCTATGTCGAAAAAATTGCAGAGATTCTGAAGAAAAACACCGTTTATTCAGTGACCGTGGCAACCATGGTGGTACCCTGCTGTTCTGGATTGAACCACATCGTTGAAAGAGCTGTGGAGATGTCAGGCACTAATATTAATGTTAAAAAAGTCGTGGTCGGGATCGACGGCAAAATGCAAAATTAGAGCTTTGTCAGAACTTTTCCCCAGCCATTTGCGTATGATATGATGTGTTTGTGTGTGAATAGGCCTATAAAAAGGAGAAGCACATGAAGAAACTTTTGTCCTATTTGGCCTTTTTTTTATTCCTGATGACCTTTTGTTCTGTTTTATCCTTTAGCCAAGATATCGACCTGACAGGTACATGGATGGGTTCCACAGTCGTTCCTGACCAAGGAGAGGATGAGATGACACTCGTAGTCAAGAAAGACGATGGCAAATACGCAGCCACTCTGTCCGACTCCTTCGGCATGTTGATGGATGCAGAATGTGAGGAGTTCGAGTTCAAAGAAGGCACCGTGACATTCAGCCTTACGATTGCGGCGGAAATGGAATCTCTGACCGTTTGGATTACCCTCGAAGTGGAAGAGGATACGATGAAGGGATACTGGGAGACTGCAGAGGGGGATCAGGGTGACATCGAGCTTAAAAAGCAGTCATAGCCTCTCGGGAAAACCAATTCTTTAATATTGCCGTGGCTATACCTGATGGGGTAAAGGAAGAAACCCACCTAAATTGTTCTTCAAAATACGAATTTCATTGGGCGGGGATGAAGTATGAAGCATAATTATGTCATGATAAGAAAAAGCATTGGCGTTATGCTTCTGTGGATTATGGCCTTGAATCTGGGGATGTCAGGGGCTGAGAAAAAGATCGAGTTGAAGATCAACAAAGTTTTGGAAATCGGCAAAAAAGACCTGATGTTTGCCTCGATCGCTTCTGTTTGTGAGGATACCGATTCCAACCTGTATGTGTTGGATAGGGTGGAACACAAGGTTTTTAAGTTTTCACCCGAAGGGAATCTAATCCAATCATTTGGCCAAAAAGGGCAGGGGCCTGGAGATTACCAAAATCCCCATCTGCTGGCATTTACGCCAGAGGGCCAGCTCGTTGTGGCGGATGAAATGTATAATCTGTCTTTCATGACCGATGAGGGCAATTTCATCGAGCGAATTCACCTGGATGGACGTCTTGCTGTCGGTTTCATTGGAAAGGATCGGTATTATGCATGGATATGGCAGGAGGATAGCCGGTGCCAGGTGATGGTAGATAAACAGAACAAAATTCTTAGGACTTTCGGCCAGGTTCTTAAAAGGACATTCTCGGTCTCTGCCCCGGACGAAAGCGGCCGGCCGGTCATGTTCAATTATTCCCGGGAAGAGTTTGTTCCTTCCCTTCAATTTGCTCATTTTGGCCGATATTCTGCTGTTGGAATTGGTGATAAATACGACATCTCGATTCTGGACGAAAAGGGAAAAACCATAATTCACCTTCGCAGAAATGTCCAACCCGGAAGCTTTAGAAAAGAGGAAAAAAAATACTTTGAAAAAGACATCAAAAAGCTTGGGAAGGAGCGTGGATGGCCCGGAAGTATCGTGCGGAATCTTGTTAAAAAAATTCCGGATAAAAAGATTTTTTATGACCGGATATTGCTGACAGAGGAGTATGTTTTTGTGTTCCGGACAAAAAAAAATATCACCCGGGAGTCTGGTCCATTCCCGGTGGACGTTTTTTCGATAAAGGGAGAGTTTTTGGGAGCCGCGCATGTGCCCGATAAGCCCCTTTACATTTCGGATAAACACATGTTTTTTATCCGGTCGGATAAGGAAGACAATTTGTTCCTGGAAAAAGCGGCCTACAAAATCGTAAAAAACTGAGTTTTCCGAATAGCTGGCATCAAACCTAACAATTTGACATTATTTTTTTGTCTGTGCTATAAGCCTCTGTGTGAATAAACCTTTATCCCGTATTTTTGTTCTGGCATTTTTAATCCTCGCCGTCCCATCTCTTTTCTCGAAAAGCATCATTTTTATTCATTCGAACGATACTCATGGGATCTATAAGCCATTTAAAATTAAGACAAAAAACGGTGAAAGATGGGTAGGGGGAATGGAAGCCACCTGGCACTACATAAATACCATCAGGGAGAAAGAAAATTATGTCGTCTATATCGACACCGGAGATCTAATGACCGGAACTCTGGCCACGGAATTGGTATACAAAAACGTGACCGGAGGTTTGATGATCGAATTCTTAAATACGTTAAAATGCGGTGTCTGGTGTTTTGGCAATCACGATTTCGATCTGGGTCTCAAAAATGCATTAGGTCTTGCCCGCTTGGCGAATTTTCCGACGGTCATGTCCAATATTGTGGTTAAAAAGACCGGCAAGCTCATTCCGGTAAAACCTTTCCATATCTCCAATGTGGGAGGGCTGAACGTAGGTTTTATCGGTATTATGTCAGAAAAATTCTTGGTCGAGGTTTTGAAGGAGCGCATCGAAAAATTGGATGTTCTTCCGGTTGTTCCCACCCTGCGGTCCATGATACCTGAATTGGACAAAAAAACGGAACTTATCGTTGTGTTGTTTCATGGACGGTATCCTGAAGCGGTTGACATAGCAAAAAATGTTCCAGGAATCGATATCCTGCTGGTTGCTTCGGAGGAAGGCCGATTGGAGGCCGTCGATGGAGTGCTGATCCAGTCCACCCTTGGACATCAAAGAAGCCTGGGCTATTTGAAGGTGGATGTCCAAAATGATCGTGTTGTGGATTATGAAGGAAAACAGGTCTGGCTTTGGGCCAATGAGCATTTGAAATCATCCCCAGAAATAAAGGCTTTGGTCAAACGCGTGGATGAAGCGGTCGGATCAGAATATGCCAGGGTGATCGGAGAGGCAAAACACGACCATCTCCAGACGGGGAAATTTATAGAGAATGCCCTGGGAAACTGGATAACCGATGCCATGCGCTGGAAAACAGGAGCAGAAATAGGCCTCCAAAATTCTGGAGGAATCCGCAACAACATATCCGCAGGTCCGATCACAAAAAAAGAAATTTTTGAGGTATCTCCTTTCCGGAACACGCTCGTCGTTTTTCAACTCACAGGCAAAGACATCAAAGACCTGCTCGAACATGACGTCGAAAAAGACTGGGATCGGCTTCAAGTATCGGGCTTGAGTTATGCTTATTATCCCAAAGGAGAGCGACCGCTGGGCCAACGGATTGTCCGCATCGCAATTAATGGGGAGATTTTGGCGGAAGATGGAAAAGTCCTTCATCCCGATAAGGTTTTCAATGTGGTGAGCAATAATTACCTTGTCAGCCAGGCCAAGGACAAATACTTCGGTTTTCCTGTCGGAAAAAGCAGGGATACGGGAGTTCTGATCAATCAAGTTTTGATCAGCTGGCTGGAGAAATACCGGCACCTCGATTATAAAGTTGAAGGAAGGATCATTAAAATCGATCATTAGGAGGCTGTTATGAACAAGCAAAAATTTTGGCAAATGCCTGGAATTTTGTTTTTGATTGCCTTTGGCCTTCAAACCGCCCTGTTTTCCCAGAGAGCCGGATTCACTAAACAGGAAATGATGAGACGCAGAGAGGTTTTGATGGACAGTCTGCCTGGAGGGATGATCGTCCTGTTTGGCGACAGCATGCCTGTGCCAGGATGGCATTTTCGGCAGGATAATGATTTTTACTACTTTACCGGGATCGAAAACAGGGGGGCAATCGTGGTTATGGCTCCAAAAACAAAAGAATCCTTTCTGTTCCTGCCCCGGCAGACGCCCAGAGAGATGATGATCGAAGGAGAAAATCTTTTGAGGGATGAGAAAGCCAAACAGAAGACCGGTTTCACCGAAATTTATCCTGTGACCTATTTTGATGAGTTCATCGCCCGGAATGCCAGAAAATATGGGCTGTCTTTTCAAATGCGGTTATCTCCTCGGGATTCTGTGGACAATGCCCGGTGGGAGACGCTGATATTTGTGGGCCGCAAGAACAGGACTCATTACAATGACCAGATTTCCTTGGACAATTACCGGATCGAAAAACTGAAGGAGCGGTACCCGATTATCTCCTTCCAGGATATCACCCCTTTAATCGATGAGATGCGTTTAATTAAGTCAACCGAGGAAATCGAAATCCTGAGAAGGAACGGAAAAATCTCGGCAGAAGGGGTAAAGCAAGCCATGCGGGTTACCCGGCCAGGCGTTTACGAATATCAGATTGAAGCCGCAGCGATGCACACGATACTGAATGGCGGAGCCAGAGGAGCGGCATACCCGCCAATTGTGGGTTCAGGCCCGAATTCCTGCATTTGGCATTACGATGAAAATTCGAGAAAAGTCAAGGATGGGGACTTGGTGCTCATGGATTTTGGGGCAGACCTTGATTACCTGTGCATGGATATTACCCGCACATGGCCTGTCTCAGGCAAGTTTACACCTGAACAAAGGAAGATTTATAGGATTGTGCTGGCAGTCCAGAAAGCCTGTATCGAAGCCTACAAACCAGGAGTGACATCTGAGGATGTTCAAAAGCATGTGGCCGAAGTCATGAGGCAGAAAGGAATCAATCCCAGGGAATTGAAAGGCGGTATCGGCCATTATGTGGGAATGTGTGTCCATGATGTCGGGCTTCGGGGTGTCCCGCTGAAGGAAGGCATGGTTTTTGCCATAGAACCGGCCCTGTATTATCCTGAAAAAAGCATCGGCATCCGGATCGAGGATACGATTCTCATCACAAAGGATGGATGCGAGATTTTGACAAAGGATGTGCCGAAAGAACTCGAAGAGATCGAAAGATTGATGCTGCGTAAAAAATAGCTTGCTTTTCCAGAGTCCTGTGTGATCTCTCCGATGACCAACCATACGGATATTTTTTTTTAATATCTTCTTTTAAAATTTAAAAATCTGAAGCATTATGATCCCGACGAAGGTTGCCACAATCAAGTAATATATCATTGGAATGAGGGTCTTGCGGATGAGGTGCCCTTCTCTCCCGGTCAATCCAACGACGGCTGATGCGGCGACCACATTGTGCACACAGATCATATTTCCCGCAGCTCCTCCCACAGCCTGGAGAGCAACGATAACCCCAGGAACAGCTCCTGTTTTGAGAGCCGTAGCAAATTGAAAAAGGCTGAACATCATGTTGGAAAACGTGTTGCTGCCAGCGATGAAAGCGCCCAAGGCTCCGATCATGGCTGCCAGTCCTGCCCAGGCTTTCCCCACCAAAGCGGAGGCTCCTGCGGCTAAAACAACAGGCATCTTATCCAGTCCTCCAGGGATTCCGCTGTTGATGAAAACTTTGACCATCGGAACAGCGAATGCGAGGGCTATTGTCGGGCCGAGGAGCAAACGAAATGACCGTTTTACGGCATTGGCAGCCATAGTTTTAGTCATTTTTTGTGCAAAAATGGTGAGAACTGACACGACTAAAAACAGAAATCCGGGCAGGAAAAAAGGCTGAAAACTGGTGTCCACTTGAGAGCCAAAGATTTGCCGCCAGTTCACAGTTATAGAGGCCAGGATATTCTTGAGCCACGGCCAGAGGCGGCTGGCAAGAAGGAAAATTGCCACAAGAACATACGGAAGCCAGGCTCTGAAAATGCCGGTTCCTGTTTGAGCTTGCACTTTCGTATTGAATTTTTGGCCTTCCCATTCGGAAGGCCACGTCTCTCGATTCGGAAAATCCCAGGTATCCTTCGGGATGAGAAAGCCGGATTTTGCGGCAGGAATGATAATCATCAGTCCCAGGAGGGAACCGACAAGAGTTGGAAATTCTGGCCCCAAAAACACACCGGTCAACGTGTAGGGGATGGTGAAACACAGTCCGGCAAAAAGGGCAAAAGGCAGGATCGAAAGACCATCTGTCCATTTCCGCTTTTGACCGAAAAACCGGCCCATCATCAACACCAGGATGAGAGGGATAAGAGTTCCTGTGATCCCATGAATGATGGCCACTTTGCCGCCGATGGCATGAAGATAGGCAGGAAAATCGGCGGAATGGGCATTCAAATAGTCCGTAACTTCGGCTTGGCCGCTCAGTCCTGCGTTGATACCGATCAGGATTGGTGTGCCGACAGCTCCGAAGGAAACGGGTGTGCTCTGGATGATCAGGGTGACCATGACTGCCGCCATGGCCGGAAAGCCCACAGCAACCAGAAGAGGAGCAGCCACAGCGGCCGGAGTGCCAAACCCGGCTGAGCCCTCGATGAATGCGCCGAAAAAGAAAGCGATGATGATGGCTTGAACCCGGCGGTCAGGCGAAATTAAAAACATGCTCTTGCGGATGGAATGGATGGCCCCGCTTTCCTGAATCAAGTTGAGAAGAAGGACCGCTCCCAAAACGATGTAGAGAATCGAAGCTGCTGTTACGAGCCCATCGCAAGAGGCTGCAGCGATTTGGGCAAGCGGGACTTTCCACATGAGCAGGGCTAAAAGGATGGTGATGAGATATGCTACAGGCATAGCCCGAGTGGCAGGCCAGCGGAACAGAACGATCAGGACAAACACAGAGAGAATGGGCAAAAAAGCGAGTGCAGAAAGAATTCCTAGACTCATATTAAGGAAATTTTTCCAATGTCCCTGCACGCATTGCTGACTTGTAATTCATAAGGGCCGTTGTGCCGCACAAAATAAAAACAATGCCTGAGATTTATAAAACAACGATCGTCCAAAGTCAAATGCGTGTTCAATTATGTCCGGCTTCTTCACGAGCCGGGCCTGAAGAGGTTGAACAAGAAGGCATGAATGAGAGGGAGGATGAACTCCATGCCCAGGGAGGCCATGCTATTGTGGTTATTCTTTGCCGCTTTTTGTATACTTGAAATCTTGAAAGCAAACTTTCTAAAGAAGGAAAGGCCGACGGATCAGGAATTTTATTTGGTGGATGTTTTTGTGAGAGGGAAAACCATAACGGTTGCCAGAAGAATTTTTGTATAATATGGTTGAGCCAAGATTCTGAGGAGATTTCCATGAAATCAGTTTCAAGACTATTTATTTTTTCTTTCCTGTTCTCGCTCATTCTTTTTTTTGGGTGTCAAACTAAACCCAGACTCGAGCCCTCCGACGCGCCAGAGTCGGTTGGGATGTCGTCCGCCCGCCTTGCCCGTGTGGATAAAATTATTAACGAGGCCATCGACCGGAAAGACTTCCCTGGAGCGGTTATTCTGATCGCTCGGAAGGGAAAGACCGTTTGGCGCAAGGCTTTTGGGCACAGCCAGTGGGTCCCGGATTTGGTCCCGATGGATGTATCGAAAATATTTGACTTGGCTTCGATTACAAAGCCTGTCGCCACGGCCACATCTGTCATGATACTGGTCGAGCAGGGAAAATTGCGGCTATGGGATAAGGTGACTGACTTTGTTCCGGAGTTTGTGGCCTACACCGACGATGAAGGTAAGGCCGGGGAGGATGCCCGCCTGTGGCATCTACTCACCCACACATCCGGCCTCCCTCCTTACACGGATGCCGATGATTTGAAGGACAAATATGGCTATCCGATTACGCTGGAATCTATGGTCGATCACATCGCCCATCTGCAGAAACTCAATCCTCCGGCTCAAGAATTCCACTACAGCTGCCTGGGTTTTATAACGTTATCCTACATCGTAAAAAAAGTGTCGGGTCAGACCATAGCCGAATTTTCCAGGAAAAACATATTCGCGCCGCTGGGGATGAACCATACTTTTTTCACACCTGCTAAAAAGTTTTGGCCGTCGTGTGTGCCAACCCAGGTGTATGGCGGGAAACCTCTTGTCGGTGTGGTTCATGATCCTCTGGCAAGGTTGCTGGGAGGAGTCTCTGGAAATGCTGGTCTGTTTTCGACAGCCGATGACCTGGCGATTTTTGCCCAGATGATGCTGAATCATGGCACTTATAAGGGAAAACGAATTCTCAGTCCTCTGGCCGTGGACCGGATGACAGAAATCTATCGAATCACCAATTTTGCCGGACGCGGATTGGGCTGGGATTTAAAGTCTGCCTATTCGACCAATCAGGGCGACCTGTTTGGACCGAATGCCTATGGCCACACGGGTTATACGGGGACCTCTTTGATCATCGATCCCGATACCGAAACGATCGTCATATTTTTAACCAACAGAGTCCATCCTGACGACAAGGGAGACATCGTTTCCATGCGAAGTCGGGTGGCGAATGTCGTGGCCGGCTCGATTCTGATAAAATAAAAGGAGCAGGGGAACAGCACACACTTCCCGTGAATACAAAACACTGGTTTCGGGCCGGGGATAATGGGTGTGTCGTCTTGGAATTTCCGTCTTTTTCCCTGTTGAGTTTGGATTTGGATTTGATGTATAAGAAAATATAATCCATAGGATTCAAATGGCAGGTGAGAGAGTAACAAGATGAAGGATCGACTTCGGATCAATGTTTCGGGGATTCGGGGGGAAGTGCCGGGTGCACTCAATGTGGAAGTGGTTTCGAAATTTTCTTCGGCCTTTTCTTCCACCTTCGAAAGGGGACAGATCGCCCTCTGCAGGGACTCCCGTATCTCGAGCCATATGTTCGCCATGGCCGTTCTCTCATCGGTCATTGCCGGGGGCTTGGACTGCGCAGACTTTGGGCTGCTTCCCACGCCATTTTTGCAATTTTTGATGGGGAGGGAAAAATATTCGGGAGGGATTGCCATTACAGGAGGGCACAATCCGATTTCTTGGAATGCCGTGATCCTCCTTGACACAGAAGGAGATTACCTGGATATTTCGGAAGGCGCGGAAGTGTTCAACATCTACGAAGCGGGCAGTTTCACAAAAGCTTCGTGGAAGGAGCTTGGGCAAACCCGGACGATGACGTTCCCGATGAATCTCTACCTCGATGAGTTATCCCACGTTGTCGATGCCGAAAGAATCAGGGAAAAGCACTACAAAGTGGTTGCCGACCCCTGTAATGGAGCCTCCTCGTCCTATTTGAAGCACTATGGTGATTTTTTCAACCTCGATCTCATCCCAATTCATGACACCCCAGCAAAGCCCTTTCCCCATCCGCCCGAACCCTCTGTCGAAAATGCTTCTCAGGTGGAAGCTGTCGTGAAGTCCATCGGAGCAGACATCGGCTTCTTGTTGAATTCCGACGGAAGCCGCATCTCTTTTGTCAGTGAGAAAGGAATAGCATTGAGTGAGGAAATGACCTTTCCACTTATTCTCCTTTCTATGAAGGGCCGGATCTCCAAAGCCGTTACCACGGCCGTTACCACATCATGGGCGGATTGGGCTGCACGAAACACCGGGATTGACCTGTCGCGCACTAAGGTCGGACAATCTTCGGTGGTTCATGTCATGGAGTCTGTGGGTGCTGGAGTGGGAGGGGAAGGGAGCGGCAGCCTTTGCCTGTTGAATTTTTCACTTGGATATGATTCCCTGTTGGCTCTGGCCTTGATCTTAGATTTTATGGCTAGGGAAGAAAAATCCCTCTCCGCATTGACAGCCCTATTTCCTGAAAAGCACATGAAAAAGATCAAAATCGATGTTCCGCCAGAGAGAACATACAGAGTTATGGACTGGCTTGAAGAGATCTACTCCAGAGAAAATCCTGATTACACGGATGGCATCCGTGTGGAAAGAAATGACGTTTGGTTCAACATAAGGCCTTCTTCGACAGAATTCGTTTTGCGGATATCGATCGAAGGGGATAAAGTGGAAGACGTGGAATCGGTCGAAGATGAGCTAAGAGACAGGATGAGATTTTGAGAATTTCAGACCTTAAAATCAGTATTTCCGGTATCCGGGGCATTGTCGGAGCCAGCCTGACACCCCAGTTGATCATAAAATTTTCTGAGGCTTTTTCCACATACATCGGTGGAGGCAAAATCGCTGTTGGTTCAGACACCCGCCCCTCTGCGGAAATGGTAAAAAATGCGGTGTTTGCAGGCCTCCTTTCCTGTGGCGCTTCCCCCATGGACGTGGGGATTCTGCCGATTCCATCGCTCCAGATTTACACCAGAGAAAAAAAACTGGATGGGGCAGTATCTATAACCGCATCCCACAATCCGGTCGAATGGAATGCTCTGAAATTGATACGGAAAGGAGGGCATTATTTATATCCCTATGAAGCCGAAGAACTGTTGGATGTTTATTACCAAGGGAAGTTCCAACGGGTGGTACACCCGGAAAAAATCGAAATAGAGAAGGAAGCATTTTTGATTCATCAGAAAAAAATCAGGGGGCTTGTTGATACGAGTCTCATTAAACAAAAAAAGATGCGGGTGGTTGTCGATCCCTGTGGAGGTGCTGCGTCTCCGTTTGTGAAGGATTTTCTCGAGACACTTGGAGCTGAAGTGGTCTGTGTGAACTGTGAGTTGAGCGAAGGTTTTCCGCGCAACCCTGAGCCTGTCGCCGCAAATCTGCACCTTTTGTGTGAGACAGTAAGAGAATACAAAGCAGATGTGGGATTCGCCCAAGATGCGGATGCAGACAGGCTGGCAGCCGTAGACGAGAATGGCGTCCCGGTCGGGGAAGAATATACACTGGCACTCACGGTGAATTATTACCTACAGCAAAAGGAAAAGAGCCCAGTTGTGGTCAATCTGTCCACATCCAAAGTCATAGAAGATATCGCCCAAAAGGCAGGTGTAAAACTGCTTCGGTCACGGGTGGGAGAAATCAATGTTGCTCGGATGATGGAAGAAAATGGGGCAAAAATCGGGGGCGAAGGCAACGGGGGAATTATGGTTGCCGATGTTCATACCTGCCGGGACAGCTTTGCCGGCATGGCCTTTCTCCTGGAATATATGGCTTGGTCCGGGAAAAAGGTCTCTGAACTGAGGAAGGAACTCCCGGATTATTTTATGATCAAACACAAGGTGAAAGCTTCATTCCGCGAAGCCCGGGTGATCCTGAATAAAATCGGCAAGAAATTCAGCGAAGGTAAAATTCAGATTATAGATGGCCTCAGGGCGGATTATCCTGATTTCTGGCTTCATGTGCGTCCTTCCAATACAGAACCCGTTGTCCGGATTCAGGTCGAGGGAAAAAACGAGGAATCGGCGAAAAAGGTATTTGAACAAATCATGGAGGAGATCTGAGTGGAAATCATAATCTTAGCCAACGAGAAAGACGTTTATGCAGAAGCTTCTTCTCGGATCGTCGATTGCGTTCGCAAAAATCCCAGCGCGGTTCTCGGGCTGGCCACAGGGAAGACCATGGTTGGGATATACAAAAATCTGATCAAAGATCATAAAAAGGGACGCGTGGATTTTTCCACCGTGACAACCGTCAACCTGGATGAATATTTGGGAGTGGACCCGGAAGATCCCCTAAGCTTTCATTCCTACATGCGCAGGAATTTTTTTTCGCATGTGAATGTGAATAAAAACAACATCCTGATTCCCAATCCTTTACCCGAGAACGTCGAGAGAGAATGCGACCTCTATGAGGAGGCCATCAAAGCAAAGGGAGGGTTAGACATCCAGCTTCTCGGCATCGGCAGAGATGGGCACATCGGATTCAACGAACCTTCCTCTTCACTCCAGGCAAGAACACGTGTAAAGACGTTAACCGATGAGACGATCAGAGACAATTTTGGAAATAGAGAAGGACCAAGATTTGCGATCACCATGGGAATTGGGACGATTATGGATGCCAAGGAAATCATCCTGGTCGCGGCCGGCGAAAAAAAAGTCCGGGCCATATCCCAAATGGTCGAAGGGCCAATCACTGCCTCCTGTCCTGCTTCGGTCCTTCAATTGCATCCCAGGGTGAAAGTCATCTGCGATCAAGCAGCCGCGCAACTTCTCAAGAGGAAAGACTATTACCTGTGGGTATTGGAACACAAACGGGAAGTGGAAAAATCCCATTTTTTGTCCCGGGAAAAAAAGGATTCTTGATATCCGGGCTGAAAGACAAGCATGCATAAAACCGCTTTCAGAGGAAACATCATCCTTCCGGATGATATCCTCCAGAGGGGTTATGTGGTTGCAGAAGGAGAAAGAATTTTGGGAGTTTTTGCCCGCAAGGATCAATTCCAGAATGAGGGGATCAAGTTCATCGATTATGGCGAAGCATACATCGTTCCAGGGCTGGTGGATCTTCATCTCCATGGGGCTCTGGGAAAAGATGTGATGGACAATCAGGAAAAGAGCTTGCGAAGGATCGCAGAATACCAGGCAAAAAATGGGGTCACTGGATTTCTGGGGGCCACGATATCTGCACCCATGGACTCAGTTCTCGAAACCGTCAACATAATTAAACATGCCAATATGGATCTTTTTCCATCTGAACTCCTGGGAATCTATATTGAGGGTCCTTTTTTGAGTCCGCATAAAAAAGGTGTCCATCAGGCTTCTTTTATCAGAGGAATTACCGAAATGGATTGTGAACG
Organism: uncultured Eubacteriales bacterium; assembly: GCA_964580235.1. Classification (GTDB taxonomy): domain Bacteria; phylum Acidobacteriota; class Aminicenantia; order Aminicenantales; family Aminicenantaceae. The sequence continues at coordinate 15,586 of CAZOJY010000007.1, read as the reverse complement.
ATTGGTCGAATCCACTCAGGGCCTAAAATCCATCCTCTCCCTGGCACCTGAGGTCGAAAACAACATGCGGTTTATTCCTTTGTTAAACAAAAATGGTTTTGTAGTGGCTATTGGACACAGCAACGCAAACTTCCATCAAGCGGTGGAGAGTTTCGAAAAAGGCGTAAGCCTCGCCACCCATCTTTTTAATGCGATGAGCGGGTTTAACCACAGAGAACCGGGTGTTGTCGGGGCAGTGCTGGATACCGAAAACATAATGGCTGAACTTATCGCTGATGGCATCCATGTGCATCCAGCAGCTTTACGCCTGGCCGTGGCTAAAAAAGGAACGAAAAATATTTGTCTGGTGACTGACTCGATAATGGCCTCAGGAGTGGGGAATGGTGTTTATCATTGGGGTGACAATGAAATAGAAGTCAAGAACAACAAAGCAGCAATCCGCAGAAGCGGAGTTTTGGCCGGAAGTGTTTTGACCCTGATTAGAGCCGTAAAAAACATGATCGATTGGACTGATGTGACGATAAACCAAGCCATAAATATGGCTTCTTTAAATCCTGCGCGCATTCTCGGTTTGGAAAATAAAATTGGAAGCATCCAAAAGGGCAAGCTCGCTAATGTTGCTGTTTTTGATCAAGAATTCCAGGTGCTGGACACCATTTTCAAGGGGAAATCTGTAAAGAAGAAGTTGGGAAAAAATTCAGCAAGGAAACCGAGATGATGATGAAATTAAAAGAGCCGCGATCAATTCTCTTTTTTGTATTTTTTGTAACCTTGTTCATGATGTTTTGTCAGGGCAAACAAAAATCTGACAAAGATTTTTCCCGGTTTCAGTTGATGCCCTGGCCCGCAGAAATATCTGTTGAATCTGGAAAGCTCCGCATAACATATGGATTCCGTGTGACCTGGAAAGGACACAAAGAATTGCGTCTTTTGCGAGCTGTCAAGCGTTTCAATCGGCATATGCAGGATCTGGCCGGAATCCTCCGTGTGCCAATTCGAGAACTGGATTCAGGTGCCGCGTCACCTCTTCTCAAGATACAATGCTATGACCCGGGGGAAGAGGTCCAGTCAGTAAAAGAAGATGAATCCTACTCCCTTCATGTGAGTTCATCTCGGGCCGTGCTAAAAGCACCAACCCCAGTTGGTATTTTAAGAGGCCTTGCAACGCTCTTCCAGCTCATAGAAAAGGATGCTGAAGGTCTTTATATGCCGGCTGTCAGGATACAGGATAAGCCCCGATTTCCTTGGAGAGGATTGTTGATCGATGTCTGCCGTCACTGGCTACCTGTGGAAGTGATCAAACGAAACCTGGATGGAATGGCTGCTGTAAAATTGAACGTCCTGCACTGGCATCTTTCCGAAGATCAAGGTTTCCGGGTGGAATGCAAAAGCTTTCCCAAACTTCATGAAATGGGTTCTGACGGCCACTATTTTACGCAGGAACAGGTGCGGGAAATACTGGATTATGCGCGGAACCTTGGGATCCGGGTTGTTCCGGAGTTTGACATTCCCGGACACACGACTGCCTGGTTTGTTGGTTATCCAGAGTTAGCCAGCGGTTCAGGACCTTTTGCCATCGAGCGGTACTGGGGCGTACATGATCCCTGCATGGACCCGACCCGAGAAGAGGTTTATGCTTTTCTGGAGACTTTTATCGGTGAGATGGCCGGACTTTTTCCGGATGCCTATTTCCACATCGGTGGAGACGAAGTGAGCGGTAAACTCTGGAACAGCAATCCAAATATTGTGGCATTTAAAAAACAGAAAGGCCTGAAAAACAACCAGGACTTGCAGGCATATTTTAACAAAAGAATTCTGACAATCGTTCAAAAACATGGAAAAAAGATGATCGGGTGGGATGAGATTTTCCATCCTGATCTGCCGAAAGATGTGGTTGTGCAGAGCTGGCGCGGGACAAAATCCTTGGCTAGGACAGCCAGGGAGGGCTACTTGGGAATTTTATCCAACGGATATTATCTGGATCATATGCTGTCTGCTGCCTATCATTATCATGTGGATCCTCTTAGTGGCGATGCGGCCGACCTGACAAAAAAGGAAAAATCCCGCATTTTGGGCGGAGAGGCCTGCATGTGGGGTGAGTTTGTCGGGCCCGAGACCGTTGACTCACGGATCTGGCCAAGAGCTGCGGCGATTGCTGAGAGGTTCTGGTCTCCTCAAGGCCTAATCGATGTGAACGATATGTATCGTAGGTTAGAACATCTAGGTCCGAGACTGGATGTCTTTGGGTTGAAGCATCGTGCCAATTATCCTCTTATGTTAAAAAGACTTGCAGGAGAACATCCTATCGATGCGCTAAAAAATGTGGCAGATATCGTGGAGCCGGTCAAATATTATACGCGGCCAGGAACGTACGAGTATACCCAAATGACACCCTTGATCCGGCTGGTGGATGCCGCCCGTCCTGAAAGTCATGTGGCACGGGAATTTGAGAATATGGTGGAGGGCTTTCTGGATGATGCTCCAAATTATAAAACTAATACAGAAATAATCCAGCATCGGTTGTCTATATGGCGGGACAACCATGATGTTTTAAAGCCAGTGCTCGAAGAGTCAGCCTTGCTGAAAGAGATTATCCCGCTCTCAGAGGATGTATCTGTTTTGGCCGAGGCAGGTCTCCGGGCCATGGATTTTATCGAAAAAGGACAGGAAGCTCCACTCTCCTGGCTGGACGCAGTCTTTGGTGTTTTGAGCCGTCCGGAAAAGCCCGAATATGAATGTGTCCTCAAAATCGCGCCGGCCATCCAAAAGCTGGTCGAAACCGCCCGGCCTCCATTGGGAAGCGATAATTTTAAGGATGAGAAAGCTCACGGCTGGGAGCCGAATGTTCCGGAAAACTGGAAGGTCGGCGAAGAAATGGGGCGCCGGTGCTACCAGCTCCTGGTTCCTGGACTTCAAGGAGAAGTGAAAGCTCCTACCTCCTGGTCGGTCCTGCAGAATTTTAATGTTTCTGATTTTCTTTTTTCTGGGTATCTCAAATGCAGCGCACCTCTCGATAATCCAAATCGGGATATGGTCGTTGTCTTCCATTATCAAGATCCCTCTCACTTTTATTATGTTCACTTTTCGGCTGTCAGCGATGAAAACCACAATATCATCGGCATCGTGAATGGAAAAGACCGAGTGAAGATCAATCACGAACCGGCGGGACAGTCCGTTTTTCGTCTGACCGACATGAAATTTCATGAATTCAGGGTCACCTGCAATGCCGGGACCGGTGAAATCAGAGCCTATCTGGACGACATGAAAGTCCCGATCTTAACAGCCACAGATGCTAGCCTGGGGCATGGGCTGGTCGGCGTGGGGTCGTTTGATGACACCGGTAGTTTTGGCGGCATCAAACTTTGGGGAAAAATTCACAGATGATGCGGGAGGAAAGGAGAAATACGGGCAGCTGCGAGGCCGGTTTTGGGCTCCGGCTTTCCTCCTTGGATGCGTTCCGCGGCATCACCATTGCCGGAATGATCTTGGTGAACAATCCCGGGAGCTGGCAGCATGTGTATGCTCCTCTCCGTCACGCCAATTGGCATGGCTGGACACCAACAGATCTCATTTTCCCCTTTTTCCTGTTCATTGCCGGTGTTTCCATTTCTCTGGCTCTAACGAAAAGAATGGAGCGAGAAGGCAGATCTTTCGCTCTGTACACAAAAATATTCCGGAGAAGTCTCATCCTTTTCGCTCTCGGGATTGCACTTCGGTTGCTGTTTCGCTTTGAATTTACGCATCTCCGGATTCCGGGAGTCCTGCAGCGCATCGCTATCTGTTATTTTGCTTCGGCTCTGATTTTTTCGAAAGTGAGGACCCGAGGAAGAATCGCCATCGTTATTTTTCTCCTGGCCGGCTATTATATGGTGATGAAATTTGTTCCAGTTCCTGGGTATGGACCAGGCGTTTGGGATTATCAAGGAAACCTCTGCGGGTACATCGATACAAGAGTTCTGGGAGGGCACTTGTACAAGCTTCAATTCGATCCGGAAGGGATACTCAGCACCTTTCCAGCCATTGCGACCACTTTGCTCGGAACACTGGCAGGGGATTGGCTCCGTTCCTCCAAGAGTGTGTTCCAGAAATCGGGCGGACTTTTGACTTTTGGGATCATTCTGACAGCTTCGGGGCTGCTGCTTCATCCGGTTTTTCCGATAAACAAACAGCTCTGGACAAGCACTTATGTGCTTTTTACGGCGGGAGCGGCGTTGATGCTTTTCAGCATATGTTTTGGGCTAATGGAAGGCTTTGGAACAAAAAAATGGGCTTTCCCGTTTCTCGTTCTGGGCACAAACGCGATATTCGTTTATGCAAGTTCAACGGTTATGGTGAAGTTTCTGATCGCGACAAAGGTTTCGACAGGCCAAGGATCAATGGCTCTCTATCCTTATATCTATGATCATCTGTTGGTGCCGCTTGCCGGCCACCTCAACGGGTCCCTTCTTTTCCCTTTGTTGCTCCTTTCTTTCTGGGTCGTTATCATGATTCCTTTATACCGGAAAAAGATATTTATCAAGATTTAAAGACAAAAGATGGATTATTCAACTTCTATCAGACTGATCCTGATCTGGCGGATTTGTGAGGTCGCGAAGCATGTCTGCGATATTGCCTACTCCTCCGAAAATAACGATAATCACCAGCAGAGAATACCCTGAAAGAGTAAAGATTAGTACTATTTTCCATAACAATACCCAATTCATCTCTCTTCCTCCTCTGGCTTGGTTTTATCGGGGAATAACAGCGATCCGAGGATCATCCCGACGAAAGCAATCACAAATGTCATGAGGCCGATAAACTTATCGCTTAAATAAAAGGGGACATTCGTTCCTGTTGTCCATGGCCCTATTCCCAGGATGGCCAAAAGGCCGGCATACAGTGCGATTTTTGCTCCGGTTTTGCTGGCCCTTTTCCAGTATAGGCCTGCTGTCACCACGGTAAATGCCCCCGCGAGGTAAATCGTTCCGGTGACAGCCATGTAATTCCAGAGCGAGACAGGGGCCTCGAACCACAATCCCCAAATGAGCAAAAAGATTCCGATGCTTACGATGCAAATCCGGGTGATCAATAGGCGGCTTTTGTCCGAAAGCCTGTCCTTATTCAGCGGAGCGACGATATCCTGCGTGATCACAGAGCTCCAGCTCAGCAGGTAACTGTCATGGGTGGACATAAAAGCCGCAAACATCCCGGCGGCGATCAGGCCCAAGAAGCCGCTGGGCAGCACCTTGGCAATGAAGATGGGCATGCCGAATTGGCTATTCAAAGCCTCTGGTCCTTGAAAGGCCGCCATAAGCTTGGGTGTTTGGGAAATGAAGATAAAGGCACAGATGCCCCAGAGCATAGGGATGACCCGACGGGCAAGATAAGATACAGAGCTCCAGGCATAGAGCTGTTTCGCCACCCTGGGTGTTTTGGCAGAAAGAGCACGGAGGGTTCCTGACTGCCACAGTGCTCCTGCCGAGAAAGTGAGAATTACCATAAAAATCACATACAGGCTCCCGAATCCAGATCCTTCGCTGATGGGATTGAACCAGGATGCACTGTCGACTGCAGATGGTGCCTTAAAGAGATTTCCCCAGCCAACCTTGGATATTACAAAAAAGGATCCGACAAGCATCCCAATTGAAAGGACCGCAAATTGCATGAAATCATTGAGAACCACAGAGACCATACCGCCAAGGACCGTATAAACAAGCACCATGGTCAGCATGGCTGACATGAAGAGCTTTAATCCCGCCGGATTGCTGTACCCGGTCACCCCCATCATGAACCGAGCGCCTGCCTGGAGAAACAGACCCATATTCAGGATCCCTCCCAGGGCCAGTATGATACCTCCGACAATCCGCACATTTCTCCCAAACCGGAGTTCATAAAACTCCGGAATGGTCATGACCCGGAGCTGGCGAAGCTTATAGACGATAAAACCTGTCACTCCGATTGCCAGGATGCAGAAGATTTCGATGATTCCCACATGGAATGCCGAAAATCCATGTTTAAATCCCAACTCGGCGTTGTACATGACGGTCACAAGCCCCAGCTCTGTTCCTGTCAGAGTTGCGATGGCGATGAACAGCTTGAGCGAACGGCCGGCAACAATGAAATCACTCAATTGCCGGATGTATCTTTTGACGATTATTCCGATAACAACGGGGATGCAGATATAGACGCAGACGATGACCCAGTCGACAGTCCGGAAATTTGTGGCAAAAACATCCATCAGCTTATGTTTTTCATTTATCGTTCTTCCCAGACTTTCCTGATCCAGGGAATCGTGGCTTTAAGGGGCGTGATGAACCGGTGCAGCTGGTTATGGCTTGCGCCTTTGATGATTTTCAATTCGATCTCGGCCCCGGCAGCTTCTTGCTTTTGATAAAGTTTTTTCACCCCAGCGAAAGAAAAGAGCTCGTCCTGTTCTCCGTGGATGATATATAGAGGGACATCTTTCAAAACAGGCATTGAATCCAGATTGCCGGGCGCGGAGATTGGAATGGCTGCAGAAAAAAGATCGGGATGTCGGGCAGCCATGTACCACGTGCCCAGTCCTCCCATGCTGTATCCCAGGATCAGTATTCGGTCGGGGTCGATATTATACTCCTCCATCACAATAAGGATTAATTCCAGGACAGCCGCTTCGCTAACGGAATTTGTCCATTCCCGTGCAGGACAATCCGGCGCGACAATGATGGCCCCCAGATCCTGGAGGGCAGGTGCTACAAGGGAGGTCATGAAGTCTTTGCTGAAAAATGGCGTGACCTTACCGCCGTAGTGGAGGGCAACCGCCAACGGATAGGATTCTGAAGGGGAAAATTGCCGTGGAAGATAAAGACTGTATCGCAGCTTCAGACCATTCTTGAGCTCGGTGATTTTAAAAAGAAGTGGCGTGTTTTCCTGTGCTAGATTAACAGAGCCGGAAGCCATGACAAGCGTTAAAACAAAAAACAAAGACGCAAGCTTCAGTGTAATCAATGTTTTCATGATCTCTTGTGGCAGAAGAATTTTACATCAATACTCAGTTTTTTCAAATGAATTTTTTTAAGGACAGATGACCTGAAATCCATACACACCTTTATTTCCGCTTATCAGAAAAAAGAGGAGGAACTATTTGGCATGTTTTTTGCATTGGACTCAAAAGTTAAAAGGCTTTCATTGAACGTCTGCATGGAATGGATTATCATGTATATATTGTCTAATAATGATGAAGAAAATACGATACCAACCGATTTTGCAACGTTTCCGCATGAATAATTGTTATAAAACATGTGGGATTAGTAGGAAATTGATTCGGATGAGAGATTGAAATCACATAAATTTTGGAGGGACAAAATGTTTGCCCGTTATGTTTCACGATTTTTCGCGATATTGACAATAATTTCTTTAGGAATAGCATCAACAGCGTCTGTTGCTCATGCCCAGTATTTTGGACGGAATAAGGTGCAGTATGACAAGTTCGATTTTAAAATCTTGAAGACACAGCACTTTGATGTCTATTTTTATCCTGAAATGGAAAAAGCGGCAACACAGGCCGCCCGGATGGCAGAAAGATGGCATGCCCGCCTGTCACGTCTGCTCAATCATAAACTCAAAGGGCGTCAGCCTTTGATTCTTTATGCGAGTTCTTCTGATTTTCAACAGACGGCCGCTATCCCCGGATTTATCGGAGAAGGGACAGGAGGTGTGACCGAGTCATTCAAGAGGCGGATTATCCTGCCAGTCACGGGCTCTCTGGATTCGACGGATCGTGTGATCGGGCACGAACTTGTCCACGCATTCCAGTATGATATGACCTCGCAGGGACAATCCAGCTATGGCGGAGCCAACCCGGGGATTGCGCGTATTCCGTTGTGGTTTGTCGAAGGGCTGGCCGAATATCTGTCCATCGGTTCGGTTGACCCAAACACTGCTATGTGGATGAGGGATGTCACTCAGAGGAAAGAACTCCCGACAATCAAAAAACTCGATGATCCCTATAAGTATTTTCCGTACAGATATGGTCAGTCCCTCTGGGCTTATATCACTGGGAAATGGGGGGATGAGGCTGTCCCTTCCCTGCTGAAACAGGTTAGCCGGGTAGGGGAGCTGGAATCCGCGATGAAAAAGGTGCTGAACGTGAATTTCGAAGCACTGACAAAGCAATGGCACCAGGCTATGAATGAGGCATATGAGCCCATTGCCAAACACACACAGCTTGTCGAAAGAGGCAGCCGTCCTCTTTTTAAAGGGACTGAAGAGAACAGGTATAATGTGTCTCCGATGCTCAGCCCGGATGGGAGCAAAGTCGTTTATCTCAGCAGCCGGGATCTGTTTTCGATCGATATGTATTTGGCTGATGCAAAAACAGGAAGGACCATTCGAAAGCTGATAAAGACGGCCGCAAATCCGCATTTTGAAAGTTTACAGTTCATAAAATCCTCTGGTTCCTGGGATTCAGAGGGAAGGCATTTTGTTTTTGGCGCGATTACCAAAGGTGAGCCTGTGCTTGTGATTGTCAATGCAGATACCGGGAAGAGGGAAAAGGAGATAATTTTCGGACACCTAGGAGAGATTCTGAATCCAACTTGGTCTCCCGAGGGGCGCTTTATCGCTTTTTCAGCCCTTGATGGCGGATTATCAGACATTTATTTGTTTGATCTGGAAACGGAAGAACTTAGAAAACTCACAGATGATCCATTTTCCGACCTTTATCCATCCTGGTCTCCTGATGGCCGAACCATTGCTTTTGTTACAGACCGTTTCTCGACGGATCTTTCTCTCCTCAATATTGGGGACTTTCAGATGGCCCTTCTGGACCCCCGCTCGGGCGAGATCGAGCAGATTCATGGATTCCTCGGAGCGAATCATATCAATCCCCAATGGGCTCCTGATTCAAAAAGCCTGTTTTTTCTTTCCGATCGCAGCGGCATACCAGATGTGTACAGAATCGATCTTGCCAGCGAGGAGATTTCACAGGTGACCAATCTTTACACAGGTGTGAGCGGGATCACGGCCGAGAGCCCTGCCTTATCCGTCGCACAAAAGACCGGCCAAATGGCTTACAGCGTCTACCAGGAGGATAACTACAGCATCTATGTTATCGATTCTCTTGAACTTCTATCCGGAGAAAAGCCTAACGGTGATTTCGGAGATATCTCGCCATCTTTGCTTCCCCCGAGAAAAAAGAGCGAGGGAGAGGTTCTGGCCCTTCTCAACAATCCGATGTACGGATTGCCTGAAGAATCTGATTTTGAAGTTTCGGATTACAAGCCCAAGCTGGCTCTGGATTATGTCAGCCCTGCTCAGATGGCCGTAGGCACAGACCGGTTTGGGACCTACGCAGGGGGCGGAATTACGCTGAACTTCAGCGACATGCTTGGCTATCATAATGTGTTCACCATGGCTCAGATAAACAGCCGAGTTGAGGATTCAGCCCTTTTAGCCGGATATCAAAATACCAAGAGCAGATTGAATTGGGGAGCTGTTGTACAGCGGATACCTTATGTGTACGGAGGATATTCGGTGGGATACGGGGATTTCTTCGGCCAGGTGGCTCTCCTCGAGGAAGAATTTATTTTTCGCCAGGTCAATTATCAAGCCTCGATTTTTGCCTTTTATCCTTTTAATCAATCCCGCCGGTTCGAGCTGTCAGCGGGCTACCGGCTAATCGATTACCAGCAAGAAGTTCGCACCCGTGCTTATACAGTTGAGGGATTTTTTATGGATGAATACAAACAGGAATTGGATGCTCCGGAAAGTCTGTATTACGGATTTTTCACGGCAGCTTATGTGTATGACAGCTCGTTCTTCGGAGCCACAGCACCTATCCTGGGGCAGAGCTATCGTCTCGAATTTACGCCCTATTTTGGCGGCAATTTGAATTTTTCCTCGATTCTTGCAGATTACCGACGGTACTTCATGCCCGTGCGGCCGTTTACTTTGGCTTTCCGCATTATGCATTATGGCCGTTATGGCAATAATGCCACAGACAGCCGTTTTTATCCCTTGTTTTTAGGCTATGAAACTCTGCTTAGGGGATACAATTCATCTTCTTTTGGTTTTAGCGAAAATGATGTTTATGCGCAGCTATTCGGCAGCAAGATGGCCGTCGCCAATGTAGAACTCCGATTTCCTCTATTTGGGGTTCTCGGTTTGGGCAGGGGATATTATGGCATTCTCCCGTTGGATTTTGTGGCCTTCTATGATGCCGGGATTGCTTGGGGATATGAAATTGAGGGTGACACAGAAAATAAACCATTTTTTTTGGGTGGCAATCGCAAACCTTTAACAAGTGCTGGCATCGGACTCCGGATGAATCTGTTTGGATACCTGATTATGGGATTTAATGCTGTGAAGCCTTTCAACAGGCCAAACAAAAACTGGGTGTTCCAGTTCACGATCATGCCGGGATTCTAAACGTCTTTTTAGCCCGTGTATTTGTTTTGACCTTCTTCCTTTCATGTGGTAAAAGCGAATGGAAGGAGGTAACGATGTATGTCCATAATTCAGACCGTAAGGCTTTGAGTTCCCGATGAAGAGAAAAATCTTGGTCGTTCATCTTTCTCTGATTTTTCTGTTCGTTCTCATGTTTTGGGGGAAAGTTGCCACACAGGAGGCCACCGAATCCTTACCTTCTTTGAGTGAACAAACTGAGGAATGTTTGGAGTGCCACCGTGTCTATACTCCAGGCATTGTCGAGGACTGGATGACGAGCGCGCATGCACATGGAATACCTGCGGAATCGATGAAGAAGCCGGCTTTGGAAAGGGAAGTATCAAGTCCATCTGTTCCGGATAACCTGAGGACTAATGCGGTTGGATGTTATGAGTGCCACAGCCTGAACGCCCAAAACCATAAGGATAATTTTGAACATTTTGATTACCGAATCAATCTGGTTGTATCTCCAAAGGACTGTGCGACGTGCCATCTAGATGAGGTAAAACAGTATCTCCCCAGCAAAAAAGCAAACGCCTATTTCAACCTCAAAAAGAACCCCGTTTACCATACTCTTGTTGAGACTATTACAAGTGTCAAAGACGTCCGGGAGGGGAGCGTCTTGCAGCGCGACTCTTCGCCGGCGGCTAAAGCCGAGACCTGCTATGCTTGTCATGGCACTCAGGTGCAAGTCAGAGGTTTACGCACGTTGGAGACTGAGCTTGGAGAGATCGAAGTGCCTGATCTGTCCAACTGGCCGAATCATGGTGTAGGACGGATCAATCCGGATGGGACAGCCGGTGCGTGTACGGCCTGTCATCCCAGACACAGTTTTTCCATCGAAATTGCCCGGAAGCCCGGCACGTGCTCCCAATGCCATTTGGAGCCTGATGTTCCCGCCTGGAATGTGTATAGAGAGAGCAAGCACGGCAATATATTTCATGCAAAAAGTACGGAGTGGGATTGGAACCACATCCCTTGGGTTATCGGAAAGGATTTCACAGCACCCACTTGTGCGGCCTGCCACAACAGTCTTCTGGTAAACACGGAGGGCGATGTTGTCGCCGAGCGAAGTCATGACTTCGGAGCCAGACTATGGGTCAGAATATTCGGTCTGATTTATTCCCATCCCCAGCCAAAAAGTGGTCAGACCTTCGTGATTAAAAATAAGGATGGGCTTCCTTTGCCCACAACTTTTTCGGGAGAAGCAGCTGAAGAATTTTTACTGACAGAAGAAGCGCAAGAAAGTCGAAAGCAAAAGATGTCTAAAGTCTGTTCTGCCTGCCACGGTCCCAGCTTGGTCAGCGGCCATTTCGAAAAATTTGAGTTCACTCTAAAGGAGGCGGACCGGATGGTGGAAGCGGCAACAAAATTGATGCTTCAAGCGTGGAAAAATGGGTTGGCAGATCAGTCTAATCTCTTTGATGAGAACATTGAACAGAAATGGATGTCACAGTGGCTGTTTTATGCCAATTCTGTGCGGTATGCATCAGCCATGATGGGGCCGGATTATGCCGCGTTCAAAAACGGATGGTGGAATCTGACCAAAAATTTGCAGGAAATGAAGGATTCTATTGCACTAAAATCGGCACTCAAGAAATAAGCTGACAGCTAATTCTCTTTCTGTGCAATTTTCAATGTGTTTCTTTGCCATCAGAGATGTCCTCCGCTCTAATTCGGATCTTTAACGCCATGATCATGTTTTTCCCCTGTCTTTTCGGAATTCAGTGATTTTTCTTTTGATGAGATTGATCAGTTTTGTTACTTTGATCTTTCGCGGGCACACACGGGTGCATTCGAATCGGTTTTCGCAGGGCCATATGCCGTCGGGATAGTCCAAGCTGGGAAGTCTCTCTTCGATTCCTTTGTCCCGGTCATCTTCGATAAAACGGGAGGCTTGCACGATTGCTGCTGGTCCGAGGAAATTCGGATTCACCTCCTGCTTGACCGGACAGGCTGAAAAGCAGGCTGCGCAAAGAATGCACCTGGTGGCATCATCGAATTGTTTTCTTTTCTCAGGGGTTTGAATCCTTTCTTTTTCTTGGACCTGGGCGGGATTGATTTGATAAGGTTTCACCTGCCGGTAATTTTGGAAAAAAGAGGATTGATTCACCATCAGATCTCGTTGGACTGGTAAGGTTCGGAGAGGTTGCACTTTTACAGTGGCTCCATCTTTATCGACAGCATCCTTGATCAATGTCTTGCAAGCTAGCCCCTCTTTTCCGTTTATAACCATTGCATCCGAGCCGCAGACACCATGAGCACAGCTTTTGCGAAATCCCAGTGTGGGGTCTTCGCCATTTTTTATTTTCATCAAGGCATCCAGCAAGCGGTCTGTTGGATTGACCTCAACTTCGTATTTCTGGAAAGTCGGCTCCTTATCTTTTTCAGGATTAAAACGCTGAATGTCGAGATGAATTTTCATCGGATTCCTTCACTAATATTTTCTTGGCTTTGGCTCCCACACAGACACATCCACTGGCGAATAGTCAATCTCCACTCTATCCTCTATCAACCACGCAAAAGTATGCTTTAGCCAGTTTGCGTCATCCCTCTGAGGGTAATCTTCTCGGGCGTGTGCACCCCGGCTTTCGGTGCGGTTAAGGGCACACGCGGCTGTAATATAAGCAAGGTCCAGGAGATTTCCAAGTTCCAGGATATCGAGAAGATTTGTGTTAAAAGATTTGTTGTGATCTTTCACCCTGACTTCTTTGTATTCCTGCCGCAGCTCTCCCAGTTTTTGAACAGTTTCGGCCATCTCTTTGCTATTCCGGTAAATCCCGATGTTTTGCATCATCAGGTCCTGCATGGTTTTTCTTATCATGCCTGGTTGCGGACCATGTTTTCCATCCAAAAGTCGATCCAATATTTTTTGTGCCGATTCCGCGGCGTTTTTTGGAACGGAAATAAAATCAGCATTTTTTACAAAATTGGCGATGTGAAGTCCAGCCCGGCGGCCGAAAACGATTAAATCCACAAGACTGTTTGTGCCCAAGCGGTTTGCTCCGTGGACAGAAACGCAGGCACATTCTCCGGCGGCATACAAACCCTCATAAAGTCTTCCAGAACCGTCGGCTAACACCCTTCCATGCACGTCAGTGGGAATTCCGCCCATGGCATAATGAGCTGTGGGGTGGACGGGCATGGGATTGTCTGCTGGGTCGATCCCCAAGTATGTGCGGGAAAAGTCTGCGATTTCTGGCAGCTTTGCTTCGATAACAGCTTTTCCCAAGTGAGTGGCATCCAGATACACATAATCATTAATGGATGCATCCCCTTTGATTCCATGTCCAGCCCGGATTTCTGTGACGATGGCGCGGGCAATCATATCACGGGGAGCCAGGTCCAGGAGTTTGGGAGCATAGCGTTCCATGAACTGTTCATTTTTATTGTTTCTCAATATGCCGCCTTCACCCCGAACTCCTTCTGTGATTAGGATTCCCATGTTTCGGATACCTGTCGGATGAAACTGAAAGAACTCCATGTCTTCCAGAGGAACATTCCTTCGAGCAACCAGAGCTGGCCCGTCGCCGGTATTCGCATGGGCATTGGAGGTTATCCGAAACATACGTCCAAAGCCTCCAGTAGCAAACAGCACAGCTTTGGCTCTGAAGATGTGGAGTTCACCGGTGGCCAGTTCGATAACAATAAGTCCAGCACATTTGTGCCCTTCGATTAAAACATCTATGACATGAAATTCGTCAAAAAAGGACACATTGTTTTTAATGCATTGCTGATAGAGGGTTTGTAGGATCATATGGCCAGTCCGATCTGCCGCATAGCAGGCTCTGCGGACTGGGGCTTCCCCGAAATTTCGGGTATGTCCTCCAAAACGCCTCTGGTCGATTCGCCCTTCTGGTGTGCGACTGAAAGGGAGGCCCCGGTTTTCTAGATCATACACAGCTTGAACAGCCTCTTCGGCTAATAGACAGGCTGCTTTTTGGTCCGTGAGATAGTCCCCGCCTTTGACAGTGTCAAAGGCATGCCATTCCGGTTTATCCTCTTCTACGTTCCCGAGGGCCGCACCGATTCCCCCTTGGGCTGCACCCGTGTGAGAGCGAATCGGGTAGAGTTTTGAGATGACTGCTGTTTTTGCCTTTTTGCTGGCCTCTAAGGCCGAATACAGCCCAGCACCTCCGGCTCCTATAATGACCACATCGTATTCGTGAATCAAGAAATATATCCTTTCCTGTGCTAAGTTTTTATAGAATATGTTTCGGAAAGGAATTTGTCAAGAAATTCGCCAGCGAATCACCGGCCTAGAAAAGTCCGAAGAGCCTGAGGGCCATTATGCTGATTGCGACGGCCAGAATGATACGGATGACTCTCTCGCCTCCCTTAACCGCCACGTGAACGCCCCACCAGCCTCCAAAAGCATTCCCAGCAGCAAGGGCAAGGCCATATTTCCAATTTACATTTCCACTCAATGTGAATATCAACAATGCAGGCAAAGTGTAGATCAGAATAATAAACACCTTGTGCATGTTGACTGTTATCAGATCGACGCGGAGAAGATGATAGAGAGAAGCCATAAACAAAAAACCCACACCAATCTGGAGAAATCCACCGTAAAATCCGATCCCCAACAGAGCGGGATATATCCACCAACTCCTCTGTTCCTTTTGCCCTGGATTCCTTTCTTTGTAAGAGTGTGAAAATAAAAGGGATATTACGATAACGATCAATACTCCCCCCAAAATTTGCTCGAACAATTCGCTGCTGATTCTTACGGCCAGGATTGCCCCCAGGATTGCGCCAGGAAGGGTGAGCAGGGAAAGCTCTGTACTTGTCCGGAACTCGTGCATCTTGTTTTTTCCAAAGGAAGCGACTGCAAAAATATTCTGGATAAAAATAGCGATGCGGTTAGTGCCGTTAGCTAGAGCGCCGTCGAGGCCCATAAATATCAATGTGGGCAGTGTAAGGCTGGACCCGCCGCCGGCATTCACGTTGATGAATCCAGCTATCGAGCCGACGCCAAACAATAGCAACAAGTTCCAGTAATCCATCCACTATCCTTCAATATCAAAATTCACAAAAATCATACCTGGTCTCCGGATAAAACGCAACGAAAACTCATTCAAAAGCCACTCAATAAAAATTAGAGATCGTCCCAAAGTGACGGGATTGTCACTGCTCTTCTCGGCGGCTCGGAACTGCGCTCGCTAACTCCCAATCTCTACCA
>CAZOJY010000006.1:26719-56895 GCA_964580235.1 uncultured Eubacteriales bacterium | reverse complement strand
CATATAGTATTAAATCCCGGTAAAAAAAATCATGTTTATGAATAATTCAGGTTAAGTAGCCTATCTGTTAAGACAGTTAGAAAACTCGTAATTATTAAAGATATTGCCAGTTAATGCCTGTGCAGAAAACCGCCTTTTAAGGTTAAATACGCGATGATTTTTGCGCGCTGTCCTTCACCCTTAAGGGTGAGATAGAAAATCCTAAAGTTTGATAAACTTCTAGGTGCCATTTTTTTGCTGAACCCAGGTTTTGATTTTCTAGATGGAGAGGTTTTATATTGGACAAGAAATAAGTGAACGGGTATCCCGTCACCAAATTAAAAGATGTTTTCTTCTGGTTTGATGATGTTAAGGAGCATCTGATTTTTTTCCGAACGGCTTTCTCCTACGCTGGTGATGTAGATGGCCGGGGCGTCGACAACCGGGCATTTGTATTCACATATCCCGCAGCCCGTGCACTGTTCGAGGTCTATAACGGGGGCCAGGGGAGTTTTTATGATTCCGTCCAGACGCAGGACTTCGATTTTTTGGAATTTTATGGCTTTGGGAGAAACAGGACAGTGTTCCTCGCACACGATACAGGGATCGCCAAGTTTCCAGGGAATACAGCGGTTCCGGTTCACCCAGGCCGAACCTATCTTGAGCTCATTTTTTGCTTCTATCGTGAGCTCCTTTATGGCTCCGGTTGGACAGACCTGCGTGCAGAGAGAGCAGTAGTAATCGCAGTATCCTATTTTGGGATCGAGCTTTGGCGTCCAAATACCTTCGGGTCCTGCCTCTGAAAGAACGGGCTGAAGGGCGTTTGTCGGACAAACCTTCATGCATTCTCCGCACTTTACGCATTTTTTAAGGAACTGCTCCTCCGGAAGGGCCCCTGGGGGTCGAATCAACCTCGCAGATGCCCGATGTCTTGCTGGGGTGATACGGAAAAACGGTATCGCAAAAATTCCCAGCATAGATGTGAACAGAAGTTTCCTTCTGGATAGGTTGACGCTTTCGACTTTCTCTGCGGAAAACTTTGCCGGGAAACTGATTGCATTTGTCGGGCAGATCGCTCCACACGTGAAACAGTACACACATTCCGAGCTTTTCCAATCCTCATTCGGGAAAGGATTGGCCTGGGTCTGGCATTGAATCGTGCACAAACCGCAATCGATGCACCTGTCCTTATCAATTTTAAGCTCGAAAAGGTTCCACCGGGAAACGAGTCCGAGCAAGGCCCCTAGGGGACAGATGTACCGGCACCAGAATCTTTCCCGAACCATGTTCAGAAGAACGATACCGATAAATATTGTTCCGATGAAAAAACCCTGGATAAAAATTGCGTTGATATCCAGGTTCTCGAAAAATTGGATCAAGGGGTCGCCGATTCCAACCAGGTTGAGATGATAGAACAAACCGATGAATGCCGAAAAACCGTAGCTCAGGGCAGGCAATGCCCCCACAATGATCGAACGGTAGAGAAATGAGAAGGGGTCAAAAAGACCCACCACGTCGAGAGTAAAAACAGTGCTGATCAGGATAAGCCCGAGAATGTAATATTTCCAGCTGGTGTGTGTATCCTTAAGTTTTTTCGGGCGGTGGAGGTTTGCCCTTTTAAAAACAAAAGAGAAAAATTGATGAAGAGATCCCAAGGGGCAGACCCATCCGCATGCCACACGGCCCAGGAAAACGGTCACGACGAGGGTTATGACAGCGGGCCAAAAAGCGGCAAAAAAGACTCGGGACGCGATCGTTGTTGCCAGAGCTAATAAAGGGTCCCAGTGAAAAAATCCTTCGACATTGGATATATAATCTTCTCCTGGGAAGTGAGTTTTTAACAGGAGAATGAAGAAGAGCCCGAAAAAAACGATTTGCACGAAAATGCGGATTTTTTGCAGAAGTCGATACTTTTTAGACGGTTCTTTTTTCAATTTTTAGTTTCTCCAAATCGATTTGGCCTAATCCTTTTTCGCCGGCCAGTTTCAAGTACGGAAGCTCTTCGGGTTTTATCCCGAAAAATGTCGCACCCAAGGCGTCCACAGCCGCATAATCGACACCGGCAACAACGGTTTTGGTGAGTTGCGTATCCGTAAGCTTTCCCCCTTGCGGTCCGTTCCGCACAAGAATCCGGTAGGCATCCAGCACGGTTAAAGAGGGTTTGAAGAAAGTTGCCAGATCGATCATGGCATATTGTAATCCTTGATGGAACTGGTTTCTGGGCCCTCCAACGGCCCCCAGCCAGTTTTTTAAACCCATAGTCAGCCGTGAAAGGCTGTGGGTCTTGGCGATCGGAACGTTGATGATTTTATCCGCTTCGACAAAATCGGTATAGACCTCCCATTCTTTGAACCATTCGCCGTTTAGAGCCATTTTTTTCAGATGATGAGGATTGACATACGGCACCTTTGCTCCCGCGTCTTTGGCGGCCTTTGCGATTCCCGAACGGGCATACGTTCGCCGGGCGGGATTTATTGTATTATCCATAACGATAACTTGCTTTGCATCCGCGCCAACACAGAGTTCGACCAGAGCTTTAACCACTTCAGGATTGGTACAGGCTGCCTGTTCTGGCCTGCGGTCCCATCCGATGTTCGGTTTTATGATGACCACATCTCCCTTTGCGATAAAACGCTTGATTCCCCCGATGGCTGTGACGGCCTGTTTGGTGATCTGGGCGGGAGAATCCCCTTGGATCATGGCCAGGTCAGGGTATCCACTCGCCTGAGCTAGCAGTCGCGATGGGACATTTGCGAGAAGACTCCCGACAGCCACATTCTTTAAAAAATCTCTTCTTTTCATATTATATTCCTTTTCCTAGAGAATTTATGTACTCCCTTATGCCGCTGTATATCCCCTGGGCGATGTTTTGGCGGTACTGGGTGTTTTTAAGCCTGGTTTCTTCCTTGGAATTGCTCAGATAGGAGACTTCGACCAATACGGAGGGAGTCTCCGCACCGATGAGTACCCAGAAAGGCCCTCCCTTGTACCCCAAGTCTTTGACGTCTTTATATTTTTTCTGGAGCGTCTGGACAAGTTTTTTTTGGACGTTGTTCGCAAGCTCCTTGGATTCCAGGATTTTGCTGTTTTTGGCTATCTTTTCTAAGATGTTCCGCATCTCGCTGAGATTTTTTGTCGATGTGGCGTTTTCCAGAGCGGCCGTTTCAATTACAGAAGGATCGTGGCTGAAATTGAGGAAGAAGGTTTCAACACCTGTGCGTCTTTTGCTTGGATTGGAGTTGGCATGTACCGAAATGAAGAGATCGGCCCGTTTCTGATTAGCGATGACGGTCCGGTTTTCAACAGGAACATAAATGTCCGTTTCTCGAGTCATGATGACTTCGAGATCTTTGTTTGTCTCGAGAAGTTTTTTCAGGCGTTGGCAGATATCCAGGACAATGATTTTTTCCATGGTCCCGCTTTTTCCTATAGCGCCCGGATCCTTTCCTCCATGTCCCGGATCGATCACGATTCTCTGAATACCCAACCCGAGCTGGCGGGCCATGCTGTATCCTTCCTTTGTTGGCTGGGCAGGTTGAGGAGATTTTTCTGTTGCAGCTTCAGAGTTGGCTTCTGCCGGATATATATCGATGACAATCCTAAATGGATCGAACGCTGGCCATACTTGAAAACGTTTGACTTTCTTGAAATCGAGATCGACGACAACTCGGACTGTGCTGGGTGATTTTTGAGCGATTCTGATCTGATTGATGTAATCGTTTTTAACCAGATACGTTTTGTTATGCAAAATGGGGTTAAGTTTGGCCTGGTAGATATCCACAAAAATTCGATCTGGAGAAGGCAGTTTATGGGGGCTGTATTCTCGGAGTGTCCCGATGTCCACAACGATGCGGGTAAACGTGGAGTGGGTGAAATAGCGCAGGTCGTAGATTTCGACCCGCGTGTCTTTCTGGACCGAAGAAGAAAGTGAAAAAACCAACAATCCAGTGAAAGCAAAAACCAAAAGGAGTTTTTTTTTCATGTTTTGTATACTCTATTGATACTATATAATAACTTGGTTACTGTCAATTTCTTGAGAGTTTTATGCCCCATATTTTTTTAGCTTTCCCGCATGGGCCAGCATGAGAGGCATGGCATAAATGGCCTGAAACCGTCCTAGATAGCCATGGCAGCAGGTTCTCTCGGAGAAGCGACGAACCGTGTCGGGCATGGCCGTTTTAGCGTGGATCATGAACGGATTGGGATGCCAGGAGTGAGATTTGAGCGGACAGGGAGTGGAATGGTCTGATGTGACCACCAGCACATCGGAATTCTTGCCTGTAAGACGAGGAATATAACGATCAATTTCTGCGATGGCGGCTTTTTTGGCTTCGCAGCTGCCATCTTCTCCTGCGGCATCGGTTTTTTTAACATGAATATAGAAAAAATTGTAATCCGAGTAGATTTTATCCAAAGTGTCGAACAGATCCTTGATGGAAGATCCCACGTCGACGATTGCCATCCCGACCAATTTGGCCAAACCCTTGTACATCGGGTAATTGGCGAGGGCCACCGGTTTGATTTTGAACAGCTCCTGCATGGAGGGAAGAGAAGGATATTTAGAGAAACCGCGCAGCAAAACTGTATTTGCCGGGGCGGAATCCTTCAGGAATTCCGTAATATCATCCAGAAAAGAATTGACCATTGTTGCGGTTTTTTGAGCATCTTTATTCAAAGCCTGGGTGAAAGATAGGGGCTTATTTTCCTTTTGCGGATCGGCATCGCTCAGGGCATCAGATAGATTTTCTCCTCTGAATCTGACGACAAATCTGTGTTCCTTTCCTGGATATACCGTAACTTGCGGTTCTCCTCGTGATTGTAAAAAGGCGTTGATTTTTTCGCAGAGCAGTTCATTTTCGGAGGTCGGAATTCTTCCCGCCCTCCTGTCTGTAATCAGATCATTTTTGATCGTTGCAAAATTGCCGCGGGCGACCAAATCCTCTGCTCTGACATCCACTCCGATACCGAGGGCTTCCAGGATGCCTCTTCCCAGAGAGTATTTCAGCGGGTCATACCCAAAAAGAGAAAGGTGGGCCGGTCCGCTTCCCGGGGTGACTCCCATAAAAACAGGATCGGACAGGCCGCATGCGCTCTGGGCTGCCAGGTTATCCAGGTGGGGAGAATGGGCGGCTTCGAGTGCGGTTTTTCCTTGATGGGGAAGCCCGCCAAGTCCGTCTATCACAAGGAGGATGATTTTTGAAGGCGTATCCATGCTTAAATCATTGGCCAGCTTTTCCCAATTCATCTTTTTCTCCAGAGCCAGATCTCCATAATTTTCTGAATTTTCTCGACGTTCCATTATAAATAAAAAAAGTTTGTTAAGAAAGCAATTTCACCCTTTTCATTCGCTATTGCAATTGTTAGAATCGACGCATGGATAAGGTTTTTGTTCTCGATTTTGGCTCCCAGTACACCCAGTTGATCGCACGAAAAATCAGAGAATTGGGTGTGTTTTCTACACTATTCCCTTTTGATCTTCCTCTTTCCAGGATCCAAAGGGAGAAACCCGGAGCCATCATCCTCTCGGGCGGGCCGCAAAGCGTTTACGCTCCAGAATCCCCGATGATTTCTGAAAAGATCTTCGAATTGGGCATACCCATTCTTGGTATTTGTTATGGGCTTCAGATCATGGCGCATGTTTTGGGAGGAAAGGTAAAATCCTCGAAAAAAAGAGAGTATGGCTTTGCATATCTTGATGTAAAAGATCAAAAAGGACTTCTTTCCGGTATCAAAGACGGAGGGCAGGTCTGGATGAGCCATGGGGACAAGGTTCATCATGTCCCTCCTGGATTTCTCATCTCTGGAGCGACGTCCAATTGCAGCGCGGCTGTGATTGAATCGAGGAAAAAGAAACTTTTTGGAGTTCAATTCCACCCCGAGGTTATTCATACAACGCAGGGTTTGCGCGTCCTAGCGAACTTTCTTTTTCGGCAAGCGGGTCTCAAAAAAGAATGGGAAATGGACTCATTCATCCAGAAGAAAATTCAGGAAATTCGCAGTCACGTCGGGAAAGAAAAAGTCATCTGCGGCCTGAGTGGAGGAGTCGATTCTCTGGTAACATCACTGATTATTCATAGGGCGATAAAAAACCGCCTCACCTGCATATTTGTCGACAACGGCCTCCTGCGAAAGGGGGAGTTTGAGGATTTGCTCAAACGCTTTCGACACCAATTTCCGATGAACGTTATCAGTGTGAATGCCTCTGAGTCGTTCCTTGAGAGACTCGAAGGGATTGTCTCCCCGGAGAGGAAAAGGAAAATCATCGGCAAGGAGTTTATTCGAATCTTCGAGCAAGAAGCCAAAAAAATCGGGAATGTGAAATTTTTGGCTCAGGGCACGATATATCCTGATGTCATCGAGAGCAATCCGGTTAAAGGCCCATCCACAAAGATCAAATCTCATCATAATGTCGGGGGATTACCAAAAAATTTAAGCTTCAAGCTGGTCGAGCCTTTAAAAGAGCTGTTCAAGGATGAAGTTAGAGAGCTCGGAAAGGAGTTGGGTGTGGAGAGGGATTTTATTCTTCAGCATCCCTTCCCCGGCCCTGGACTGGCTGTCAGGATCGTTGGTGACGTAACGAGAGAGAGGCTTAAAATCATACGGGAAGCCGATGAGATCTTGATACAAGAAATAAAGAAGGCGCGGCTTTACAATAAGCTCTGGCAGGCATTTGCTGTTTTACTGCCGGTAAAATCTGTTGGGGTGATGGGTGACCGGCGAACATACCAGAGAGTTGTGGTGCTCCGCCTTGTGCGCAGCGTGGACGGGATGACGGCGGATTGGTATCCTGCCGATACGCGAATTCTCTCCCGGATCTCCAGCCGGATTGTCAATGAAGTGGATGGCGTGAACCGGGTTGTTTATGACATCACCACAAAGCCTCCTGGAACCATAGAGTGGGAGTAAGCATGGAATCGACTTTCATTCATCTCCATAACCATTCCGACTTCAGCATCCTGGATGGTGCATTGAAAACATCTGCGCTTGTCGATGCGGCTTACCAGAACAAGATGCCTGCAGTAGCCCTCACCGATCATGGCAATATTTTTGGTGCTGTGAACTTTTTCAAACAGGCCAATGAAAAAAAAATCAAACCTATCCTTGGATGTGAAATCTATGTGACACCAGAAAGCCGATTCGACAAATCACTCGAGCGAAAAGGGCCCAGACACTTCCATCTGGTTCTTCTGGTTAAAGATGAAAAAGGGTACGGGAATCTCTGTCGGCTGATCACGAAGGCCTACCTGGAGGGTTTTTATTACAAGCCCCGTATCGATAAAGAGCTGTTGGTGCAACACAGCGAAGGACTGATCGGTCTGTCAGCCTGTCTCAAAGGGGAGATCAGTTATTATCTGGGATTAGGGCTGGAAGATAAGGCTGAGGAAGCAGCCCGAGAATATGCCGCCTTTTTTGCGCCGGAAGATTTTTATGTCGAACTTATGGACCACGGAATTCCAGCCCAAAAGGAGGTCAATCCTCTTCTCATAAAGCTGGCAAAAAAACTCGAACTTCCCCTGGTTGCAACGAACGATGTTCACTATATCCGCAAAGAAGATCATGAAAGTCAGGATATCCTCCTCTGCATCCAGACAAATAAAAAAGTCACAGATCAAGATAGGATCCGTTTTGCAACTCAGGAATTTTATTTTAAACCGCGTGAAGAAATGATGGAGCTTTTCAGGGAGACACCCGAAGCCATCCAGAATACGACTAAGATTGCAGCCAAGTGTAAGTTTGATTTTCCCCATTCCGGGCATTTTCTTCCGAATTTTGACCCGCCTCAGGACAGTTCTCTCGAGGAGTATTTTGATCAGGTCATCAAACAAGGTTTCGAAAGCAAAATGGCAACATTAGCTCCCAGGATTGAAAAAGGAGAACTCCCTGGACGCAAAGCCTATGAAAAAAGGCTGAAAAAGGAGGTCAGGCTCGTCAAAGAAATGGGATTCGAGGGGTATTTTTTGATTGTCTGGGATTTGATTCGCGAGGCGCGCTCGAAAGGAATCCCGGTAGGCCCGGGCCGAGGATCGGCAGCAGGGAGCCTTCTTGCCTTTTCTCTGGACATCACTTCTATAGATCCCCTTGAATACGACCTCCTGTTCGAACGATTCCTGAATCCGGAACGCATCAGCCTTCCGGATATTGATATTGATTTTTGTGGAAGACGCAGGGATGAAGTCCTCTCTTATGTTAAGGAGAAATACGGACGAGAGAATGTCTGTCAGATCATAACCTTCGGGACCATGGCGGCACGCCAGGCTGTGCGTGATGTGGGGAGGGCGCTTGAAGTTCCCCTCCCGGAAGTGGACAGGATCGCCAAGATGATTCCACCGTTTGGCCCGGATTCCTCGATAGCAGGAGCCCTGAAAAATCTGCCCCAGCTGCAAGAGTTGAGAGATAAAGATGCAAAAATCGCTCATCTGCTTTCGGTTGCTCAGACACTGGAAGGGCAGGTCCGCCATCCTTCCATTCATGCCGCCGGGATCGTCATTACTCCCAAGCCTCTCGTGGAGTTTATGCCCCTGTATCAGTCTGCTAAAGGAGAGATAACCACACAATTTCCGATGGGAGATATCGAAGCCATCGGGCTTTTGAAAATGGATCTGTTGGGACTTCGCAACCTCACCGTGATTCAGGATACCGTGGAACTGGTGAAGCGGGACAATGGAGAAGAGATTGATATAAACCACATCCCGTTGGATGATCAAAAAACGTTCGCAGTTTTTCAATCTGGGAACACGGATGGCGTATTCCAATTTGAGAGTGCTGGGATGAAAGACCTGCTTCGGAATTACAAGCCGGAATCGCTGAGGGATCTGATCGCCATGAATGCTCTGTACCGGCCCGGTCCCCTGCAAAGCGGTATGACCGATGAGTTTGTCAAACGCAAAAATCATCCCGACCGGATCAGTTATGAGTTTCCGGAACTGGAATTAATCCTGAAAGAAACCAAAGGGATCATTGTCTATCAGGAACAGGTGATGCAGATAGCCACCGAGCTTGCGGGGTATTCTATGGCAGAAGCGGACCTTTTGAGAAAAGCCATGGGGAAAAAGATTGCCTCTGTGATGAAAGCGCAAAAGCAGAGGTTTGCTCGGGGATCCAAGGAAAAAGGTCTTTCGCCGGCCAAGTCTAACAAAATTTTTGAGTTGATAAAACATTTCGCCGGGTACGGATTCAATAAATCCCATAGCGCTGCCTATGCTTTTCTGGCTTACCATACAGCCTATTTAAAAGCCCACTATCCTGTCTATTTTTTGGCTGCCCTCCTCACGTCTGAAGCTGAAAGAGGTGCAACTTCCCAAGTGGTCAAGTACATGAACGAGTGTAAAGAGATGGGGATTGAGGTGCTTCCTCCAGATATTAATGAGAGTGAGTTCAATTTCACGGTCTCTAAAGGAAACATCCGCTTCGGGCTCTCAGCCATCAAAAATGTTGGAGAGGGAGCCATCAAAGCTTTGATTTGTACACGGCAGAAAAAAGGCCGATTTTCTTCCCCCTTTGATATCTTTGATGAGGCAGGCCCCAAAACCCTGAACAGAAAAGTCATCGAAAGTCTGATCAAGGCCGGGGCGCTTGATTCCTTGAACTGGAAGCGATCCCAGATGTTTCATCTCGTCGACAAAATGATCGCCTATTCCCATGAAATTCAAAGGATAAACTCCTCCAGACAAAATCTTCTTTTTGGCCATGGCCACATCGAATCACCCCAGATTCCTCCAGAAGTGCAAGAGATGAGGGAATGGGATGAATCTCTGCTGCTTTCTTATGAAAAGGATGCTCTGGGGTTTTACATCACGGGGAATCCCTTGACCCATTACGGGAAACAATTGAACCGCCTGGTCTCTCATACGATCAGCGCGTTAGATGATGAATTGGATTTTAACAATGAAATCAAGGTTGCAGGTATCATCTCGTCGGTGAAACAATTAAGGACAAAAAAAGACGAAAGGATGGCCACACTTATGCTGGAAGATTTAAGCGGCCGAATCGAAGTGGTCGTTTTTCCGGACAGCTATCAGAAAAATTATGAATATTTGAGAGAAGACCAGCTTGTTTGGATCAAAGGGAGATTTCTGGGGGAAGGGGAAAGCCGCCGGATTCACTTGCTGCAGATCATGCCCCTGGGAGAAGCCTTTCAGAAACAGGCTAAAAAAGTGGTGCTGAGGATTTTTCTGCCGGGTATCGAGGAGTCGGTCTTTGAAGAGCTCAAAACCATTCTGAATAAATACAGAGGAGAATGTCCCGTGTTTTTTGAACTCGAAGCTCCTCATTCCTACCGGATAGTTGCTCAGTCGAGAGAGATTCAGGGAGTCCTGCCTTCAGAGGATCTCACCAAAGATGTCGAAAATTTGCTTGGTGAAAAATCAGTTTATATCGAATATAAATAGGATCAGATTAGAAATAAAAGACAATTCCGATTTCCCCGAAGATATCCAAATTCTTCATTTCCTGGCAGTGCGGACCTAACAGAACACTTGT
Organism: uncultured Eubacteriales bacterium; assembly: GCA_964580235.1. GTDB lineage: Bacteria > Acidobacteriota > Aminicenantia > Aminicenantales > Aminicenantaceae. The sequence continues at coordinate 46,437 of CAZOJY010000006.1, read as the reverse complement.
CAAGAATGTTTATCCGTGTATGCAGAAAACTCAACATAAGTCCGAAAAGCAAATTTTATTGAGCTGGCATGCGTTTCCTTTGCTGTAAAATGAAAATTCAGTTTGACAACGGGTTCAGACTTTTTGTACTTTTTATCCCTAAGGCCGATGATATATAAAATACTCGTTGCCGATGATTCTCCGTCCACCCAAAAGCTCATCCAAATGTCTTTTCCCACATCAGAGTTTGAAATTGTTATTTTCAGCGATGGACAGGAAGTCCTGGATTCTTTGAGCCGAATAAGCCCTGATGCCATTCTCTTGAACCTTTCACTTCCCCAGAAAGATGGATATGAATTGGGAGAACATATCAAAAATCATAAAGAACTTGGACCGGCCCCACTCATCCTAATCAAGGAAGCCTTTGAACCATTGGATAAGGAAAGATTAGGCACCTTTGAATATGATGAGCTTATTCAGAAGCCGTTCGATTCTGAAGCTTTGGTTCAAAAGGTGCGATCCATCATCGAGGAGAGAAAAATCCCTTTGACGCTTCCTGAAGAACCTGTTTGGGATGAGGATTCGGCCGCCGATAAAAGAGCTGATCTGAATGAAGCGGTCCGGGAAATGGTCGGCCAAGAAATTCTGCACATAGAGAGAGAACTGGAAAAGAGGATAAAAGCCCGGATCCTGGCGGAGCTTAAAATGTGGTTGATCAATAACCAGAAGAAATAAGCCGTTCAGCCGCTTTCCTCCGGATGCCTCCTGGCCAACTCATCTGACTGCCAAAGAACTTGTCTTGGAAATACAGCTGCCCCCCTGTTAAAGTTTCCGATTTTAAAAAAAATGATTAGCTGGTAAAATACACCTTATGTTTAAGGATAGATGAATGAAAGAAAAAATTGTGCTGTCCAAAGCCTATGATCCAGATCCAGTTGAAGAAAAATGGCTGAAATATTGGAGAGATAAAGGTGTTTTTACACCAAAAATGCCGTCGGAAAAGAAAAAATTCTCGATGGCTCTTCCCCCTCCGAACGTAACCGGATCTCTGCATATGGGACATGCTCTTTGTTTCACGCTTCCAGACATCATTGTTCGGTGGAAGAGAATGCAGGGATATAACACCCTCTGGCTGCCGGGGACTGACCATGCAAGCATCGCTGTCCACAACGTGATCGAGCAGAGCCTCGAGGAAAAGGGTTTGTCCAGGGACAAGATCGGTAGAGATAAATTTTTGGCGATTGCATGGGATTGGAGACAAAAGTACGGAGGTGTGATCATAAGCCAGCTCATAAAACTGGGGACTTCTCTGGATTGGACCAGGGAGAGGTTTACGCTGGATGAAGGTTTTCATAGGGCAGTGGTTCGTGTTTTTGTCGACCTTTACAACGAGGGATTGATATATAGAGATTACTACCTTGTGAACAGATGCCCTCACTGTGCCACAGTGCTTTCGGACATCGAAGTTGAACACAGAGAGCTGGCCTCCAAACTCGTATATATTAAATATCCCCTGCTGGATTCAGAAGCTGTGTTGGATTCAAAGGAATATATCATTGTAGCCACCACACGGCCTGAAACCATGCTGGGAGATAGCGCTGTCGCTGTTCACCCGGCAGATGAACGTTATGCCAAATATGTTGGGCGAAAAGTGCTTCTTCCTCTTCAAAACAGGGAGATTCCGGTTATAGCAGACAAGCAGGTGGAAATGGATTTTGGCACCGGGGCTGTCAAGGTTACTCCTGCCCATGATCCCGTGGACTTCGAACTGGGGAAACGGCACAATCTTGATCAGGTCATCGTTATAGATGGCTCGGGTAGAATGACAAAGGATGCCGGCAGAGAATTTGCAGGTCTGGACAGGTTCGAATGTCGAGAAAAGGTTCTTGCCCGATTGGAAGAGCTTGGGCTTATCGATAAAACCGAGGATTATCATCATGCGGTGGGTCATTGCTACCGGTGCAAAAATATCATCGAACCCTATCTCTCCTGGCAGTGGTTTGTCAAGGTCGAGCCTCTGGCAAAGGAAGCCATCCGGGTTGTTGAAGAGGGAGAGATCAAATTTGTCCCTTCCAACTGGGCCAAGACCTATTTTGAGTGGATGTACAATATCCATGATTGGTGCATCTCCCGCCAGCTCTGGTGGGGGCATAGGATTCCGGCATGGTATTGTCAGGAATGCGATGAGATAATCGTTGCCGAGGCAACGCCAGAACAATGTGATAAGTGTCAAGGCAAAAACCTTGTCCAGGAAGAGGATGTTTTGGATACCTGGTTCAGCTCAGCTTTGTGGCCATTCGCGACCTTGGGTTGGCCGGATGAGACAGAAGATTTGAAAACATTCTACCCCACAGACTTGATGGCCACAGGATTTGATATCATCTTTTTTTGGGTGGCGCGTATGATCATGATGGGGTTGAAGTTTGCTAAAAAAATTCCGTTCCGGCATGTTTTTATCAACGGATTGGTGAGGGATTTCAAACGGCGCAAAATGAGCAAATCGGAAGGAAATATCGTTGATCCGCTTGAAATGATGAAAAAATACGGGACAGATGCCTTGCGTTTTACGCTTACGGCCCTCGCCATCCCGGGAATGGATATTTCTTTGAGTGAAGAACGAATGGCAGGATACCGAGCATTCGTGAACAAGATCTGGAATGCCTCCCGGTTTGTCCTGATCAATTTGCAAGGGGAAAATCTGGAAATAAAGGAAGAGGATCTCACTCTGGCTGACAGATGGATCAGGAGTCGATTGGCCCAGGCCATCGGCTGCATGAATTCTGCCTTGAAGGAGTATAAGTTTTACGAGGCTGCCGACAAAATTTACCATTTTGTTTGGCATGAGTTTTGTGATTGGTACATCGAGCTGGTCAAGCCAAATCTGAAGCAGGGAAACCGCACCAGCCTGGCTGTGCTTATCGACACCCTGGACCAGATTTTGAGGCTTCTCCATCCGATTATGCCCTTCGTGACAGAAGAAATCTGGCAGCATCTTCCCTCAGATGGGCATTCTCTAGCTTTAGCGAAATTCCCAGCTTATGATGCCCAGATGGTGGACCAAGGGGAAGAGCACGCCATGAAAGTCCTCCAAAACGCCATTGTTGAGCTGCGAACCTTGAAAGCTGAAAACCAGATTGCCTTGAAACAGAAAATCAGTCTTTTGGTCAAATGTGCAAAAGAAGAAGAAAAGGCCATACGCGAACATCAGGTTTATTTTGAGGTGCTGGCGAATGTCCGAAGCCTGATGTTTCTGGATGAATTCCCAGAAGGCGAAACGATGTTAAAAGGAGTCGCTGGTGCAATAGAGATGGCGATTCCCCTTGAGGATGAGTTGGTAGATTTCGAAAAGGAAAAAAAACGGCTGGAAAAAGAACTCATGAAAATAAAAGCGGAAATACAAAAGATCGAAAGCCGGCTGGAAAATGATGCTTTTATCAAAAATGCACCCAAAGAAGTTGTGGAGGGAACAAAATTACGCATGAGAGAACTTCAGGAACGGAACAAAAGACTGAATGTAAATCTGGAGCATGCCCTGTCTTTTCTCAAGTCTGAATAATCCAGGCCTGTGAATTGCATCTTTCTGTTCTGTTTTTTATTCAATTTCCTTTGTCTAACCCTGTAATTTATTTTATATTAGTATCACAAATGAACTAGATTATGAAAATTGGCAAAAAAATTCACAGAGTGGAGTCCTGCTCCTCGACCAATGATTTAGCCAGCGAATTGGCATTGCAAGGTGAGGAAGAGGGGACTGCCATCATTGCTGAAAAGCAAACAAAAGGGAGAGGGACAAAGGGCCGGTTCTGGCATTCCAAAAAGGCCATGGGACTTTATTTTTCCGTTATCCTTCGCCCCGGAAAGAGAGATATGTCGCTGCTTCCTCTCGCTGCCGGGTTAGCGCTGAGAGATGCCCTGTCTGAGACAGAGGGACTCCCGGTCGAACTCAAATGGCCCAATGATCTTATTTATGCCGGGAAAAAGCTGGGAGGGATCCTGTGTGAAGCAAGCTTCCTGGGGAATGAGATCAGCTATGTGATTCTGGGGATTGGGTTGAATGTGAATCAGGACGAGGAGGATTTTCCGGAGGCTTTCCGCTCTCATGCAACCTCGTTAAAAATTTTGCTAAAAAAATGTATCGATGCAGACATATTTCTCTCTAAACTCTGGAAAATATTGGATGATTGGTATGGTTTTTGCCTGGAAGGAAAAGAAGCTCAAATTGTCAGGGCCTTCCAGGAGGTTTCTGTTTTTTCTATCGGAGAAGCGGTTGTTGTTAACACGGCGAAAAAAAGAATCACAGGAAAGTACATGGGGATCGATCCGCACGGCCGCTTGCTGTTGCAAGTACGGGGGATAGAGCGATCCTTTCTGGCTGCAGAAGTCTTGGAAATAAAGAAAGAATCCAAGGAGGAATAATATGTTATTGGCTGTGGATATAGGGAATACCAACATTGCGCTTGGTGTGTTCGACGGGGAAAATCTTATCCAGCACTGGAAGATCAGGACAGAGCGGGAAAAAACCAGCGATGAGTATGAGATCATTCTGCTCAATCTATTATCTCTTTCTCATCTTGAGGCGGAAAGAATCAAATCTGTCATCATCTCCAGTGTTGTTCCTCCGCTGACTCCAGTTTTTCAGAATTTGAGCGAAAACCTGCTCAAAACAAAATCTCTGGTCGTGGGACCAGGCCTGAAAACCGGCATGTCTATCTTGTATGAGAATCCTCAGGAAGTGGGCGCTGATAGGGTGGTGGCTTCTGTGGCGGCATTCGAAAAATACGGAGGGCCTGCCATCATCGTCGATTTTGGAACGGCCACAACATTTGATGCCATATCCAAAAGAGGCGAGTATCTGGGGGGTGCCATTGCACCAGGAATTCAAATCGCTGCCGAGGCCCTTTATCTTAAAACAGCTAAGCTTCCCCGTATAGAGATAAAAAAACCAAAACAAGCTGTTGGCCGAACCACTGTTGCCAGCATGCAGTCCGGCCTGTATTTTGGCTATATCGGACTCATCGGCAACATTATCAAGGAAATATCCAAAGAGTTGGGCGAGGATATAAATATCATCGCCACGGGAAGTTTTGCTTCTCAAATCTACCCAGATCTTGCATCGATCGAATATCTTGAACCTTTTCTGGTGTTGGACGGTCTAAGGATTATTTATGACCGGAATAAGACATCATGAAACGAAATATCGCGGAAAACAGCCGGTATTTCCAGACTGTTTCCCGAGTATTTCTTGACCGACGCGGAGCTCCATTTTTCCTCTCAGCCAAGGAGGTTGAAAATATCAAGGAGTGGAAAAAGATGGGTATTCCTCTGCAAATTGTCCTTGATGGGATCAAAGATTGTTTTGCAGCCCGCAGAAGAAGATCTGGTAGAAAAGGAAAAATTTTGTCCCTGGCTTTCTGTCATCCGTTTGTTTTGCATGGTTATCAAGCCTATAGAGAGAGAAAGGTGGGTGATCAGAAAAAATATCTCCATAAGGAAGATCATCGGAAAATATTGAAAAAGGCTGTGGAACAATTTTTGGTATCCTGCCCTGAAAGTTTTCCGGACATTCGAAAAGTTTTCTCTCGTGCCCTGAAGCTAATCTCTCAAGGCACGGATGAGGAGCTCCTTGAAGCGCTGGAGAATGAGGTGGAGGCGCTCATTATGGAGAGCGTATCTGAAACAGAAAGAAAGCAAATCCGGAGAGAAGCCATGATTGAATTTGGAGAAAAGAATTTACAGGAACGGGAGAGAATCCAGAAATTAAAACTGATCAAATATTTCAGAGAAAAGTACAAAATCCCCCATATTTCCCTTTACTATTACTAGCTGGAATGATTTAAGAGAAGTTTTGAAGGATGAAATCTAATGGAAAAAAAACACATTGAAATTCATGCCCATACAAAATAGAAGAAAGTATCAGGACTTTTTATGAATAATTCAGACATAGTGAAAGAGATTCTAGCTTTGCTATCCAAAAACAAAGCCGGGATAAGCCTATCTAGAATGGCCCGCGAGCTTCACATATCTCCAGAAGAAAAAATTGTTCTCCGCAAAAACATTAAAAAGTTGGAAAGCCAGGGCTTGATCCTGAAAATGAGGAAGAAATATTTTGTCCGGCCGCGGTCGAATATCATCCAGGGACGATTTCATTCTTCTTTAAGAGGTTTTGGGTTTGTTATTCCTGAGGAGGAACACCTAGACGATATTTTTGTGCCTGCAAAATCAGCCGGAGGGGCTTATCATGGCGACCTCGTTGAGGTTCACTATAAGGAAAGGGGGAAAAAAGGCAAGCCTGAAGGAAGGGTTGTGAGAATTCTTCATAAGGAACATCAAAGCCTTCTTGGGCCTTGTCGGGTGCAATCCGGTCAGGTATTTTTTATGGCATTTGCATCATCCTCTCCTCAAGAGATGGCGATCAGCTGTGTGGGACATCCTGTGCCCAAATCTGGTGAAATTGTGAGAGTCCATCGGGACACATTGTGTTTGGAAGAAATCCTCGGCTTTCCGGATGATCCAGGTGTGGATACGCGGGTTATCATCGAAAGATATAACCTGGAGGATGTTTTCTCCGAAGAGGCACTCGAGGAGATAAAAAACATACCGATGGAAGTGATTCCTCAGCAAAAAAGGAAAAGAATCGATCACACCGGCTGGCAGACATTCACCATTGATGGAGAGAATGCACAGGATTTTGATGATGCTGTCAGCATAAAGTCACTGCCCAACGGAAGCTTTCTCCTCGGTGTCCATATCGCCGATGTTTCCGAATATGTTCAACCGGGAACCTCATTGGATAGAGATGCCAAAAAGAGAGGAACCAGTGTTTATTTTCCGGGCAAGACACTTCCGATGCTGCCAGAAAGACTCTCCAACAGAATATGCAGTTTGAGGCCACGAGAAGAGAAACTCACGATCTCCGTAGTTATGACAATTGACCACGAAGGGCAAATCCGGGCTGTCGATATTCATCCCTCATTGATTCGAACAGTCGAGAGGATGACCTACAATTCTGTGCTGAAGATTCTTGAAGGCGATAGGAAGGAAAGGGAAAAATTTCAATCCCTTGTTCATGATCTATCGCAGATGCGGGATCTGTCACAGATTTTGAGAGCAAAAAGAATAAGCGAGGGGGGGCTGGATTTTGACCTGACCGAACCTGAGCTTGTGTATAAAAAGGGCAGCCTGTATTCGGTGCAGCCTGTTGCGGCCGGCCAAGCTCATCACATCATCGAGGAATTCATGGTTTTGGCTAATGAAGTTGTCGCTCAGTTTCTCTCCTCCAAAGATGTCCCGTTTTTATTCCGTGTTCACCCGAAACCTCTGCCTAGGGATTTGGAGGACCTCCGGAATTTGCTTTCTCATTTCAACATCATCCTTCCAAAATCGAATAAAATCGGCTCGAAAGATCTGCAATCGGCATTGGAGCATGTCAGAGAGAAACCTGAAGAAAAATTTGTAACGCTTAGATTGCTGAAAAGTCTCAGGATTGCAGCATATTCTGATGAAAATTATGGCCATTACGGTCTGGCCAAGGAAGAATACACCCACTTCACATCGCCGATTCGGAGATATCCAGATCTTGTTGTGCACCGCATCTTGAAACAAATACTAAAAATGCAGAGAATCAAAACCGATGGATTAGCTGCAATCGCGTGTCAATGTTCAGAGCAAGAAAGGACAGCTGAGGAGGCCGAAAGAGATTTAGTGGAATGGAGAATTTACCGTTTCCTGAAGGAAAAACTCGGGGATGAATTCGAGGGAATTATCGTTGGATTTACCAAGGCCGGTTTGATCGTGGAATTGGATGATTATTTTGTTGACGGACTTGTTTCTTACCGCGATATGGGAGGGGATTATTTCTATAAAAAAACAGAAAAAATTCTCATCGGAAAAAAATCAGGAGAATCATACGAATTAGGAAGTCGGTTAAGAGTCATTCTCGTCTCGGTGGATCCGATTCTCAGACGAATGAACCTGATGGTTTCCCTGCGGACCGAATGATTTGGTTTGGATAAATGCAAAAAACCTCTTGCTTTGATGCCGCTGTCGAGTTTTCCTATCCTAAGTGGGGAGATCCTCTTTTAATAAGGCTGTGTGTGGGAGAAATATCGATCTCTGCTTTTCTCCGTTTTTTTGAAGATCAAACAGAAGCCGGCAAAAAGATAATATTTGTTCAAGTGCACTCCGCACAGCCCCTTTCCTTGAAGTGGAAGGACATGTTCATGATAAAGAGCCCGGAGGACAAAGAAATCTGGGGAAAGGGGACTGTTCTCGACCCCTTTGCTGCAAAAATCATCCGCAGGCAGAATAAACGGCGTTTGAAATACCTGAAGGGTCTTCTCGGCGGCGAAAAAGAGATGTTTTTGTCTGTGGTCCAGTTCAAGGGAATCCAAGGGGCCCAGGAGAATGAAATTCTCCGTTTTGGACATCATTCCAGGAGTTCTCTTTTAGAATTGAGTGAGGAACTCGAAACAGAAGGACGGATCAGGATTCTCGGATTTTCTCCCCTGTTTGTTATTTGCCAGGCAGGCATCGCATTCCTATGTGAAAATATCCTGAATTTTCTTGCACAATTCCATGAAAAACATCCCGGCGAATCTGGGCTTCGAACGGAAAAGATCCAAAAACGGTTTGATGTGCATTTCCGCATTTTGACTCTATGCTTAAAACATCTCAAACAAACTGGCCAAATCAAGAAAATGGATGATTGTGTGGCTCTCTCCGGTTTTGAAATGGCTTTGCTGCCCGGGGAGGAAAAAATCTTGGAACGATTGGAAAAGATGTATCTAGAAGGCAAATTTCAAAGCGTTTCTTTGAATGACCTGCAAAAGTCCTTTCGTCTTTCCCCAAAACGATTGAATAAAATGCTCACTCTGCTTACCGAAAGAAAAAAAATCGTCCTTGGTAGAGATGGGTTTATCCTCCACTCCCGATGGCTTGATGACATAATCCAAAAACTACGGGATTCCGGAAAGAGAGAGCTGACAATCTCTGAATTCAAGGATATGACCGGTTTGACAAGAAAATATGCTATTCCCCTGCTGGAGTTTCTAGATCAGATGGGAGTTACGCGAAGGCGAGGGGCGATCCGAGAAATCCTTTAGCGGAGGAAGAAGCCATCGCGGAGAGGATCTTCGGGATCAATGAGTAGTTCATTTCGACCAATGATATAGGCGCTTCCAGTTATTTCAGGGATCACGGCTTCAAACGGCCCATAGGGGAGAGTTTTTACGATCCTTCCTCTAAAGCTGGTTCCCAGAATACTTTCCACAACAAAGCTTTCGTTTGGATGTAACTCTTTTCTGGCATAATGCAGAGCAGCGCGCGCACTTACGCCTGTTCCAGTCGGGCTGCGGTCCAGCTCCCCTTCAGCGAAGATGCAGACATTGCGGCTGTGGTTTCGGATATTTTGGGGCGGTCCGACAAAAATCGTGCCATACAGGAAACTCAAATCATCCTCGAAGGGATGGCGGGGAGGATTGTTTTCTATCACAGCATTTTTTATCCGTTTTCCCAAATCGATGATTTTTTTTGATTCTTCGGGGATGAGCTTAAGATTCAAATCCTGGGCATGACAAAATGCATAAAAGGCTCCTCCGAATGCGATGTCATATTGGATCTTTCCGAGACCCGCCACATCTACAGTCTGATCCAGCGCCAGGACAAAAGCCGGAACATTCTTGAATGTCACCTCTTGGACACTGCCTTCATGAAAAAGGGCTTTGGCTTTCACCTGTCCGGCTGGAGTGTCTATTTTGATAACCGGTTCATTCCCTTTAGCCTTTATCAATCCTGTATCGAAAACCACTGTCGTCAGGCCGATGATGCCATGTCCGCACATGGTGCTGAAACCTTCATTGTGGAGAAAAAGCACGCCGATCGTCCCGTTTTCGGTCGTGGGTTCGGTGAGGATACAAGCATACATATCGGCATGACCTCGAGGTTCCCAGATGACGGCCTTCCGAAGATGGTCCAGGTTGTTCTGAGCATACCGCCGCTTTTCCAGAATTGTGGTACCCGGAATCTTGGGGATCCCACCTGTGATGACACGTAACGGCTCTCCAGCCGTATGGGCATCTATGGTTTTTATTGCAGTCCATTCCGAAGGGGGATCCCACTTCAAATCGTTTGCCATGACGCACCTCCTAATCTGGAGATTTCACAAATTTCAAATCCTTTTTGGCATCGCCGAAACTATTGCAATTTTTTTAAATTGAAAACAGACAGAAAGCAGCGGGATGACATCTCAGCTTATCCTATTGTTTCTTTGCCAAAAGTTTTGAGATAATTTCCATATCTATAAAATTATATCCATTCCTAATTGGAGCTCTGCGGCTTTATGAAGGGCTAATTCAGCCACTGCTATATCTTGTATAGCCAATCCGACGGATTTAAAAACAGTAATGTCTTCATCAGTTTTCCTTACCGCAAGGAGTCCTGAAGCCACGCGACCGAGTTCTCCAAGAATGTGGGATTCATTTATCAATCCTTTTTTAAGCGGGATTATGAGGTCCCCCGCTTCTTCGAGACCGGCCCTCATGGAATCCACAACAACTCTTGCGCGCATGATTGTTTTTTCGGGTATTTCCTGCATTTGTGGAGTGTAGGATCCGATCCCGTTGATATGAGCGCCAGGTTTGATGTAGGCGTCTTCGAACGCGGGAACAGCAGATGTCGTGGCCACACAGATAACATCTGCCTCAGAAACTGCCTTCCTGGGGTTGTCTGCGGCGGAGATGTCAGCAGGGATAGGCTTTCCCCGATCCTGCATTTCCTTGGAAAAAGATTCGGCCATCTCGGGATCTTTATCATAGACCAAAACTTTTTGGATATCCCGCACGCAGCTGATGGCTTCCAGTTGTGTCCGTCCCTGAACGCCTGTTCCGATGATTGCGGCTGTTCGGACCTCTTTGCGAGCGAGCAAATCGGTGGCGACTCCCGAAGCGGCACCTGTGCGGAGTGCTGTCAGGTAGGTTCCGTCCATCATGGCGGTTGGTTGTCCTGTCCTGGCATCACAGATGATCACTATGGCATGGATTGTCGATTGGTTGATTTTGATGTTTTCAGGAAAAACTGAGACTATTTTTGCCCCTAAGGAGTCCATTTTAGGAAGATACGCGGGCATGACTAGTGTTATTCCCTCATATTCCTTCACGGGGACCTGAATTCGCAGGGGAAGAATGGCTTCTTTTTGGGCAAACGATATGAATGCTTGTTTAACCGCATCGATAGCTTGCCGCATGGTTACTGATTGCTGAACATCTTTTCGGGATAAAATTTTCATCTTCATGTTCCCTCCTTAAAAATCAAAACTTCCCGGATTAAACAGTCATCCATTCTGTCGTTTTATCGCAATTTTGAAACCGGTCGAATTCAAAAGGGCTCAAATTGAAACTTGTTTTTCCATCCAAAATAAGCTCACTCATAATGCGTCCCACTGCTGGTCCATGCTGAAAGCCATGCCCAGAAAATCCCGTGGTGCAGAAAAATCCTTTGACTCCAGGGATCTCCCCGATGATTGGATTTTCATCCGGTGTCATGGCATAAAGTCCTCCCCAACCGCGAAGGATTTCTGCCTTCTCCAGTATGGGAACTTTTTCCAATGCATTCGCTGTTATTTTTTCAAGAAAATTTCGGTCCACATGAGTTTTAAAACTCGGAGGCTCATCAAGATCGGTCATACCCATCAAAATGCCCGGAGCATAGCCGCGAAAATAGAATTGGGTGTCCTGGTCGATGATCATTGGCACTGGCCGAGGAATCGTATCAAATGTTTTTGTTATGAATACCTGGCGTCTGTAAGGTTGAACGGGCAGATCTATCCCAACCATTTCAGCGATCTTCGCTCCCCACGCCCCTGCTGCGTTCACAACGATATTGCACGAAATCGGGCCTTGTGATGTTTCGACACCGCTGATCCGACCGTTTTCCAGGCGAATATCCACGACCTCTGTCCTCTCACGAATTGAAATTCCCAGTTTTCTAGTTTGACTGGCTATGGCCATGGTTACATCGTAGGGATCGACATACCCATCTTCCGGCCCGAATATTCCGCCCCGCAAGTCTTTCGTCGAAAGATAAGGCCACCGGTGTTTGACTTCTTCGGGTGATAGAATTTTGACGGGGACCTTGTATCGGCGCTGGATTTTAATGCATTCGCCAAAAGCTTCCCAGGTTGTTTGCTTTTGGGTGAGAAATAGATATCCTGCCTGGCGAAAATCGATTTTTGTATGGAACTCCTCCTCGAAATTCTTGAGAAGGTGGATTGTCTCTTGGGAGAGAAGAATGTTGGCAGGATTAGAAAACTGCTGGCGGATGCCTCCCACACACAACCCGGTGGAAGCTTGAGCCAGAAGATCTCTCTCTATAAGAATGACATGTCTCTGGCCGCGTTTTGCAAGGTAATAAGCCGTGGCGACACCCATGATTCCACCACCGATGATAACTATTTCCGCCGTGATTTTATTTTTGGGGTTAACCCTTGACATCGAACAAGAAAAATTAAAAATATAAGAACGAATTCCGTATTATTTTTTCTTTTTTTTGGGAGATTTTTTCGCTTTGCCAGGCTTTTTCTGCTTATCAAGGGCAGTCTTTAACTTTTCCGCAAAAATGCCAAATTTGGGTTCCTCGGTGACTGGTGCCTTAAATGCTTGCTTCTTTTTCTTGTCGTGAACTGCAATCCTTTCTGCTTTTTTCTCCCTTTTTTCTTTCACAGCAACCAGGGCTTCCATTTCAGATTCTTCCAGCTCAATCCGCTCTTCGATAAACCTTTTCTCTCCTTTTCTCCGACGTGGAGCCGTTTCCGCTTCGGTTCTCTTTCGCTCTTTTTTCTTTTTCTTGGGAGGGGCTAGCTTTTTCTTCTTTTCAGCTTTATCCCTGCCAGGAAGTGCTGGGGGTTCTAGAGGAGTTGGTTGTTTAGCTGCTTTCTCGAGTTTTTTTCCCGCTTCTTCCACGATGATTATCTCTTCTGGGGTTTCTGGAACGGGAACGTCTTCTTCTATGGTTCCTATGGTAAGATGAGCTGTTCCGGGAGCTTCGGTGACTTCTTTGGCACTTGGGATCTCTGCCGGAATTTCGATCATCTCATCGGTTATGATTTCCTCTTCTGTTCGAACCTTCCCTTCATAAAAGAAGATTCCCTTCTTTTTTTCCGACTTGCTGAATTCAGAAGATAGAATCAATGTCTTTTCGACATCTTCCTGTGAGGTTTGTTTGAGCATATCCACGAGGTGAAAAGCGCGAAGGTAATGGAGGAACAAGGTTTCCCCTTCCAGTCCAAAATGGTTAAAGATGAGAATGAGCAGTTCCTTCAGGTTTAGCTTGACCCTCCGGTCATAGAGCGAACAGAGTTTGCTTAACGTCTCTCGCTCGAGGTGGATGATCTTGTTGGGAAGGGAATAGGTGAACACTTCTTCTCCGGTTTCTGAAAATTTGTCTTTTTTCGCATCATAAATGACTCGAGGAACAGACAGCTTCTTTTTTGATTTTTTGAGCCAGAATCTGATATGTCCAGGATTCATTTTTTCAAGAGTCAGACTTGCACCTTGAGGGACATTGTTGTTTTCGTAAAATTCTTTCAAACCAAGAAAAATGCCAGGGGAGGGGTAATAATAAACCGTGTAATCTTTTTCCCCGTCATTATCGGTGAACGTGTATTCTCTGAAGTCGGCAAGCGACCTCTTCATACTTTTGGGAATCTTAATCCCTCCGGAGAGGATCTCCCTCCAGGTCAAATATATTTTCAGAGGAAATTTTTTTAATTTGGTTTTTTCAAGTTTGCTTTTTTCTTTTGATAAAGGAATTTTTGCATTTGATGCCGAAAGGGGCAACTCCCTAAAGAAGGCATCGATGATCTCTTTGAGATGCCATTTCCCCCAATCTTTTGGAGCGACGAACACAAAACTTTTTTTGTATTTTTTTTCTAAAGTGTAGTTCAAACTCAGACAAAGAAGATCGAATTGATCATCAGAAGGATCTTTTTTGAAAAATTTAGTACACATATCTGCTGTGTTAGCCGATTGCCGTGATTCACGGAATTGTTTTTTGATCTCTTCAATCTTTTTTTCCGATATGTTGACCTTTTTTTGTGTGAGTTGCCAGAATTCATTCCAATTAAAAAATTTTCCATTCTTGGAAAGGGCCTTGTTCAGATTTTTTTCTAAACTTTTAAGGTCTTTATCTGTCATCGGAACCTGATCAAGTCTCGGGTCTTCCTCTTTTTTGAGTTTTTTAGCTCCCAATCCTTTATGATCACAGTTGCAAGGAAGGAGAACCTGTGTTTTTGTCTTTTTCATGTAATCGATGTGTTTACGGAATGTTCCGCCTCCCGAATAGCCCACTTCCAACATCTCGCAATCAAAGCTTTCTAAAGAGATTTTATTGATGACCTTTAGCACCACGGCTCCTTTGAAGGGCTCTGTTCCTTTGCTGCTAACTAACAGAGGTTCATCATACTCCTTTAAGATTAGCTCTCCCACTTCGAATTGACAATATGGATCATATATTTTTACTTCCTGCTTGAGTTGGCTGGACGTTTTTTTAAAGGCAACTTTTTTGGCCAGTTCGCTAAGAGTTAGTGCCATGTTAATCTGAAGCAATTCTTTTTCCAGGAAAGAAAGATCAGCTTCAGTAATGTTTGTGTATTCGTTTGCTTTTTCCATTTTTGTTTTATTGTTCTATTAATAATAGCATAATGGCTTTTTGAACATGAAGTCTATTCTCCGCTTGATCAAATACGACTGATTGATCCGAGTCGATAACTTCGTCTGTCACTTCCTCCCCCCTGTGGGCAGGAAGACAATGCATGAATAATGCCCCCTGTTTTGCTTGTGCCAGCAATTCTTTGTTGACTTGAAAAGGAGGAAAAATCATGGCTTTTTTTGCTTTTTCGCTTTCCTGACCCATTGAGGTCCAAACGTCTGTGTAGACAGCATCCGCATTTTGAACGGCTTCGGCTGGATCGGTTGTGATAAAGACTTCGAACGCTGTTTCTTGCCCATCTTGTACTGCCTGCTTTACAACTTCCGGATTGGGCTCATATCCAGCGGGCGTGGCAACGGAGATTTCTGCCCCTGTTTTTGCCCCTGCAAACAGAAGGCTGTGGCAGACATTGCTTCCATCTCCAACGTAGGCCAGTTTCATGTGGGCTAAATCTCCGATATTCTCCTTGAGAGTGAAAAAGTCGGCCATGGCTTGACAGGGATGAAGGAGATCAGTCAAAGCATTGATAACAGGTATCCTGCAGACATGGGCCAAATCTACCGCGATTTGATGGCTAAATGTCCGGATCATGACAGCGTCTACCCACCTTTCCAGGTTTTTTCCCACATCATAGGGCGTCTCGCGTGTTCCCATCTGAATGTCGGAGGGAGAAAGGTAGATAGCTCCTCCTCCCATCTGCAACATACCGGTTTCGAATGTCATCCGGGTGCGAAGGGACGGTTTTTCAAATATCATGGCAAGTATTTTGTTCTGAAGTCTATCTCTGAAACGGTTGGGTTTTTCTTTGATTTCACGCGCAAGGTCCATGATTTGGCTGAACTGGTAAGGAGTTAAATCGTGAATGGACAAAAAGTCTTGGAACATCTCTTCCTCCTAATGTGCGCCGACAATTTTTGTTCCTGAGCGGTTGATCAAGGATGCTTTGAGATGATTTGCCGATGTGATCAAAACCTTTTCACCTCCGCTTTGGATGTATTCGATCGCGGCTTCGATTTTTGGACCCATCGAACCCGGAGGAAATTGTCCCTGCCTCAAGTATTCCTGGGCCTCATCCACCGTCATCACCGATATGGGCTTCCTCTCGGATTTATCAAAGTTCAGGTAAACACGCGAAACATTAGTCAAAATGATAAATAATTCCGCTTTTGCCTCTCTTGCGATCAGACTGGCAGCATAATCTTTGTCTATGACGGCCTCTACCCCTTGAAATAGTCCGTTGCCGTTTATGATTATCGGAATACCACCCCCTCCTGCAGCGATGACGATTTTTCCTGCGAGTACCAAATCACGGATCACATATTTGGGTACAACGTCAATGGGTTTTGGAGAGGGGACGACCTTCCTGTATCCCCGGCCTGCATCTTCGATCATTTTCCAATTCTTCTGTTTCCTGAGCATGGAGGCTCTGTATTTGGAGTAAAACGGGCCGATGGGTTTCGAGGGCTTATCGAAGGCCGGGTCTTCACGATCGACCACAACCTGTGTTATAAGAGTTACCACTTCTTTGTCCACAGAATTTTTTCTGAGCTCATTTGTCAAGGCTTTCTCAAGCATGAATCCCATACTTCCTTCGGTCATCGCATCACATACTTCGAGAGAAAAAGGCGGAATTTTCGTGATGCTTTCTTCCATCTGGATAAGGAGATTTCCGACCTGAGGTCCGTTGCCGTGGACAATGATAAGATCGTAGCCCTTTTTGACCATGTGGATCATTAAGCGGGCTGCCCTTTGGGCGTTATTCATCTGTTCGGACTGCAAACCTCTCTGATTGTCTGGAAGGATAGCGTTTCCTCCAAAAGCGATAAGAGCGATTTTTCTTTTCATCAGTATTTCCTGAGAATCTCCTTGAGATCAGGTGTGCCTATCTTCTCCAAATTGCAGGTTACCCTGAGAATTGTGAAAATCTCTTCCGAGTGTGCCCATGATTGAGACATTTTTCATTGAATGAGCTCCTGTTTGTCTTTTGACAAAAATGAACGCTTAGTATAATACACGCCCTATATTTATTCAACAAGGAATAGAGTTGTGGAAATGCATACCTCCGGGGAATTTGGATAGACAAGCAGGGGAGAATTGATCTAGAATGAAAGACCTAAAGGAGTTGCGAATGATCGGTATCATGTCTGATTCGCATGATAATTGTGATGCTATCAAGAAGGTTGTGCGCTTTTTCATTGAAATGAAATGTGAACTCGTTATTCATGCCGGAGATTTTGTCGCTCCATTTGCAGCAAGAGAGCTGGAGCATCTCTCCTGTCCGGTCAAAGCTGTTTTCGGCAACTGCGATGGAGAAAAAAAGGGATTGGAGAAAGCCATCCGTCCTTTTGGGGAAATTAAGGAAGCTCCTCTTGTTTTTTCCTATGCAGACAGACTGATCTTGATATGCCATATCCATGTCTCCGTGGATAAATATGCCTCGTCAGGAAAATACCAGACTGTCGTTTTCGGACACACACACAAACCAGAAATCAGAGCGGCTCACGGTACTCTTATGATCAATCCCGGAGAGACAGGAGGATGGCTTTCCGGAAAAAGTACGGTTGCCTTATTGGATTCCGTCACATGGGAGGCTGAAATCATTTTTCTTTAGCTTCTCAGGGACACCTGTTTTATCGATAAATTAGGAAAAGGATTGGCGAGAAAAATTGACCGAAGACAAAAACCCGCCTGGCAAAAGGTGCGGAAGCCTGGCCCTCAACCGTCTAAGAACAAGTACAGAGAAAAACCAAGCCCTTGCCCCAAAAAAAAAGATGCCGCCTCCAAAACCGTTGGGATTCTTTTCCTGGTCAAACTGGCTGCTTTTGACACCGTTTAAGAGGTGCTCGTTCAGGGAGTTAGAGTGTGTTGACACTGGGAGTCTAAATCTTTAATATATAGGAGCTTGAAAGCTTAGGCGCGTAGCTCAGTGGCA
The DNA here is from genome assembly GCA_964580235.1 of uncultured Eubacteriales bacterium. Classification (GTDB taxonomy): domain Bacteria; phylum Acidobacteriota; class Aminicenantia; order Aminicenantales; family Aminicenantaceae. The sequence goes on along the minus strand of CAZOJY010000006.1, from coordinate 28,826 downwards.
GAGTGCTTCCTTGACGCGGAAGAAGTCGAGGGTTCGATCCCCTCCGCGCCTACCACTTAAGGAGTCTGTATTCGAGTGAAGGAAAGATAATTCCGAACTGCCTTCCTTTTTGAATGCAAAATGTACATAAATGACGGAATTAATCAAAGTAACAATAAATAAGTCTGTCTGTTCGATCAAAAAGAACACCAATATTTCTGATTTTTTAACAAGCCAAAATTTGGAAAAGAGCGCTCTTCTTGCCCGAATCAACGGTCAACTTGTTTCCCTTGACACGCCATTGGCCGAAGACGTACAGCTTGAATTGGTCGATAAAGATTCGGATGAAGCTTTGGATGTGCTGAGACACAGCGCATCCCATCTCTTAGCTCATGCTGTCTTAGAGCTTTTTCCTGGGACTCAGACGGGTGTCGGGCCGGCTGTTGAGAATGGATTTTATTATGATTTTTTAAGGGATCAGCCTTTCACTCCCGAGGATTTGGAAACAATCGAAAAGAAAATGGAAGAAATTGTCCAGAGCAATGTTCCGATAGAACGTATCATACTGTCCAAGCATGAAGCCCTGCAGCTCTTCAAGGAAAGGGGCCAGGCCTTGAAAGTGGAACTTATCCAGGAAAAAGGAGAGGATGACGTTTCAAACTACAGACAGGGGGATTTTATCGATTTTTGCCGGGGCCCTCACGTTCCTTCTTCCGGATACATCAAACACTTTAAAATACTTTCCTCCTCAGGAGCCTACTGGAAAGGAGACGAGAAGGGGAAGAAGCTTCAAAGGATCTACGGAACGGCCTTTTACTCCAAGGATAAGTTGGATAAATACTTAAATCTTTTAGAAGAGGCCAAAAAACGCGATCATCGCAAACTTGGCCCTGAGCTGGACCTGTTTAGCTTCAACGAAAAACTGGGTGGAGGCCTGATCCTTTGGCATCCCAAAGGTTCGGCCATCAGACGCGTTATCGAGGAGTTCTGGTACAAGGAACACTTCAAGGACGGATATGGAATTGTCTATTCCCCGCATATCGCCAAGCTTGACGTCTGGCGCCAGAGCGGGCATACAGAGTTCTACGATGCCATGTATCCTCCGCTTCTCCACGAGGGAATGGAGTATGAGCTGAAACCCATGAATTGTCCTTTTCACATCATGGTGTACAACAACAGACCTAGGAGTTACCGCGATCTCCCCCTCCGTTGGGCAGAGCTCGGTACGGTATACAGGTATGAGAGGAGCGGAGTGCTTCATGGGCTGATGCGTGTAAGGGGTTTTACCCAGGACGATGCCCACATCTTTTGTCGAGAAGACCAACTGGAAGACGAGATCAAACGCGTCATATCCCTTGCACTAAAACTGTTGAAAGCCTTTGGATTTGAGGAATTTGATGTGTTTTTATCCACATGTCCGGATAAATATTGCGGGCTTCTGGATGACTGGAATAAGGCTACTCTGGCTTTAGAAAAAGCATTGGGAGACAAAGGCCTAGACTTCAAGATTGACCCGGGTGCCGGAGTTTTTTACGGCCCGAAGATCGATATCAAAATTAAAGATGCCCTCCAGCGGTCCTGGCAGTGCACCACAATCCAGCTGGATTTCAACTTGGCAGAGCGGTTTGATCTAAGTTATGTGGGTGAAGACGGAAAGGCCAAGAGACCCTATTTGATTCATAGAGCCCTGTTGGGATCGCTGGAAAGATTTTTTGGGGTGCTCATCGAGCATTACAAAGGCAACTTCCCTATCTGGTTGGCTCCTGTCCAGGTGATCTTTCTTCCGATTGCAGACAGACACAACGAATATGTTGCAAACCTTGATAAAAGATTCAGAGAAGAAGGGCTGCGCGGTTCTCTCGACTTGCGGCGCGAAAAAATAAGCTACAAGATCCGAGATGCCGAAGTGCACAAGATTCCCTTTATGTGCATTGTGGGAGATAGAGAGGTTTCCGAACAGTCCGTATCTCTCAGGATCCATGGAGCGGGAGACAAAGGCAAAATAGATGTCAATGAATTCCTTGAAAAAGTCAAGGATTTGGTTAAAAATAAATCGTTGAGGATAAATATTTAACCTGGATTAATCATAAACATGATTTTTTTAGCGGGATTTAATGCTATATGCATT
>CAZOJY010000006.1:0-26619 GCA_964580235.1 uncultured Eubacteriales bacterium | reverse complement strand
TTTAAACTCGTACGTGAATAATTCAGGGCAACCGGGATAATTTATGAATTATCCGGGTTAAGGAGGTTAATCATCAGAAGACGGAGATTTCATCCTGGGAAGAGAAAGGAAAAGCCACACAAGATTAATGAAAGGATTCAAGCCAGAGAAGTTAGAATAATAGATGAGGGGAAAAAACAAGTGGGTGTTCTATCGCTCCAGGAGGCTTTGACCATGGCAAAAGACAGAAATCTGGATTTAGTCGAAGTCGCTCCTGCGGCGAATCCGCCTGTCTGCCGCATCATGGATTACGGTAAATTTCTGTACGAATTGCACAAAAAGGCTCATGAGGCCAAGAAACACCAGAAACAAATTCAGGTCAAAGAGATCAAATTCAGACCAAAAATCAGCATCCATGATTACACTTTCAAGATGCGTCATGTCGAAAGGTTTTTGAAGGATGGAAATAAAGTAAAAATCACCGTGATGCTTAGAGGACGGGAAAAAGCGAAGCCAGAATTGGCTCATAAAATTTTGGATCGGGTGTTCGGGGACATAAAAGAGCTGGGACAACGAGACGGCACTATCCGAACCCAACCCTGGGCTGTTTCTGCTCTGTTAATCGCGACCAAGTCAGGAGGTAAAGATGCCAAAACTAAAGACACACAGGGGAGCCAAAAAGAGATTCAAAGTAACAGGGAAAAAGAAGGTCGTTCATAATAAAGCAAATAAGAGTCATATACTTACGAAAAAGTCAGCGAAAAGGAAGAGAAATCTTGGCAAAAAAGATTCTATCAGCAAGGCAGATCGAAAACGGGTCAAAGATATGCTTCCCTATGATTTTTAGGGGTTGACCGCCGATAAAATTCTCAGGGAAATCCGGAGTTTGGCTCATTCAGCGGGACGGGAATTTATTTCTGAATTTGTAAAAACAACCTAAGCGAAGGAGAATAAAATGCCCAGAGTAAGGAGAGGAACAAAAAAAAGCCGGAGAAGGGCAAAAATTTTAAAGCTGGCAAAAGGATACTGGGGAGCGAGAAGTCACAATTACAGAACAGCCAAAGAGGCCGTAGAACGATCTCTCCAGTACTCCTATAGGGATAGGAGAACCCGAAAAAGAGATTTTCGCCGACTTTGGATCATCCGAATCAAAGCGGCAGCCGAAAAGAATGACCTGTCCTACAGCCGGTTTATCCATGGGTTACACCGATTGAATATCGAACTCGACCGGAAAATCCTGGCCGATTTAGCTGTCCATTCTCCACAGACTTTCTTCCGACTTGTCCAGAAGGTAAAGGAGATTAAAACGTAAGGAATCTTAAATAAAAATGGATGACCTCAAGATCGCAATCGAACAGAAAAGGAAAGCTTTTGAGGGTGCCCTGGCCAAGATCATAGATCACAATTCCCTCAGGGATATCCGTAATGAATACCTTAGCCGTCAGAGGGGCATCATCACGGGGTTTTTTGAGGAGTTGAAGCATGTGAGACCGGAGGATAAGCCGGAGGTTGGGAAACTGATCAATGATTTTAAAAATCATGTTCAGGAGAAAATTCAAGCCCTGCAGATAAAGTTTGCAATTCCAAAAAAACCGGGTGAAAAAATTGACTTCACTCTTCCTGGGAAAAAAGTGTATTGGGGAGCTCCACATCCTATTCTCCTGTTTCAGCAGGAGATCGAAAATATTTTTTTGAGGATGGGATTTTCCATCGTGGATGGTCCGGAAATTGAAACGGATTATTATAATTTTGGAGCACTCAATTTTCCTCCTCATCACCCGGCCCGGGATGATTGGGATACGCTTTATATCACAGATGATGTGCTCCTTCGCACGCACACCTCACCCGTACAAATAAGAGTAATGGAGAAAAAAAAACCTCCTGTCAGGATTATCAATCCAGGCAAAGTCTACCGCAAAGAAGCTCCCGATCCCACCCACCTTCCGATGTTTTATCAAGTTGAGGGACTTGTGGTAGATCTGGGAATTACCTTTGCCCATCTGAAAGGCACACTGGAGTATTTTCTAAAGGCGCTTTTCCACGAGAAAATCAAAATCCGTTTTCGGCCGAGTTTTTTTCCGTTTACCGAACCTTCTGCGGAAGTTGATATCGGCTGCACTGTTTGTGGAGGAAAATCAGAGGAATGCCGGGTCTGTGGTGGAGGCGGTTGGATGGAAATTCTCGGGGCGGGAATGGTTGATCCTCAAGTTTTAAAAAACGTGAACATCGATCCTGAGAAGTATTCAGGTTTTGCTTTCGGACTGGGAGTGGATAGAACAGCCATGTTTGCCTACCAGATACCTGATATGAGGTATTTCTACGAAAATGATTTGAGATTTATAAGGCAGTTTTCTCTAAAATGAAAATCAGCTTAAGTTGGATCCAGGATTACATCGATGTTGATCTCCCTGTATCTCGGCTTATCGAGGTGTTGGACAATATCGGATTATTAATCGAGGACTGGGAAGAAAAAAATGGTGATGTCATCCTGGATGTTGAAACCTACGCCAATCGACCGGATACCCTTGGACATAAGGGCATCGCTCGAGAATTGTCTGCCGCTCTTGGTCTTCCCTTCAAAGAACGGAGGTTCTCGTTAACAGAGGGGGACGAAAACATCTCTGATGAAATCGATGTCCAGATTTGGGAGGAAGATCTCTGTCCACGTTATTGTGGGATGATCGTGAAAAACATCAAGGTCGGTCCCTCTCCCCGATGGCTGATCAAAAAAATAGCGGCCATGGATTTGAATCCAGTAAACAATGTTGTTGACGTGACGAATTATGTTCTTTTTTCTACGGCCCAACCCATCCATGCCTTTGATCTTGCAAAAATTGCCGGAAAGAAAATCATCGTACGGCGGGCAAAACAAGGCGAAAAACTGCTGAGTTTAGAGGCAAAAAATGTGGATTTGACGCCGGAGATGCTCGTGATCGCTGATGAGGAAAAACCGGTGGCTTTGGCCGGAGTTATCGGTGGTGAAAATACAGCAGTTTCCGAATCGACACAAAATGTGTTTATAGAAAGTGCCTATTTCGATCCAGTTTCAGTCAGAAAAACAAGCAAAGCGACAGGTATCCAAACGGACGCTTCCTACAGGTTTGAGCGAGGAGCGGATGTTTCCTATCCGCCTGAGGCTGCCCGGATGGCTGCTTCGTTACTTACCCAGTTTGGGGGAAAGGTATGCAAAAACATCGTGGATGTCTTCCCCAAACCTCGCAAGGCCAAAACTGTTATGCTCCGTGATCATCGTGCAACTTCTCTTCTTGGTGTAAAAATTGATAATGGCTTTATCGAAAAAACTCTGGTGAATCTCGGTTTCCAAGTGGAACAGAAACAGCCTGGGATTTGGCAGGTCAGGGTACCACATTTTCGAATCGATATTGAAAGAGAGGCCGATCTAATCGAGGAGATTGCGCGGTTTTATGGCTATGAGAAAATACCGATCCAGCTCCCGCCTCTCAGGAGTCTCGAGCCCATCCTTGATCAAAAAAAGGAAAGAATACGCATCATACGGCAAATCCTGTTTCATTATGGATTTGACGAAGTTGTGAATTTCAGCTTCATGGATTCCGAAAAAAGAGAAGAATTATCCTTTGATCTCGAACCCATACCGATCCGGAATCCCATATCGGCAAAAGCCGCATTTCTTCGGACAACTCTTTTCGGAGGGCTGCTCGAAAATATTGCATGGAACATGAACAGAGGTGCTGAGGGAGTGCATATTTTCGAAATCGGAAATATCTTCCATTTGGAAAATGAAAAATGCAAGGAACATTTGATGCTCTGTGTTGTCATGACAGGTGATGTAGGGGAAAGGCATTGGATGGAACAAAGCAGGGAAACCGGCTTTTTTCATCTTAAGGGAACATGCGAGGCGCTTATGGCCCAATTGCGTTATTTATCGATTTCTTTTCGGGAAGAGAACCATCCGCATTTTCGTGAAGGATCCTCTCTTGCTTTGCACGTGAAAGGGGAGCGCGTTGGCTGTCTGGGCGCAGTAAAGCACAAAATTCTGGACACATATATGTTGAAAAGTGAGGTTTGGGCAGCGGAGATTAACTTGAATCTTCTATTCGAAAAACAGGCTCAGGCGTTTCAGTATTCAGCTGTGGTGAAGTATCCAAGTGTAAACAGAGATGTTTCCTTTATCGCTGATAAACACGTCTCATTTGAGGATATTAAAGGAGCCGTGGAAAAGCTCGATCTGCCATATTTAGCAAGATTTAATCTTTACGACCGTTTCGCAGGCTCGTCTATTCCCGATGGCAAGGTAAGTCTATCCTTTCGGTTCAACTTTCGCCATCCCGAAAGAACCCTTCAAGCGGATGAAGTAGACGTCCTACAAGAGAAAATAATCGCCACATTAAGATCCCGTTTCAATTTTCAATTAAGAGAAGGAGGGAAAATTGACAAGTGAATTGGAAAGACTTAAAATCCTAGAGGGAAAGATTTCCCAAGTTGTTGATTACATAAACAAGCTGGTGAGTGAGAATGACCGCCTCAAACAGCAGATCAAGGAACTGAAAGCCGGGAAAAAAAGCTTTGAAGAGCAAGCAAAGAGAGCAGATAAAATCGGCCAGGATCTGAAGAAGTATGAAGAAGAAAGGACGGTTATGAAAGACAAAATCGAGCTGATTATCAATAAAATAGATGAATTAGAAATATGATGGACAAAGTTATTGAAATAGAAATTTATGGGCAGAAATATAGAATAAGAGTCAAAGGAGAAGAGGATGAAAAATATATAAGCCATCTTACTTCGTATGTTGATCAAAAAATGCGTGAGGTGGCCGTAAAATCAAAATCGGTGGATGTTTTAAAAGTCGCTGTTTTAGCGGCATTAAACATTGCAGATGAATATTTTCTCTGTCAAAAGAATCTCGATCAGCTAAACGAAGTCATTGGGCTTATGGAGAATGAAATAGAAAGTTTGGAGGTTCTTGCCTTTGAAGATGAAAATACTTACGAAAATTTGGAAAAAATTTCTGAATGAAGCGGGAGTTCCCGTCTTTCATATCATAGATGAACTGGGGAAAAACTTCAGCTCAGACTATTCGTCAGATGTCCTTCCGAATGTTTTGATGATATTACTTTTTGCATAGAGTGAGTATTTTTTTGTCCTCCTAATTTTCCTCTCCTTTGACGGCCCCTACAAGGAGGTGGTCAAAGTGAATTTTATGCTAATCGCAATTGCTGCTATTTTGCTCTTTGCGTCTGCAACCATAATATTTATCTTAGTAAAAAAAGCGGGAGGGGCACGGGCTCTTCTCAGAGCTCAACAAGAAGCTAAGGAGACTCTCGGGGAGGCCAGGGAGGAGGCCAAAAAAATAAAAAGAGAGGCTTCCATAGCGGCAAAAGAAAAACAACTCAATCTCAAAGCTGACTTTGAGAGACAAACACGAGACAGAAGCCGAAAGCTCAATGAGCTGGAAAGGAGATTGCTCAGAAAAGAAGAAAGTCTCGAACAAAAGTATCAGGCCCACGAAAAGAGGGAACGAGATTATTCGCAGAAGGAAGGAAGACTTTTCTCTCGGGAACGAGAACTTGCGCAGAAAGAAAAAGGGTATCAGGAACAGATAAAAAAAGTCCTGGAGGAAATAGAACGGGTTGCCAGTATGACTCAGGAAGAGGCTAAGAAAGAATTGATGAAACAGATGGAGGATGAGGCCAAGCTCGAAGCGATCCAATACCTGCGCAAGATTGAAGATGAAACGAGAGAAAAAGGCCAAAGAATGGCGAAAGAAATTATCGGCCAGGCCATTCAGCGTTCGGCTGCTGAGCATGTGGTTGAAACCACTGTTTCTGTGGTTGATCTTCCCTCTGATGACATGAAGGGCCGCATCATCGGTAGAGAAGGACGGAACATCCGTGCTCTGGAGCTAGCCACAGGTGTAGACATTATCGTGGATGATACACCTGAAGCAGTGATCCTTTCCAGCTTTGACCCGATTCGGCGGGAGATGGCCCGCTTGGCTATCGAAAAGTTGGTGATTGATGGCCGGATCCATCCTGCTCGAATTGAAGAGGTTGTAGAAACTGTCAAGAAAGAGCTGGAGGAGAAGGTTAAGCAAGAAGGGGAATCCGTCGTCCTTGAACTGCGGATTCGAGACATTCATCCTGAACTGATAAAGCTCTTGGGAAAATTGAAATATCGAACAAGTTACGGCCAGAATGTTCTCCAACATTCCAAAGAGGTTGCTTATCTTGCAACCATCATGGCCAAAGAGTTGGGCTTGGATGCTAATGTAGCGATGAGGGCCGGACTACTTCACGACATCGGGAAAGCTGTGGATAAAGAAGTGGAAGGAACCCATACGGAATTGAGTGTTGAACTGACTAAAAAATACGGGGAATCTGAGGCCGTAACCAGGGCTATTGCCTCTCATCACAGGGATGTCGATTTCCCCTCAATCGAAGCGGTTTTGGTGCAGGCGGCCGACACACTTTCTGCAGCGAGGCCAGGTGCTCGTCGGGAAATCCTGGAAGCTTATGTCAAAAGATTGGAAAAATTGGAGGAAATCGCCAATTCCTATGAAGGAGTGGCCAAATCCTTTGCTCTCCAAGCGGGAAGAGAGATCAGGATCATCGTTGAGAGCCAGAAGATCTCGGATGATAAGGCCTCCCTTGCTGCAAAGGAAATTGCGCAGAAGATAAAGGAAGAGTTGGATTATCCTGGCCAGATTAAAGTGACGGTTATCCGAGAGATGAGGGCTGTGGAGTATGCGCGATAGGTATGGGTTTCTTTTTTTGGGCGATATTATCGGGAGGCCTGGAAGACGGGCTCTAAAAAAGTTTCTGCCGATACTTCTCGAAAAATATTCCCCTTCCCTTGTTGTGGCAAATGGAGAGAATGCTGCCGGCGGGATAGGTATTACTCCTGAAATCTGCCGCCAGCTGCTTGCGCAGGTCGATATTTTGACCTCTGGAAACCACATATGGGATAAAAGGGAAGCCGTGGAATATCTGGATCAAGAGCCACGGCTGTTGCGGCCGGCCAATTACCCTTCTCCAAATCCTGGAAAGGGATCCTATATCTTTGAAACAAAAGAGGGATTTAAGGTTGCCGTTCTTAATCTTCAAGGCAGAGTTTTCATGGAGCCGATCGATTGTCCCTTCCGTGCAGCAGATCGGGAGCTTAAGCTGCTGCAGGAAAAAAATACGATCACACTTGTTGATTTTCATGCCGAAGCTACATCGGAGAAACAAGCCATGGGATGGTATCTTGACGGCAGGGTGTCGGCCGTCATCGGAACACACACGCATGTGCCCACGGCCGATGAAAAAATCCTTCCTCAGGGCACAGCCTTTATCACGGATGTGGGTATGGTCGGAGGGTATGAATCTGTGATCGGATTAAAAAAGGAGCAGGCGATCCAACGATTCTTGACTTCGCGGCCTCAGCGTTTTGAGCCTGGGAAACTGGGATTGGTGTTCTCCTCTGTTTTTGTTGAAGTGGACACACACACGGGAAAAGCTATTTCCATCCAAAGAGAAATGGTTGTGGAGGATGTAAAGGAAGATGAATCACACTGAGAAGTCAGATAAAATCTACACGGTCTCAGAAATCACTCGTCTGATCAAGCTTGAGCTCGAAAATAAATTTCCTGTTCTCTGGATAGAGGGAGAAATTGCGGATTTTAAGAGGGCCCATTCTGGCCATTTGTATTTTACACTGAAAGATGAGCAGAGTGCCCTGTACTGTGTTATGTGGCGCTCAAGCGCTGCTCGAGTTCCCTTTGAGCTGGAGAGTGGTCTTCAGGTGATATGCAAAGGACAGATATCCGTGTATGAGCAGAGAGGTCAGTATCAACTCTATGTGGGGGGCGTCGAACCAAAAGGGAAAGGAGCCCTTCAACTGGCCTTTGAGCAGTTAAAGGACAAACTGAAAAGGGAAGGATTATTCGATCCTCGTGTTAAGAAAAAACTTCCTCTCCTGCCCAAGAAGGTCGGAGTCATCACTTCTCCGCGGGGAGCGGCCATCGTTGATATCATCAAAACTCTCGAAAGACGATTTGCCCATCTCCACATCGTGATTTACCCGGCAAAAGTCCAAGGGGAGGGAGCGGCTGATGAAATCGTAGAAGGGATAGATTATCTAGGAAGCCTCAAAGATATAGATGTCATCATCGTCGGTCGAGGAGGAGGGGCTTTAGAAGACTTATGGGCGTTCAATGAGGAGAGAGTAGCTCGCGCCATTTTTCGCTGTCCTGTTCCTATCATATCTGCGGTTGGCCATGAGATTGATTTCACCATTGCGGATTTTGTGGCTGATATAAGAGCATCCACTCCATCGGCTGCAGCAGAGATGGTTGTAGAGAAGGAACAATCCTTTCTTGAACGTATCGAAAATCTCGAAAAGAGAATTTCTCACCATTTCCGGTTTACAATCCAGGAAAAAATACAGGAAGTGACGGATCTCATTCACCATAAAGCTTTTCAGAATTTCAAAGTTCGGCTATTCAACCTGATTCAGCAAGTGGATGAATTTGAAACGCGTGCAAGAAACGTGATCCAGACCTTGGTCCAAAGGATTGTCCAATCCAAATCTCAGGTGGATCTCTCAAAAGAAAAAATGTCTTCTGCTGTGAAAAGAATTCTGCAAGATCTCCTCGGGAAATGGGAAAGGCTATCTGCTGAGCTTGAGAATCTGAGCCCCCTGAATATTCTGAAAAAGGGATACACGCTTTGCTGGAAAAATGCCAAACTCGGGCTTGTCCAACAGATTGGAGATGTTGATGAAGGGGACGAGGTAACAGTTTCTTTTTTCCAGGGAGAATTCATGGCACAGGTAAGAAGAGTTGACAAAAATCGGCTCATCGAATCCCGCCTTCAAAAAAAAGAGGGGTAAACGGGAAGGAGGCACAATGGGCGCACTTAGTTTTGAAAAGGCTTTGACTGAACTGGAAGATATCGTGGAAAAGCTGGAAAAAGGGGGACTCGCTTTGAATGAGTCTTTGGGTCTGTTTGAAAAAGGAATCAAACTGGCGAAGTTCTTACGGGGAGAGTTAGGCAAGGCAGAGAAGAAGATCGATATCCTTCTCAAAGATGAAAAGGGAGAGGTAAAAGAGGAATCCTTCGAACTCGCCGAGGAGGAGGAAGAAAGCTCAAAAAAGGAAAAACCTCCCGATTCCGAAAATAACAATAGCCTCCCGTTTTAGATTCAGATGAACGTCCAGGAAAAACTCAAGAGGAAGAAAAGTGCGATAGAGGAATTTCTGGACCGGCTTTTACCATTGGAGGAAAATCCTCTTGCCAAAGCTGTGCGGTATGTGGTTTTATCAGGGGGGAAGAGATTTAGGCCGCTGCTTGCGCTGTCCTCTGGCGAATGTTTTGGGCTAAACCAGAAGGAGATTCTTTTTTTTGCTAGTGCACTGGAATTGATCCATAATTATTCTCTGGTCCATGATGACCTTCCTGTGATGGATGATGATGATTTCCGCAGAGGGAAGCCTTCCTGCCATAAAGCCTTTGGCGAAGATATTGCGCTTCTCGTCGGAGATAGTCTGCTGACCCTGGCCTTTGAGGTTCTTGCCTCTGCCCCATGGGAAGCATCGCAGTCTATGCGAAAGGAGCGTTTGGTCATCGAGATTGCCCAAAGTGCCGGGATTCAAGGAATGGTGGGAGGCCAACTTCTGGACATCACCCTCAATCTGGATGGCCTTACCGAGGACAGCCTTCAAGATTTGATGGCAAAAAAAACCGGCGCATTGATCCTAGCTTCGGCAAGAGTAGGACCCATCCTGGCCGGGGTCTCCTCCGTATCCGCTGCGGCTAAAGCTATGACTGACTATGGCAAAAATATCGGTCTAGCCTTTCAAATGAGAGATGATATTATAGACTCCAGCCGCTTCACATCCCAAGATGCTTCCCGGCATCCTGATGCAGTGTCCTATTACGGTGTTGTGAAAGCGAAAAAAAAATTAGAGCAGCATGTCCGGTCTGCCTTGCAAGCGCTTAACTCGGCAGGGCTCGAATCAGAAGAACTGCGCTTTTTAGCATCAAGACTACTGGAGCTCAAACAAAACAATGAATAACATTCTTGATAAAATCATAGGTCCGGAAGATGTGAAAAAATTATCATTAAAAAAACTTTCCATTCTTGCAACAGAAATCAGAGCGCTGATCCTTGATACCGTCTCTAAAACAGGGGGCCATCTTTCTCCTAATCTCGGGGTTGTGGAGGTCACCTTGGCTTTAAATTATGTGTTCAATCCTCCGGATGACAAAATTATTTGGGATGTGGGGCATCAGTGTTACACCCACAAGATTCTAACTGGGAGAAGAGACAAATTTCACACCCTTCGGCAGTTTAATGGATTGTGCGGATTTCCAAACCGGGAAGAAAGCGAATATGATGTTTATAACACAGGACATGCATCCACGGCGCTCTCGGCCGCTATGGGAATGGCAGTCGCCAGAGATAAAAAAGAAAACAACTATGAGGTGGTGGCTGTTGTGGGGGATGGTAGTTTGACGGGCGGTATGGCTTGGGAAGCATTGAATCAGATCGGTCATCACCGGGAAAAGCTTATTATCGTCTTGAACTACAATGAGATGTCCATCTCGCCCAATGTGGGGGCTATGTCCAGGTATCTTTCCTATCTCGTATCGGGACAGCACTATCTCCGGATCAAAGATCAAGTCAAGTCCATCCTGAAACTTATTCCAGCAGTTGGCAAGCCGATGATAAAAGTCGCCAGAGCTGTGGAAGAAGCCTTTAAAAAAGTTTTTTTCCCGGGGCTGGTTTTCGAGGAATTGGGAATTCGATACATCGGTCCCGTACAAGGACATAGTTTGGGATCCTTGATCGAGGTTTTTGAAGAAGCCAAAAAACATAGTGGACCTGTTTTGATACATTGTGTCACCCAGAAAGGAAGAGGTTATCAGCCAGCGCAGAGCAATCCCTCACGATTTCACAGTGCGTCTCCGTTTGACATCAAAACTGGAAAACCGAAAAGCAAGGATATACGGCCCACATACTCTTCTGTTTTTGGAAAAACGATGCTGGATATTGCAAAAAAAGAAAAGAAGGTAGTGGCTATCACGGCAGCAATGAAAGAGGGAACAGGCTTAAAACCTTTCGGAGACAAGTATCCAGACAGGTTTTTTGACGTTGGGATTGCTGAACAACATGCCGTAGACTTTGCTGCAGGTCTGGCTCTGGGGGGATGTAAGCCTTTTGTCGCAATCTATTCCACATTTCTTCAGAGAGCTTATGATCAGCTCTATCATGATGTGTGTTTAATGGATATTCCGATTGTTTTTGCCCTGGATCGCGCCGGAATCGTGCCCGATGATGGGCCTACGCATCAAGGAATCAACGATATTGCCTACATGGGACATCTGCCGAATATGATTGTCATGGCCCCGAAGGATGAAAATGAGTTGCAGCATATGTTGCATTCTGCTCTCTCCTATGATCATCCGGCTGCTATTCGTTTTCCGAAGGGCAAAGCATACGGAGTAGAGATGGATGAATTGCCGAAGTCAATCCCTGTTGGAAAAAGCGAAGTCATCAAAGATGGAAAGGACTTGCTTCTCGCTTTTGGCAGCATGGTTTATCCAAGTCTTGAGGCTGCCAACATTCTAGAGGAGGAAGGAATCAACTTATCTGTGGTGAATGCCAGATTTGCCAAACCGCTGGATGAAGAGTTGATCCTCGGTTTTGCCAGGGCTGGAAGTGTAATCATCACGGCAGAAGAAGCTGTAAATAGGGGAGGATTCGGCAGCTTGGTTCGGTCTTTTCTGGACAGGCATGAAATGTTCGACATCCGGTTTAAAAATATCGGAATCCCCGTCGAGGTTTATCCCTTGGGCAAAGTCGAAAAGATTAAAAAGATGTACGGACTCGATGCGGAAGGCCTTGCCAATAAAATCAGAAATTTTTATAAATCGATAAATAAGAAAAAGTCCTAATCATGGCCCAGAATTTATCAAAATCATAAAAAAAGATTAGCGAATTCGACCAAAGTTCAGACATGATAGCGTGGAGAATGTGATGAAGGATAGAGCCGACAAGGTTGTTGTCGATAGAGGGTTGGCGGAAAACCGTCAGAAAGCACTGGCTCTGATCATGGCCGGGCGCATTTTTTCCAATGGGCAGAGAATCGAAAAACCTGGACAGAAGGTGGATACAACACAAGAGATAATTCTGAAGGAGAAGATTCCCTTTGTAAGCCGCGGTGGGGTTAAACTGGCAGAAGCTTTGGACGCCTTGGAGGTTTCGGTCTCCAGGAAAATCGCCGTGGATGTGGGATCATCTACAGGAGGGTTTACGGATTGTCTTCTCCAGAAGGGAGCCAATAAGGTTTATGCCGTGGATGTGGACACGAAACAGTTGGATTGGCGCTTGAGAGAAGATCCCCGGGTGAGTGTGATCACAAAAAATGCCCGGTATCTGAACAAGGATGATTTTTCAGATCCTCTGGATGTCATCACCGTCGACCTTTCCTTTATATCTATCCTTAAGGTCCTTCCTGCAATCAAGAGATTCATTGGGAATGGCATTGTGGTGGCATTGATAAAGCCTCAATTCGAAGTGGGCAAAAAACAAGTGGGAAAAAAAGGCGTGGTTCGTGATCCCCTTTTACATGAGGAGGTTTTGGTCAAAATGATTGAAGAGGCGGAAGAGATCGGATTTCATATTGTTGGATTGAAAAAATCATCGATCAGGGGTCAAAAAGGAAATCAAGAATTTTTTGTCTTGTGGTCGCTCCAGCAACCATCTCTTATATCCGATTATTTGAAAATGTTGATTGAGGAGGCCGTCTGGAATGAGAATAATTGAGCGGGTTGGATTTGTCACTAAAGCGCATGCGCCAGAATTGACAAATATCCTCGAGGATTTGATAGCATATTTTGATAAGAAAAATATCACCTGTATTTTGGAAGAGGTTGCAGCGGAAAAATTGGGAAGGCAAAATGGAATGAAAAGGGAGGATATTCCTAAAAAGGTCGATCTTATCGTTGTTCTGGGAGGAGACGGAACGCTATTGAGTATCGCCCATCTGGCTGCTGAGAGGAATGTTCCTGTTGTCGGGATCAATCTGGGCTCTCTTGGATTTTTGACCGAAGTTCCTCTTAATGAGATGTTTTTAAGCCTGGATTCCTATTTGGAGGGAAACAATAAAATTGTTAGCCGAAGGCAGATGCTGCGAGCAAAAACACGAGAAAATTCCTATTACTGCTTGAATGATGTGGTGATCAACAAAAGCGCATTGTCCAGGATAATTCGGTGCGCAATCTGGATTGATGGGAAAGAAGTTGCTATGGCAAGCGCTGATGGTTTGATCATTTCTACCCCAACTGGTTCTACTGCCTATTCTTTGTCAGCGGGTGGCCCGATTATTCAACCTTATATTCCAGCGATAATCCTCACTCCGATCTGTCCTCACACCTTGTCTTTTAGGCCGATGGTTATCTCATCTGAATCTGAAGTGAAAATACATCTCCTCATCGAAGGGGAGGAGGAGGTCTATCTCACTATAGATGGCCAGAGGGGGGAGTTGATGAAAAAAGATGAAACGGTTGAGGTTTGCAATAGTGGACTCAAACTTCAGTTGGTATCCTCTCCTCTAAGGAACTATTTTGACCTCCTGAAGGAAAAGCTCCGCTGGGGCTAGCCAAGATATTTGCAAATATCTTTATTGGAAGAGGAATGTTTGACTTTTGGAAAGGGTGGGATTATCATAATTTTCCCTTATGGAAAAGAATCTTAGTGTAGCATTTGTTACGGCTGAGGCATCTCCTTATGCTAAAATGGGGGAGATAGCAGATGTGGCCCACTCTCTTCCCAAGCATCTTTCCTCATTGGGCATAAAAGTTTCACTTTTTTTGCCAAAATACCGGAGACCGGAAATTGATTCCCTGCCGATGGAATTGATCACTTCCAACCTGTCTGTCTATCTTGGGGATAGAAAAGCCAAAGCCCGTGTGTTCAAAGTGGAACAGGGAAAGTACGATATCTATTTTATCGACAATCCCAAGTATTTCTGGAGAGATCAAATATACGGAACGGGTAGAGGCCAGTATCTTGATAACGATGAAAGATTTATCTTTTTCAACAGAGCGGTTTTGGAATTTCTTCTTAAAAGTAATATGCAGACAGACGTTATCCACTGTAACAATTGGACCACGGCCTTGATACCGGTTTTTCTCAAAACACACTACAACAGTAGAAAAAAATTCCATAAAACAGCCACTCTTTTAACGCTGCATAATATTGCATATCAAGGAGAATTTCCTCCTGATTCGTTAATGCTAACCGGACTTAACCTAAAGTATTTTACCTCCAGGTATTTATCCCCGAATGGAAAATTCAATTTTCTAAAAGCCGGGATTGTTTATGCCGATGTTTTGAACACGGTTAGTTCCTCTTACAGGAAGGAAATTCTAACCAAAAAACACGGACTCGGCCTGGAAAAAATCCTCAGCCGTCGCAGAGATGATTTTTTTAGTGTTCGAAACGGAATAGATTATGAAGTTTGGGATCCAAAGACAGATCCTTTTATCGCGGCCAATTATTCTTTTCCAAATCTTGATGCCAAGAAAACATGCAAGCAGGATTTGATCAAAGAGTTTGGCCTGTCTGCCCACACAAAGACTCCCGTTATAGGCATTGTTTCTTATATGAGAACTCATAAGGGTTTTGACATTCTGCTGGATGCTATGGATGAGCTTGTTCGGTTGAATATGGTCTTGGTCATCCTCGGGCAAGGCGAGGAACAGTATGAAAATCAGCTGATCGAAATTCAGAAAAAATTTTCTGATAAGGTGGCGGTTCGATTGGAGATGAATCCTGTATTAGCCCATAAGATTGCGGCGGGTGCGGATATATTCCTGATTCCCTCTCTG
This sequence comes from uncultured Eubacteriales bacterium, assembly GCA_964580235.1. Taxonomy (GTDB): domain Bacteria; phylum Acidobacteriota; class Aminicenantia; order Aminicenantales; family Aminicenantaceae. Next base: position 11,784 of record CAZOJY010000006.1, on the reverse strand, counting down.
TATGAGCCCTGTGGTTTGAATCAGCTTTACAGCTTCAGGTATGCCACGGTGCCTGTGGTGAGAGGTACCGGAGGTCTTGCGGAGACCGTTCGTCCTTTCCATCAAGAAACATCAAAAGGCAACGGGTTTGTATTCAAGGAATATTCATCTGCGGCCATGCTTCAGGCCTTGAAGGAAGCCTTGAAATATTATAAAAACGTTTCCCTCTGGAAAAAAATATTAGCTGAGGGGCTGAAAAAAAATTTTTCCTGGGAGAATGCTGCTAAAAGATATGTAAGACTTTATGAAAATGCGCTAGAAATAAAAAGGGGAAGAACAGCAAAGAGCCTATGAGTGAACTTTATGATGTCGTCATTATCGGTGCGGGGCCAGCAGGATTGGCTGCCGCCATTTATTCGGGCCGGGCAAGACTTAATACATTGATCCTAGAAAGAGCCACTCCTGGAGGGCAGATACTGCTTACGGACGTTATCGAGAATTATCCAGGTTTTTCTGACGGCATTGCTCCCTTCCAGCTCATGGAGAGCTTTCGTAAACAAGCCGAGAGATTTGGAGCCAGAATTGTGATCGACAACGTTCAGAAAATTCATAAAAAGGACACGATCTGGGAGATTCGTGGGAACACCGGAGAATATAAAGCAAGGTCCGTCCTTGTTGCCACCGGGTCCAATCATCGTAAATTGGGCATACAGGGTGAGGACCAATTAACCGGACGGGGAGTTTCTTACTGTGCAACATGTGACGGGGCTTTTTTTCAAGACAAAATTGTGGCCGTTGTTGGCGGAGGAGATTGGGCTTTGACCGAAGCCCTCTTTCTGACAAGATTTTGTCGGGAGGTTAAGATTATTCACCGCCGCGACAAGCTCCGTGCGGAGAAGATTCTGCAGGAAAGGGCTTTTGAAAATCCCAAGATCAGGGTGCTTTGGAATACTGTTGTGGATAAAATTAACGGAGAAGAACGCTTGGAATCCGTTTCTCTCCGCAATGTTAGGAACAATACAGTTTCCAAAATGGAGCTTGATGGACTGTTTATTTCCATCGGGACAGTTCCCAATAATAAAATTGTGGCCAATCTTGTGGATCTCAATGAGTGGGGAGAAGTCAAAGTTGAAAAAAGCATGGCCACCCATCAATCCGGGCTTTATGCTGCGGGGGACGTGACCGATGCCTGTCCCGAACAAATGGCCACAGCGGTGGGAACGGGTGTAGCGGCAGCCCTCGCGATTACTGATTACCTGAATCAAGTCTAGGCCCGGTTTTTTTCAAGGGTTTCGATCTTTTTCTTAAGCTTTTTCACCTCTTTCAACAGATCGTAGAGATGGGGGATGGATACCCATGCTTTTCGCCACTCACGTATATCCAGATGGGGATAGCCGGCGACCATGGCGTTGGCCGGGATACTTTTTGTCACACCACTTTTGGCTGCTATGATGACGTTGTCACCGATTTCAACATGGTCGGCGATTCCCACCTGACCTCCGGCTGTGACTTTTTTCCCGATTTTTGAACTTCCAGCAATCCCGGTTTGAGCAACGAGAATAACATGGGGGCCGATTTTGACATTGTGGGCGATCTGGACCAGATTATCGATTTTTGTTCCCTTCCGAATAATGGTCTTTCCTAAGGCAGCCCGGTCTATTGTTGTGTTTGCTCCGATTTCCACATCGTCCTCTATGACTACAATTCCTTTTTGGGGGGTTTTGACATGGATTTTTCTCTCGTCCAGGATGTATCCGAATCCATCGGACCCGATAACTGCGCCATTGTGTATGATTACCCGGTTGCCGATTAATGTTTCTTCTCGTATGGAAACGTGGGAATGGATCATGCAGTTGCGGCCCACTCGGGTGCGTGGGTAGATGCATACAAAAGGAAAGATGACTGTTCGGGTTCCGATTTCTGCCCTATCCCCGACAAAGGCAAACGCACCGACAGAAACATTTTTTCCGACTTTAGCTGTAGGGGAGACATGAGCTAAGGAATGGATTCCCGGTGCGGGTTTATAAGGATGGAAGAAATATTCAACGGCCTTGAGAAAAGAGAGCTGAGGATTTTTAGATTTGATTACCGGGATTCGGTCGAACGATTCATCGACAGGAATGATAGCGGCTGATGCCTTCGTTTGTTCCAGTTTATTCCGGAATTTTTGATAGGCCAGGAAGACCAGGTCTCCTTTCTCAGCCTCTTCCAGGCTTGATACGCCGGATATAATCGTGCTCCCTTTTCCTTTGTATGGGCAATCCAACCATTTTGCCAGAGCGGATACCTGGATGGGAACGGATTCTTTTTCAGGCATGGGATTCCTGCTTTTTTTGTAGGCGTTCGTTTAGAACAGCCGCCAGCTCAGCTCCCCAAAGAAGAATTACCATCGATATGGTTAGCCATAGAAGAAAGAATATGATGGATGTCAATGTTCCTTTCATAAGTCTGCCCAGGACGACCCCTATGGCCGAGAAATGAGCCACATAAAAAGCAAAAGCGCGTTTAAAAATTTCTATGAGAAGAGCAGCGATTGCGGCGGCAATAACAACTGGTTTGGTGTAGACTTTTATCTCGGGGATAAATTTATAGAGTGAAAAGAAAACTAAAAAAGTCAGCGTGAACGGAAGGAGGTACTGTAAAAGGAAATTATCGATGAGCGAAACAATCTCTGGATTGATGTTGTTGGCCACGAACGGGCTTTCTTGGAGTGTGCGATGGAGGGCCGTCCATATGGCTGTGATCGACAGAGAGATCAGCATGATTACTCCGATGATGAACATGATTAAATACTCCATCAGTCTGTTATAAAAAAAGGATTTTTGATAATTGGCTTTGAAGATGAAATTGATGGAATATATCAAGTTGGAGAACAAAAAACTGGCAGCAATAAAAGAACCGGCCAGTCCGAACCATCCCAGATTGGTGATGTTTTGGGAAAGCTCCTGGACTCTCTCGAAGAAATAGGGATCCAACTGGGCAAAAAATTCCTCAGAGAAAATGTCGAGGCTTCGGACAGCAAGCTCTGAGCTGCCTAAGATTTTTGTGGTGGCGTAAGCAAAAAGAGCTGCCAGAGGAATCGAGCACATAAGAGCAAAATAAGAGATCGTAATGGCAAAATTGCCACTTCTGTCTTGATAGAATCTATGCGCCGTGGTCTTGATGATATCGAAGACCGGAAAATTCATGGGGTCCTGCTTCAGACTGAGTAGTTACCCCACTGAATCATGACGATAAATATAGCGATGAAGAGGGCATAGATGACCAGAGTCTCAATCAAGACGAGTCCCAAGATGAGCAAAAACCGGATATGAGAAGCAGATGCAGGATTGCGGGAGATGCCTTCGAAGGCACTGCTTAGGGCTTTGGCCTGAGAGAATGCACCGGCTGCTGCCGCCAGCGTGATTATCGCACCGCCAACGATGATGGCCCACTTGAATAATGGAGCCATTTGGGGGTTGAAGGTTTTTTCTGTTTCTTGAGCGAGAAGGGGTATGCTCATCAGGATAACAAACAGCGATAGAATCATATAAGGCTTAAGATATTTTGCCATAGTCTTCCTCCTTAAAATTAAAGTTCCTCTTCATGTGCCACAGCTCCAGCTATATATATACACGAAAGCAGGACAAAAACATAGGCTTGAACGACAGCGGTTATGATAGCAATCAGCATGAATGGGATGGGGAGCAAAAAAGGTATGATAGAGGCCATGATCAGGATAAGTAATTCTTCGGCAAAGATATTTCCAAACAGTCGCATCGAAAGAGAAAGGGGTCGCGAAAAATGACTGATAATCTCGATCGGCACCATCAGCGGAGCTAAAAAGGGAATGGGTCCCATAAAATGCTTAAAATATTTGAAAAGTCCTTGGGATTTGATCCCCTGCCAGTGATAATAGACAAAAACCGTCAGAGCGCATCCTACCGTAACATTAAGTTTACTGGTAGGAGACATAAATCCAGGAACAAGGCCCATGAGATTGCAGGCCAGGATAAACAATCCCAGAGTTCCCACCATCGGCAAGTATATTTTTCCATCTTTTCCGATGAGCTCTGACAGCAGATTTTCGAAAAATTGGATGATGAGTTCCAGCACACTCTGAAGTTTAGAGGGTATGAGAGTTGGTTTTTTAGAAGAAAGGGAAAAAAAGAGGATCAGAATTCCGGCCGCAATAAAACTCATAATAACGTAATCTGGGATAAAGTGCTCAGGATTTTTTACCTCGACTCCCACAAGCGCAAGAAATGAAGAAAGAGGTTTGCTAAGGATCTTGTTGACGAAATCAACAAGAAAAAGGCTGTGTTCTAGCTCTTCCATGTTTTCAGTCTGGGCATAACAACTATGGCTTCAAAAAGAAGGACAATGATAATCGATGCAAATCCCACTGCAAACGCTATGATCTTTTTTGAAAAGAAGAAGATTATAATAAAAAAAATAGCAAGAATCAACACAAGCCGGAGCCCGAAAAATAAAATAGAAGTTATCAATGCTTTCCTTTTTTGCCGGAGTAGAACCTTTTCCAGTGTTTGGTGTAACCAAAGGAAGTTAACGGCCGAAAGAGCTCCTCCGGCGAGGATAAAAAGACCGGTCCAGATATTAAACATGAAAGACGCTGCAATGGCCAAAAGAAAGGACAAGCCGAAGACTTCCCAGGGAATCCGTTTAAGAATCTTTTCTTCTAGAGCATCACCGTTCGATTGAGCGTTTTTTTTCATCATTTTTTCATGTCATCTTTTTCTTTATCATCCTGCAGCCGATTGAGCCCCCTCAGGAGGTTGTAGATGCCAGATGCTGTTCCGAAAAGGAAAAAAATTATCAGCATCCATGGCCGTGTCCGCAATACCTTATCCAGGATGTATCCGAGAAAGAGACCCACAGCTATCGATGACGGCAGCATGAGTCCGAAGGAGCTTATGGCCATTGTTTTTTTAGTTTCAGCCCGCCAGGGGTGTTTGTTCCTGAGCATTCCTCGGTTATTATCATAGGATAGAAGCAAGGAGTCAAGCCAAAGTGAATTTGGAAATGCTGCGAATCGAGCGGGTTGATTCCAGAGGGGAGGTGTGTTACATTTTTTGATTGGTGTGAGATAGTGCTATATGGATAAATCCAAGCGGATACTCCTGGTTTTACTTCTTGTCTTTTTCTTTTGGGGTTTTCTTTCTGGTCATCAAACGCAGTTCTCATCTGAGAAGATTACAATAATTGCCCGTTATTGGGAAAAAAATGGAGACCTTATATCTGCCTCGGGGAATGTGGAAGTCCATTACCAGAATATTACTATGTTGGCCGATGGAGCAGAGGTAGATATCGAAACCAAGGATGTGTATGCCTGGGGCAATGTGGTGATTCGCTCGCCGGAAGAGCATGTGAGCTGTGAGGAAGTCCGCTTTAACCTGGATTCTACTCAAGGGGAACTCAAGAATGGGTTTGGCCTGATTCAGCCCACCATCTTATACCAGGCTGAGTCCATCGAGCGAAAAAACCAGGACCTTTATGGTTTCAAAAAAGCATCCATAACAGCCTGTGCTCAACCGGTTCCCCGCTGGCAATTTTCCTGTTCCCGCGCGAATTTTAAAAAAGATGATTATATGGAGATGTGGAATGCTGTCTTGAGAATCAAAAAAATCCCGGTTTTTTATCTTCCGTATATGCGTTATCCTCTGAATAAAAATAGAGCCACGGGTTTTTTGATGCCCCAGGGCGGATATTCCGGTCAAAAAGGAGCTTTTTATTCCCAAAGTTTCTATTGGGCCATTAAAAGAAATATGGACGCGACATTCAATATTGATTATTTCAAGCATAGAGGATTGGGGGGTGGGCTTGAATACCGGTACCTTTTTTCTGATGGATCAGGAGGGCAGTTGAATTTGTATTATTTTCGATTCAACAATAGAGCCCCCGTGGAATCTCCAGAAAATGCTTATATCGTTCGATTCAAGCACAACCAAACTCTTCCTCTGAATTTCAACATCGTCGCCGATGTGGATTACCAGAGTTCCTATGATTTTTTAAGAGAATTTGATAACGACTTCAGGCGGGCTGTTGTTTCCAACCGGCGCTCCCAGGTATACATTTCCAGAGCCTGGTCCTATTACAATTTTAATCTGCGTGTCTCACGGTTTGAAACCTATTATTCCCAATCTGATAATTCGATAATACGGAAGAACACGCCTCAGATCGGATTCAGCTCGACAAAAATGAAAATCATATCGCCCTTTTATTTTTCATTCAATTCCCTGTTTGATAACTGGGAATACGGATGGGAATCCGATTATGAAAAAGAGAGACAGCGCCGGTCGCAGAGTCTAACCTTCAGCCCGACCATCACGGTTCCTTTCACTTCTATTCCCTGGCTGATATTGAATTCGGCCGTGTCTACCAATCTCACTTATTATTTTAAGAGTTATGCACCCGGGACAAATCAGGTTGTTAGCGATCCTATCCTCAGTCATAATTATACCTTAAATCTGGAACTGATCGGGCCGGTCTTTTCCAAGATCTATTATAACGCCCGGGGGACGCCCAAACTCAAACATGTTATCGAACCCGTTTTTTCTTACCGGTATGAGAGTCCGGTTGCTCAGTCTGATCGAATCATCGCCCAGCGATTTTTTTATACAAACCACTACGCCCGCTATGGCCTTGTCAATCATTTCCTGATAAAGAAAGACAATATGCCGAGAGAAATCTGTACGTTGGGATTGTATCAAACCTATTATTTGGATCCGGAAAACAGTCCGCTGAGCATCCAGAGGGTCAATGGAAAACCCCCACAATTTTCTGATTTTAGCGGGTACTTTCGTTTTTATCCATCCACCAAATATAGTGTAGATTTTTCCACCTCTTACAATCCCTACTTCAAAACATTCTCAGTGCTGCGATTGGCTGCGAATATGGGGAACGTAAACGATTCCATCTTCTTGAGAATAAACTGGTACAAAAGTATCAATCCCTACCAGGAATTCGCCCGCATGCGTCGTCACCAGATCGGCATTTACGGAGGGATAAAAATTCCCAAACTTTCGCTTGAAGCGGTTGCTGATTTGGATTTCAACATCATCGAAGGGCAAATGTTATACTCGGCCCTCGCGCTTGTCTATCATTATCAGTGTATTGATTTTAAGGGGGAACTTAAGATATTCTATTTTCGAGACAAACCCGAGGCGCAGTTCCGGTTTTCTTTTGAATTGGGCAATATCGGCAGGACGACCGACATTTTGGGAGGATTTGGATTCTAGGATGAAGGGACTGATACTAAGCGGCGGAAAAGGAACACGGCTCCGACCTTTGACGTTTACCCAGGCTAAACAGCTGGTTCCTGTGGCGAACAAACCCGTTCTCTTTTATGGCATCGAGGCTCTCAAAGAGGCTGGTATTTCAGAGATCGGGATCATCGTTGGAGATACTCAAGAAGAGATAAGGACGGCCGCAGGCGACGGGTCTCACTGGGGATTGAATGTGACCTATATCGAACAGGAAACCCCGCTTGGATTGGCTCATGCGGTTAAAATTTCTGAGGAGTTTCTCAAAGGGGAACCCTTTGTGATGTATCTTGGGGACAACATCCTCAAAAGCGGCATCACCTCTCTCGTGGAAGAATTTCAACAGAAAAAGCCGAATTCGCTTATCCTTCTCACCGAAGTCCCGAATCCTCAGATGTTTGGAGTGGCGGAGCTCGAAGACGGACGGGTGGTGAGGCTTGTGGAAAAGCCAAAAAAACCGGCGAGCAATCTGGCTCTTGTCGGTGTATACATGTTCGACTCGAATATTTTTAAAGCCGTGAAAGCCATAAAACCTAGCTGGCGGAATGAGCTGGAAATCACGGATGCGATTCAGTATCTTGTCGAACAGGGATACGATGTCCAACCACATCTGGTCACAGGCTGGTGGAAGGATACGGGGAAGATTGAAGACATTCTGGAGGCAAATCGTTTGATCTTGGAAACGATTTCTGGCAGCAACTGCGGTCAAGTAGACGACAAATCCAGGATTGACGGCCAGGTTGTGCTCGAAAAAGGTGCCGTTATAAAAAAAAGCATCATTCGCGGTCCGGCGATCATCGGGGCAAATACCGAGATTTCCGATTCTTACATCGGCCCATTTTCTTCCATCCAGAATAACTGCAAAATCATTCTCACGGAAATCGAAAACAGCATCGTTCTTGAAAAGAGCGAGATCATTGAAGTCGGAAGCCGGATTGACGAAAGCTTGATCGGGAGAGAAGTGAGGATTTTTAAGTGTCCTCCCAAGCCCTCAGTCTACCGGTTTATGGTTGGGGACAAGAGCGAGATTGGAATAAAATAAACCACATTCTTTAGGGAGAAAATGAGCATGATTGATGGCGTAAAAATAAAAAAACTGCGGGTGATACCCGACGAACGGGGAAGATTGATGGAAATCCTCCGAAAGGACGATGAACTCTTCTGCCAGTTTGGCCAGGTTTATGTAACTACCACATATCCGGGCGTTGTCAAGGCCTGGCATCTGCACAAGGAACAGACTGACAATGTGGCCTGTGTGCAGGGAATGATCAAACTGGTTTTATATGATTCTAGAGAGCAATCGCCGACTTTCAAACAAATTGATCAGTTTTATCTTGGCTTACACAATCCTCTGCTTGTGCAGATTCCCAGGGGTGTCTATCATGGATGGATGTGCGTCAGCCCGGAAGAAGCCATAATCATGAACATCCCTACAGAGTGCTATAATTATGATGATCCTGACGAGCTCCGGCTGAATCCTCACGGAAATGATATTCCGTACGATTGGAAGAGGAAGGATGGGTGAAGGACGCGAGGTCAGGGAAAAAACCCTGTTGGTCACAGGGGGGGCAGGTTTTATCGGAAGCAACTTCATACACTATATGCTGAATAATTATCCGGATTGCCGGATCATCAATCTAGATAAACTCACCTATGCCGGCAATCTGGATAATCTTAAAGACGTTGAAGATGATCCCAGGTATAAATTCATCCAGGGAGATATCCGGGACAAGGATCTTGTCCAAAATGTCTATCAAAAAGTCCACGGAATCGTGCATTTTGCTGCAGAGACCCATGTGGACCGGTCCATCCTGGATGCCGGTGAATTCGTGCTGACCGATGTTTATGGGAGTTTTGTGCTGCTCGAGGCTCTGCGGAATGCGAACATCGAATTTTTCGTTCATATATCCACAGATGAAGTCTACGGAAGTCGAGACCAGGGATATTTCAACGAAGAAGATCCATTGAATCCTTCCTCTCCGTATGCGGCAAGCAAAGCTGGGGCTGACCGTTTGGCTTTTTCTTACACCGCTACCTACAATCTGCCCATCATTATTCTCAGACCAAGTAATAATTTTGGCCCTTTTCAGTATCCTGAAAAGTTTATCCCGCTTTTTGTTACCAATGCCTTAGAAGGCAAAACCCTGCCTCTGTATGGAAAAGGGACGAATATCAGAGACTGGTTGTATGTGGAGGACAACTGCCGGGCTATCGATATGGTTATGCGAACGGGAAAACTGGGAGAGGTTTACAATGTGGGAGCCAATAACGAAGTGAAAAACATAGAAATCGCCAGCAGGATTGTGAATTTATTGGAAAAACCAGAGAGTCTGATCAGATTTGTGAACGACCGGTTGGGCCATGATAAGAGGTATGCACTGGACTGCGGGAAAATTCATGCCCTCGGATGGAAGCCGGAGAAAAATTTTGAGGAAGCGCTGGATTTCACCGTCCGTTGGTATCAAGAGAATCCAGAATGGTGGGGCAAAATCAAGGAAAAAAGCAAGGACTTCCTAGAGTTTTATTCGAAATATTATGCAAAACGGAAATAATGCCCGCATTTTTGAGGAGGATAGATGAAAGTTCTAATCACAGGGATAACAGGCTTTGCTGGCAGTCATCTGGCGGATTACATCCTGGACAGCCATCCCGATGTGCAGCTTTTTGGGATAATTCGTTGGCGGAGCCGTATGGAAAACATACATCATTTGGAAGGCCGGATTCATCTAGTGGAAGCCGATCTCAAAGATATGGCATCGCTCAAGAGATGCCTGAGCGACGTTCGACCTGACCGAATATTTCATCTTGCCGCCCAGAGCTTTGTTCCCTTTTCATGGAAATGCCCCGCCGAAACATTCACGATAAATGCCGTTGGCCAAATCCATCTTTTCGAGGCTGTTTTAAGCCTGGGGATCTCTCCAAAAATTCAGATTGCCGGGTCCAGCGAGGAATATGGACTGGTCAATTCAAATGAGGTTCCGATGAAAGAAACTAATCCTCTCAGGCCCCTCAGTCCCTATGCCGTGAGCAAGGTGGCCCAGGATTTGCTGGGTTGGCAGTACTTCAAGAGTTATGGCCTGAGAGTCGTCCGAACGCGCGGATTTAATCATACGGGTCCGCGAAGGGGGGAAGTTTTCATCTGTTCCAATTTTGCCAAACAGATCGTGGAGATCGAAAAGAAAAAAAGAGAACCCGTGATTTACGTGGGAAACCTGGAGGCCAAAAGAGATTTTACAGATGTGCGGGATATAGTCCGGGCCTATTGGTTGAGCCTGGAAAAAGGAGAGGTGGGGGAGGTCTACAACCTGGGAACAGGGAAAACATATTCCATTAAGGAAATCCTGGATATGCTGCTTTCCATAAGCGAAGTCGATGTGAAAATCACAGTTGATCCGGATCGCCTGAGACCATCGGATGTGCCTGTTCTGTTATCAGACTGTTCCAAATTTAAAAAATTGACAGGTTGGGAGCCCCGCATACCTTTTAGTCAATCTCTCCAGGATTTGTTGAAATACTGGAGGGAAAGGATCTAGTTTGGACATTTTTATTACCGGAGCGACTGGCTTTGTTGGCTGTTATCTCCGGGAGTTCTTGAAATCTCCTGAAAATCGCATATGGGGGACGGCTTATCCTGAAATTCCGGAGGCATTTTCCGAGGGCCAAATTTTTCATCTGGATATTAGATCGGAGAAGGATGTCTTTAAGCATATGCGGAAAATCAGGCCGGATTGGATTTTTCATCTTGCTGCTATCTCCAATGTCCGGCATTCCTGGAGCAAACGGAAGGAAACCCTGGAAACCAATTTAATAGGGACACTCAATTTATTCGAGGGTGTCCGGAAATTTGCCCCGGAAGCCAGGGCTGTTTTTGTTAGTTCTTCTGATATTTATGGGATGGAATCGCTCTCTGGGAATCTTCTGACCGAAGGGGGCGATGTGTTGACCATGAATCCTTATGCCTATTCTAAATGGAGCGGCGAGGTTTTGAGTGATTTTTACACTCGAGTTGAAAATTTGAATATTGTGATTGCCCGGCCATTTCCGCATACAGGACCTGGACAGAGTGCAGATTTTGTTTGTTCCGATTGGGCCTGTCAGATTGCTCGGATTGAAAAAGGGCTGAGTGCGCCGGAAATACATGTCGGGGACATTTCTGTCGAAAGGGATTTTTCAGATGTTCGGGACGTGGTGCGAGCTTACGTAGGGCTTATCGAAAAGGGGAGAAGCGGGGAGGTCTACAATATTTGTTCGGGCCGCTCCTACTCTCTTGAAAAAATACTCAAAATTCTTCTTTCCTTTACGAAGAAAAAAATATCTGTCCAAGTTGATTCCAGAAAATTTAGGAAAGTGGACATTCCTCAGCTTGCAGGAGATAATAGAAAAATCAAAAAAGAAATCTCCTGGGAGCCTCGAATTCCGATAGAGCAATCGCTCGAGGATCTTTTGGAATTCTGGCGTTCCCGCCTGTAACCTGAATTATTTATAAAAATTGCTTATTGACTTAACTCACCATTCCTTCTATTATCGGGATGATGGGCAAGCA
>CAZOJY010000005.1:6728-57014 GCA_964580235.1 uncultured Eubacteriales bacterium | reverse complement strand
CAAAATCATCTTCAAATGATTCTCAATGTTTTAGAACCGTATCAAAAATCAATCGCAGGAGCGGTTGTGGAGTCAACTTTCAACTGGTGCCTGTCATCTCATACCCTTGGACATGGTATGGTCCCGATCATTTCCTGGGGCACTTCACAGTGCCAGGGGCAACCTATTGCCTAGATCCACATGGGTGTCTGGTGCAGAGAGTTCTGCAACCAACTACTCAGAAATAACGGACGCGAAAGAACACCCAACGCTCACATACAGGTCCTTTTGTAATAGGAGATTTAGTTTTATGGAAGTCTACCTTCTTGACAATAGCCTTCTAATGGGTGTCCCCAATTATATTAGATGAATTAAGCTTTGTGCTTTACGTCTTTATTCAAATGAAATATCATAAAAAGGGAGATGTGAGATGAAAGTTTTAAGCGATACTTTGAGTTTTTCCACAGGCGGTTTTAACGATATGATTGACATCACTTCAGAAGTGGCTCACAAGCTGACGGAGAATGGATTAAAAGACGGCACTGTCACTCTTTTTGTCCCGGGTTCGACCGCCGGCTTCACAACCATTGAGTATGAATCCGGTCTGATCAAGGATTTCACCGAGCTGATGGAGAAAATCATCCCCAGTGACGTCACTTATCAGCACGATGCTCGATGGGGGGACGGCAACGGGTTTTCCCATGTGAGAGCATCACTCCTCGGCCCCTCTTTGACCGTTCCGTTCAATGACGGTCAGTTGACCCTGGGGACATGGCAGCAGATCATCTTTATCGATTTTGACAATCGTTCCCGATCCAGAACGGTCGCCCTTCAATTCATCGGAGAATAATGGCAGACATCAAAGAAAAACTCGACCGGCTCCGGAAAGAACGGCAGACCCGGTCAAAATCCCGGGAGGTTTCCGATACATGGAGAAAAATCCAGGAAGAAGAGGACCTGTCCACCAAAGAAAAACTTGAGCGGCTGATCAACCTCACCCGTGCGCAAAAACCAGAAAAATCCAAGGCCCCGGATTTCGAGCCGCTCCCAAGGGAGCCTCTACGGTGGCTGGAAAACAGCTATGGCCTGAACGTGAGGTACGGCCGGATAAGACCGGCCGACGGTCTCGAGATAAGTGGAGAGATTCTCGCCTGTCTCAGCCAGGACGAGGCATTCAGGGACCTCGACTTGTCCACGGCCCTTTTTATCGACCTTGAGACCACGGGGTTGTCTGGGGGCACAGGAGTGGTCCCGTTCAACATCGGCATGGGGTACTATAGTGATAATAAATTTATGGTCGGGCAGTATTTCCTTGGAGAGCTGGCCGAAGAAGAGAGGATGATCCAGGAGCTCTGCCAGTTTTTTAAGGAAAAGAATTTTCAGTCTGTCGTGACCTACAACGGCAAAAGCTTTGACATTCCGCTGCTGGAAACCCGGTTCATCCTTTACCGGCAGCCCTTCCCGCTGACCGAACTTCCCCATCTCGATTTTCTCTTTCCGGCCCGCAGGCTCTGGAGCCATAAACACGAAAGCTGCCGCTTGTTCCACCTTGCCCTGAATGTGGTCCAGGCCGGCCGGACAGAAGATATCCCATCGGCTGAGATTCCCTGGAGGTATTTCCAGTATCTCCAGACAGGCAATTATGGTTTGATCGAACCCATCCTGTACCACAACCAGGAGGATATTCTGTCCCTCCTGGGCATTGTGATCATCGGGGCGCATATTTTCTCCGAAGACGCATCAATCTGCATGGGCGATGCCATGGATTTTTACGGTGCGGGGAAAGTGATGGCAAGCGCCGGGGATGTAGAAAAGTCGGTCCGATTCTTCCAGAAAGCTTTGGATGGAAAATTGACCGATGAAGTGACCCTTGAAGCCAAAAAACGCCTGTCGGCCCATTTTAAAAAACACCAAGAGTGGGACAAAGCCGTTCCGATATGGGAGGAGATGACCTCGACAGATTTTGTGACTCCCTCGCAGCTTTTTTCTTTCCGTGAGCTGGCCATGTATTTCGAGCACCGGTTGAAAAACTACGAAGAAGCCAAGCGTGTTGCCGAGGAGGGCTTTGTTCTCTCAAAAGGAGTTTCTTCTTTTTATGAGAGGGATTTTTCCTATCGCCTGGAAAGGCTGCGGCGCAGAATCAAACAACAATCGGACAAAAAACAAAAGTAAGGTTCACATATGAAGGCCATGATCCTGAAGGATTTTGCTCCCATCGAGCAGAATCCGCTGGAACTTGTCGAGCTTGCCGTCCCTGAACCCGGTCCTTCAGATATCCTGATCCGGGTGAATGTGTGCGGTGTTTGCCACACAGACCTGCATACAGTCGAAGGGGAACTCCCTGAAGCTAAACTTCCGATCATCCCCGGCCATCAGGTTGTCGGAAGAGTAGCAAAACGTGGTGAGAATGCATCAAGATTTTCTGAAGGGGACAGAGTTGGAGTGGCATGGCTGTATTCCACAGATTCAACATGCCTGTATTGTCAGAGAGGAAATGAAAACCTCTGTTCCAGTGCCCGTTTCACTGGTTATCATGTGAACGGAGGCTATGCCGAATACATCGTTATTCCCGAGAAGTTTGCTTATGTTATACCTGATATTTTCGAAGATTCTGAGGCGGCCCCACTCCTTTGTGCTGGTATTATCGGTTACAGAGCCCTTCGATTGAGCGAGATCCAACCGGGTCAGAGGCTGGGACTGATAGGTTTCGGTGCTTCCGCCCATGTGGCCATCCAGGTGGCTGACCACTTGGGATGTGAGGTTTATGTTTTTTCGAGGTCTGAGGAACACAGGGAGTTGGCTCGGAAGTTAGGCGCAGTGTGGACCGGGACCTCTCGAGACGAGCCTCCCAAAAAAATGAACGGCATCGTGAATTTCACTCCTGCTGGTCCGACTGTTTTGGATGGGATGCGAATGCTTGATAAAGGGGGGACGCAAGCGCTGGCAGGGATTTACATGTCCCCGATACCGGAAATGGATTATGTGAAATATCTTTATCATGAGAGAACACTCCGCAGTGTGGCCAATGCCACGAGGAAGGATGGAGAAGATTTGCTGCAGATAGCAGCCGAGATTCCGATCCGCACGACCACGACTGCTTTCCCCCTTAAAGAAGCAAACGAGGTCCTTAAACTCCTGAAAGACAGCCAAATCGAAGGCGCTGCTGTATTGAAAATCAGCTAGCATTACGCTATATTGATAGGACTTCCAAGGTGCGCCCGTAGCTCAGCTGGATAGAGCGTCTGACTACGAATCAGAAGGCCGTAGGTTCGAATCCTGCCGGGCGTACCAGGCGTGTCCCCTCTCCTTTTTAAGCTGAGTTCTCCTATTTGAATTCGAAAACGTACTCCTGGATGCCGTGACGCAACAGGAAGGAACAGGATACAGTGAATCGCTCCATGAGTTTGAGGATATCCCGCGGCTGATGGCGTGGGCTTGGTCTCGTTTCCTGGGTTGTTATTTCGTGGATCATCTGTTCGCGGTTGACAATTCTGAACATCGTGGGTGATGCAGAGATGTTCGGCAGAATTGAGATCATCGCGAAAAGCCTGGTCCCCGGACGACACCAGCGGCTCAACCTCTGAACAAGCACAGCGAGTTCCCGCAGATCGAAGTAATTAAAAAGGTCCCAGACAAGGATAATGTCGAAGACCATTTTGTCACTGAAGGGAAGCAGTGTAGAAAAAGCTGCTTCCTCGCACTCCTCCTCTTGTTCTGTCGCTGCTTTCCACTCCTGGTAGCTGCGATAGAAATCCTGGATATGCAGCCGGCAGGAGAATTGCGACCAGAATCGCACATTGTCTTCGAGGGCGGGGCCAAGATCCAGGATGGAATAAGTTCGATCGTCCTGCATAGTGTCAAGCAGCGCATTCAGTCCGAGCGATTTGCAAACTGAAGATGAAACCACGGTTTCTCGAGGATCACTCGGAGTCATGGGATGCTGCGTCGAAAGTTCTCTCTGCGGGTTGTTCCGCGCCTTTGTATTAGACCTTATCCTCGGATTTATCCTGTTTAGGCAATAGATGTGACGGAGGCTTCACTGCAGTGGTGTCTTTTTGCAGCGGTTTTTCTTCCACTTTTGGTTTGGATGTCATGTCGATGCTGCCCTTGAAGTCCGATCCGTCCTCCAGACTTACACGTGCGGCAAAAAGGTTGCCTCGCACCTTGCTGGATTTCCGCAAGATAATCTGCTCTGATCCATAGAGATTACCCTTGACTTCTCCCATAACGATGATGCTCTGTCCATGGATATCGGCCTTGATGCGCCCGTTCGTACCGATTGTGACGTTGTGCTGATCCAGTTCGATCTTTCCATCAATCTGGCCCTCCACAAACAGATCCTCGCCGCCCGAGAGGCTGCCCTCGATTTTGATCGAAGAACCGATCAAAGCCTGTCCCTTAGCAGACGGCGGTTGACTCCGCGGGGCCGATGGTTGTGGCCGGTTTTGAAAGGGAGTCTGGATTGGAGGATTGTCCTTATCCGATTTTTTCCAGCTCATTGTTTACTCCTTACTTTTAGATTCAGAGTGAAAAAATGCCCTGTTCTACACCGACTGAACAAAGCCTCCTGCCCCAGTTTTATCTTAGCCCGTTATGATAATGATAGATTGAAGCACTATCGGATGTCAAGTCGATCAAAAATCATGTGGATCTCCCTGCTCTGCGTGATATGGCACTTGTCCAGAAGAGCGCAGGCCAGCTCGCCTGTTCTTTTTTTAAAGAGCAGAATAAGCCCGTCGCTGGTATACCTGCTCGAAGAGGGGCTCTCGAAAAAACCGGAGGCGATTTTGATGACGTAGTAATCATCATCCACCAGATAGCCGTACTTTATGTGGGTATCGCCGGGACAGAGGCAGTTTACGCGGATACCCTGGGCTGCGTGATCGATGGCCATGGCCTTGGTCAACAGAACGACACCGCCTTTGGAAGCGCAGTAAGAAACCGCTTCATTTCCGCCCACGATTCCCCATCCGGAACCGTTGTTGATGATCACACCGCTTCCTTGCTTGATCATCGAAGGCAGGACGAACTTGGACATCAAAAACGTTCCTTTGAGGTTGATATCGATGGTGAGATCCCACTCCTCTTCCGAGCAGTCGACAGTGTTGTCCGCAAAATAGACACCGGCATTATTAAACAGGTATTGTATTACAACAGGGATCAAATAATCACTCAGCAGGCCTGAGCTCGATAGTGCTTATATAGCACTCCTGCCAGTTTTCTTTATTCCCCTTTACTGTGAGAGTTGAAGCCCCGCCAGGAATACTGATGGTTCCAAGCTTGACCTCCTGAAAAGAATCAAGGCCTTTTGTGTCAGGCAGTTGAAACTCCTTTTTTATTTCTCCAAACTCGATTATTATTTTATTGTCAGCGGATGTGGTTGCTACTGTCACATAGATATCAAAAATAGTATCAGCAGCGATCTCGATGGGCCACTCCATCCATGTTTTTGTCTCTTTCCACGTGATGTAGGAAAACTCTGGTTGACGAATCAATTTGGCATGATTGGATGATACATATCCACGATTCTCCAGATCGCTCTGTTCAGGGCTTAAAATGAGAGCTCCTGTTTCGTTTGGAGTAATATTCTGATTCTGGACATCAGGTGATCCTTTAATATCAAGGACAACAACAGACGATATCTCATCAGCCGCTTCTCTCGTCAAGCGCACTACCAGCCCTTTTTCTGTCTTTTTGACATCGAACTTTTCCTCATTATCAGAAAGAACGTAGCATTGAACAGCTTCATTATTTACCGGGACATACAGCAACTTATCTTCCGGCCAATCGAACACCTGCAGATACAGGCGGGTATCGCCATTCTCCAGTTTCTTTCGTGTACACCTGCCCCACCAAGGCCGGCGGAAGGGGCTGGCTTCCGTTCCATATATTGATTCGCTGTTGATATCCATCCAGCTGCCGATTTCAACTAATCTTTCAATGGAAGCCTGAGGAATAGTCCCATCCGGTTTAGGCCCTACATTGAGAAGAAAATTTCCTCCTTTGGAGGCGATGTCGATAAGCTTATGCAACAGGTCTTCGGTCGATTTCCAATCTTCATCATAACTCTTATACCCCCAGGTATGATTCATTGTCATACAAACTTCCCAATCACGGCCTTCGATGCCTGTGGCGGGAACGTGCTGTTCCGGAGTATCTGAATCTCCCTTATAACCTCCACCCAGGCGGTTGTTAGTGATAAGGCCCGGTCTTAGAGAAATAAGAGGCCTTAAAAGCTCTGCTCTTTCCTTGTTCATCCAGTAGGGAGTATCCCACCATAATATATCGATGTCATAATTGGTAAGAATCTCTTTGACTTGCGGATATGCGATCTCTTTCAAATAATCGTCGAAATTTCCAGCCTGCGCTTCATCCCAGTATTCACCCTCCTCATATCCGCTTTTTGCGCCCCCGGAATGTGTCCAATCCTGGGCCTGCGAATAGTAGAATCCGATCTTCATCCCTTCCTTTTTTGCTTCCTTGACCAGAGGCTTGAGAAGATCTTTTCCATAGGGTGAAGCATCGACGATATCCCAATCTGTGACTTTTGAATCAAACAGGGCAAACCCATCATGATGTTTGGATGTGATGACGATGTATCTCATTCCGGCACCTTTGGCCATCTTGACCCAGGCTTTGGGATCGTAGTTGATTGGATTGAAATCCCGTGCATAGGATTTATACTCAGCCACAGGAATTTTCGCATTCCTCATGATCCATTCACCGATTCCGCCAATTCTTTCTCCACGATACGTTCCGGCAGGCACCGCATATACGCCCCAGTGAATAAAGAGTCCAAAACGTGCTGCACGCCACCATGCCATTCTCGCATCCCTTTGCTCTACCGTCTCATCCAGGGGATCGACCCACTCCTTATGCGCTGTGCTATTTTTATCAGTACATGAATGAATCAAAAAGACAAAAGCCAATAATCCCAATAATAGAACTCCTCTACATCTATTCATGATTTTACCTCCTCGATTGACATTTCGGATTTACGTCAAATCCCTCCAATTTTCCGCAATTTATACCCGCTGATATTCTGGAATAAAGCTATCACGCCCTAATCGATAAAGTCAACAAATCAAAAAGCAATACAACTCAACTGCTCTTAAAATTAAAAATGAGTGAGTGAAATAATCCCATTATAAAATTGTCATAAACCGTACTGAATTCTGCCTTATTTATATATAGAGCTAAAAGTATAGGTTCCAGATCCGATTTCGCAGACGCCGTAACCATTGCCAGCTTTCCAGGCACAATTCCCGGGAAGGCCCGTTTCAGGCTTTCCAATTTCCCTGATGCTTTCGTTATCGGAGGTGGGTATGAAGACTTCGGCTCGCGTGTTGGGAGGGACAGTGATTTTCAGCACAAATTCCTCATCATCGCGCTCCCAGAATACGCGGATCATCCCTCTTAGTGAGTTGTATTCGGCTTCGACCCACGTTATCCCTTCCACCGGCTGGGGCCGGATGCTGAACCGGTCGAATCCTTTGGCCTGGGGGTGGGGCTGGATTCCGGCTAGCCATTGAAAGAACCAGGCGCTTATCGATCCGAACATAGGGTGGTTGTGGGAAAATGTATTATCGCTGAGTTCCCAATGCTCCCAGAGTGTCGTGGCCCCGCTTTCCAGCATATAACCCCATCCTGGGAATGTTGTCTCCCTCACAATGGCGGCGGCAATGTCGGCATTCCCCGTCCTGGAGAGGACCTCCAAGAGATAGCGGGTCCCGAATATCCCGGTGGAAAGATGTCCGTTATGTTCTTCCTGAATTTTATTGATGAGAACCTGAAGCGCACTGTCCCGCTCTTCTGGAGGAAGAAGGTCTAGACCCAGGGCCATTGCCTGGCTCGCCTGAGTGTGGGGATGCACCTGCCCGCTCCCAGGCTCAAGGAAACGGTCCAAGTAGGTTTCCTGGATTTCCATAAAGAGCTTTTGATATCTGGTCACATCCTCCTCGAGTTCAAGAATATCGGCCAGTCGGCTGAGGATACGGGCGGACTCGGCATAGAAAGGCGTTACCATCGGCGGTGCGGGCGCAGGCTCCAGCCCTTCATGATCGCTCAGGCCTTCGGTCACGATGTGATCCGGGTATTGTGAACTGACTAAATTAAGCCAGCGGCGGGAAAAGGGGTACTGCTCCTCTATCAGCCGTTGGCTGCCGTAGTAGCGGAAAAGCTCAGCCTGCAGCAGGGGATGGACCATGGCCCAGGCTACCCCGCAGTACTGGATTCCCACAAAGGGGGCCGTGTCGGTCAGCATCCCATCGGGAAGCGCTGCGTCCTGCCAGTCCCTGACAGTCTTGGCGTAAAAGGTGGCCATGTCAAAATTCATCATGAAGGCCTCGCAGGTCACGGCTATGTCGCCGCCGTAGCCGAAACGTTCACGGTGTGGGCAGTCCGACTGGACGCTGAAGAGATTGCTGAGAAAAGTCCGCCGCGTTATATCCTGGATTTTGTTTAGGAGAGGATCGGAGCAGGCAAAGTTGCCTGCGGATTCCACGTCAGCATGCAGGCGGAGGCCAGTAACAGCTTCCGATTCAGGCTTGCCGGGAAAGCCTGTGACTTCTACGTAGCGGAAGGCATGGAAAGTGAAAGAGGGGATGTAAACTTCTTTCCCTTCTCCTCTGCAGATATAGACATCCTGTTGAACCGCGACTTCCGGGGCCCCTGGACCCCCGACGGAGCTGCCGTCGCGGAGCAGCCCCTTGATCTGTCCGCACACGCTGGTCATAGGATTGAGAGTACCATCAGGGTAGAGGAGTTCTCCGTAGCGCAGTCTTATCCTGGTCCCGCGTGGCGCCTTCACCCGCAGCCTGGCCCAGCCGGCGAAATTCTCACCGAAGTCTACAATAAAAACACCTGGATTGGGCTCAGAAATACTGACTGGACGGATCTCCTCTGCAGCTTTTATGGGCGGCTGAGACTGGGCCTCCAGGCGGCCTCCCGGATTGGGAGCGGACGCTGCTTGGCTCCAGGCCGAATCGTCAAAACCGGCGGTGTCCCAGCCGGGGATCTCGCGAGAAGCGTCATACACCTCTCCCAGGTAGATGTTGTTTCGAAGGAGGGGGCCTTCGTGCACTTTCCAGGATTTGTCGGTGACAACAGTGATGGAGCTGGCGTCGGCAAAATGGACTTCCAGCTGAGCGATCAGGCAGGGACGGCCCACAGCCAAATGTTCGCGCAGATTGAGTCTTCCCCACATGCGTAACGGCAGAGGGTTGTACCAGCCATTTCCCAATACCGCGGCTAGACAGTTTGTACCTTTTTGGAGAAGGTCAGTTACTTCGTATGTGCTGTAGAGGATCCGGTCGGTGTAGTCAGTCCATCCTGGGTCTAGAACCCGGTCGCCCACCCTGCGGCCGTTTAAACGGGCCTCATAGTATCCCAGGCCTGAGATGTATAGTCTTGCCTTTACAGGCCTCTTTTCCAGAACAAAGTCCTTGCGCAAAAGGGGCGCAGGATCTTCCTTGTAAAAATCGGCATCCTTCTCAGGTGTGGGCTTGCCATCGGAGATCCAGCCGGCCTCCCAGTCTTCAGGTTTGAGAAGTGCAGTTTCCCAGAATGATGGGGCGCTCCAGTCCGAAGCCTTGCCAGTTCCGTCCCAGATGCAGACCTTCCAGAAACACTTCTGCTGCGAATCCAGAGGGATTCCGGCATAAGGAATGTTGAGGGTTTCGTTCGATTCCACCCTGCCGCTGTCCCACAAGCTGCCCAGCTCTTCAGCTAGAAGCTTCTCGCTCTCCGCAACAAGGATCCGGTAGGCGCTTTGCGTGCAATTACGGGCATTGGACTGAATAGTCCAGCTCAACTGAGGAATGGCTGTACCGATTCCCAGTGGATTTACCTTGTACTGCGTTCGGAGATCATTCACCCGAAGCCCCCCGTTTCGGCTGCAACCTATGAGCGCCACTGCTGTTAAAACAATCACGCCAAAATGACATGCGTTCCTTCCGGTCTTTCGAACCGACCGGATTTTCGTGGCCTTCCTTTGTCCTGGTGATATGCCGCAGCTGTCTACCTGGTTCATTTTTCTTTTCCTTGATGGCGGGCCGAGTCCGCAAGCTCCCGGCACCTTCGGCGCAGACACTGCAATCGCGAGGATTGCCCCGGATCAGAGGCGAGGTTTTGGCTTTCATTGGGATCGTCAGTCAGGTTGTAAAGCTCCTCGTATTCAGGGTGCTTCATGTAACGAATGTATTCCCACCCGCCGGTGCAGCCAGGGCCGCTGCGCATCCCCCTAGAGTTTTAACGAACTTTCGTCTCTTCATGATCTGATTGTTAACTATACCTCAGTTGAAATTATCATATTTTAGTGCATATGTCATTTAAAAAGCAGCTGGGCGAATAATCATTCTGATAATCTGACTACGAATCAGAAGGCCCCATGGGTTCGAATCCTGCCGGGTGTACCAGGCGCTTCTCCCGTAAGACTTATTTATCATAACTCTAAATATCATAGACTATTTTCCAAGTCCGATCTCATCGTGTGCTTATTTCAGTGTTAATTATTGTAATAATTGCAGGCTGTACCATAAAAAGGTTAGTAGGCCATATCTGGTTTTTATATCAGTGGATCAGTGGAGAGCTACGGATAGCGGAGCGACTTCGAGCACTCTGGTGACAAAAGGTTTCCGGGGCGTCACCCGGTAGATCCGGGCCTCTATGGACTCGACCTCTTCTCCGAAAAGAAACACCTGGATGTGGAGGTGCTTGCCCTTCCACTCCTTGCGTACGGGAAGCCGGAAGGTCAGGCCCGAGAGAGCATTTGTCAAAAGCCATTTCCCCGGTCCTTCAGGAACCAGGGACAGAGATCCATTGGACAGGCCCTGGGTCGGGGCCGCAGATAGGAATGCGGCTGAAATCAGAACGAGCGTGGAAACCATTCCCAAAATGGCTGTTTTTTTCACCGAGTTGGCTTCTCCGGATTGCCCATTTTATCGGCTTCAACTAGGCTTCTTTGAGTTCCAAGGCATGGGTGATTTGTTCCTCACAGTTTCACCCAATTTCCAACCGTTAACATGCTGAGATAAGATTATCACACCGAAAACGACAAGGTCAACGACTCACCTCCTGATTGTGTCCATGAGCAAGGTCGAGAACTGCATTATTATACAGTTGCTATTTCGAGAAAAATTCAACAAAATAGAGCCACAATTCGATGAAATGTCTTGCTGGAGGAGTTTAAGATGAAGAAATACGGATTCGATACCCTGGCCATACATGGGGGACATGCAGGTTTTGAACCCGATTCTATGGCCACTCCGATCTACCAGTCCGTGGCATACCCATATGCCGATGCTAAGGAAGCGGCTGCGATTTTTGCGGCCGAAAGGCCGGGCTTTACCTATGGTCGTTGGAACAATCCGACAGTCCAGGTTTTCGAAAAACGAATGGCAGCTTTGGAGCTTACGGAGGAGGCCATTGCCACCTCTTCAGGTATGGGGGCTATTTCTATGCTCTGCCACCATCTTTTGACAACTGGAAATGAGATTGTCTCTTCCAACCGAATTTACGGAGGTACATTCTGTTTGTTTGATGCCGGTTTTAAACGAATGGGGCTAAAGACCAACTGGGTGACTCATCCTGAATCGATGGATGAATGGAATTCTGCGATCACTCCAAAGACAAAATTCCTCTTCGTCGAAAGTCCCAGCAATCCTGGCCTCTTTGTTGCGGATATTCCCGCCCTTGCAGAACTGGCAGAGGAAAAAAGCATTCCTCTTATCGTGGACAACACCATCTGCACACCCGCTCTCCAGAGACCCGTTGAGCTTGGGGCAGACATCGTCGTCCATTCGACGACTAAGTACATCTGTGGAAATGCCACCAGTCTGGGTGGGATTATTTGCGGATCTGCAAAGCTCGTGGACGGCCTCCGTCTAAGCTCCATGCGCTATCTGGGACCTTCGATGTCCCCATTCAATGCATGGCTCAATATCATCGGATTGGAACATCTTTCGCTCCGCATGGAAAAACACTGCCGCAATGCTGTCGCGCTTGCTCAGTTCCTGGAAAATCATCCGAAGGTGAGTTCTGTCAATTATCCCGGCCTCAAATCCAATCCTTATTATGAGCTGACGCAAACTCAAATGAAAGGCTGCAGTTCGCTGATGTCCTTTGTGCTCAAAGGCTCTTATGAAGACGCTGTCAAGGTGATTGATTCACTTGAATTATGGGTGCATGCTACCCATCTGGGTACCAGCAAGACGATCGTCACCCATCCTGCATCCACAACTCATTCCGCCATGGGGCCCGAGGAACTGGCGAAGGCCGGCATTCCTCCCAGTCTCATCCGCGTCTCTGTTGGCATCGAGGACGAAGCAGATATTATTGCAGATATTGAACACGTCCTTCATAAGATTTCCTGATTGATTGACCTTAAATAGACTTCACCCTCTTTTGATTTTAATATCTGATTAAAAACTGACATGAAATTCCTCTCGAAAAAACCTGGCTTTGCGAGCAGGATTCGGGCCTGCTGTATATAGATTAACAGCCGTCCGCTTTGATTTTTCAGAATCACGAAATTAGAGTATATTAAATCCAGCATACCTTCTTTCTTCAGCTTGACAATTTTTCCATCTTCATTGGAGGTTGGCGGCAACCTCTTTTCCAAATTCTATACATTCTTTTAGTGTCTTCTCATTTGGGTTCCATTGCGACCTTATTCCCTCGTTTAAAAGCGTAAAACCGCCTTCCTCGAGTTTTTCATTAATCATTTTGGTAGATTCTCCGCTCCAACCATAAGTGCCGAAGGCGGCTGCTTTTTTTCCTTGAAACTTCAATCCTCTTATTTCCTCTAAAAATCCAGCCGCAGCAGACAATATTCCTCTGTTTATCGTGGGGGAGCCGACCAGGATGGCCTTTGACTTGAAAACCTCTGTGACGACATCGTTTTTATCTGATTGAGAGATATTGAAGAGCTTGCAAACAACTTTCTTGTCCTCAGAATGTATTCCCTGAATAATTGCTTCCGCCATAGTCTTTGTGCCATTCCACATAGTATCGTAAATAAGTGTTATTTGATTCTCCTGATAGTTTTTTGACCATTCGAGGTAATTATGAACTATCTGTAACGGGTTATCTCTCCAAATAACACCGTGACTGGGACAGATCATCTCAACCGGGAGATTAAGATTGATCAATTCATTAATTTTCTTCTCTACAAGGCTGCTGAACGGCGTTAAGATATTGGCATAATACTTGATTGCCTCTTGAAACAATTCAGCCTGGTCGACCAAATCATTATAGAGAAGCTCAGTCGCATAATGCTGACCAAAAGCATCATTGCTGAAGAGTGTTTTATCTTCGGTTAAATAGCAGAACATACTGTCGGGCCAATGAAGCATAGGTGCTTCAATAAATATCAATTCCCTTTTTCCCAGATTAAGTTTATCCCCCGTTTTTATTGGAATGAAATTCCAATCTTTGTGAAAATGACCTTTTAAAGACTTAACACCATTTTTAGTGCAGTAAATGGGGATATTAGGGATATACTTCATTAATTCGTCGAGACTACCGCTATGGTCAAGTTCAGCATGATTGGCAACAACGTAATCTATCTTTTCTATGATTCCTGATTCTTTCAAATTTCTTACGAATTCTGTCCCATAGGAACTGCATACAGTTTCAATCAGTGCAACTTTTTCATCTTTTATGAGATAAGAATTGTAGGATGTGCCTCGATGAGTGGAGTATTCAGCTCCATGAAACTTTCTGATTTCCCAGTCGACTTTCCCAACCCAAAAAACGTTCTCATTTATTTTTTTAAACATGATGGCCGCCTTAAAATAAAATCCAATACCAATTTTATCATGCCATTGGGAACATTTAAATGCATTGGGTTAGGTCAAATTTCCCGGATTTTCCCTCATATGCTGGCTCTTTGGGGAAGATACAAAGCTGCAATCTAGTGGTGTACGATTATATTCGCTTCGTTCGAATCAGCCACATTTCGAATGTCTCATTTTTGAACTTTGTTTTTTCATATTCTTTTCTCAGTTTGTCTAAAATATATTTTGGAAACCGTTCTTCTAAGGGACGAGATTTTTTCGTTTTCCATTTCTCAATTTTCATCATTTCTTTTTATGTAACTTCTTTTATTCCCTCTCTGATTTATATCACAAAGGGCGGGAGGATTCAAATAAGAGAAGGCAGCCCACTCAGAAGGCCGTAGGTTCGAATCCTGGTAATATGATTTCAACGCTTTTCAACAATTTCTGTGCAATATTTGTGGAAGGGCAAAGGGAAAAAAGTTATTTACTCCTTGCTTTAAACAGGGCTTTGTATATCTTGCCCATAGTCAGTCTCAGTCCCTGATTATAGGCGTCCTGCCATCTTTTTGTCTTGTCCACCCATCCCTGTTCAGTTGTTCCGGGCGGGATGTCATCCCAGACGGGCATTCCAGGATAATTAATAATGATATCTCCTTCAAGGTACTTTTCCTGCCCTTCATCCCATCTTGCCTGCTTAAGTTGTTTGGCATTCCTGTATCCGAGCCTCATCAAAGTCATCAGTCTATTTCTTCCCCCACCGGCGGCTAGACAATTCGCTCCTGGAAGGAAATGAAGTCTCACAGGACCTTCCTTGACAAATTCGGTGAGATATTTTCTTTCGATCAACTTGTTTTTTGTGATCCAGTAGATTTTCCCTTCTGATTTCACAAAGTCATCTCTTAGGGCTTTTAAATCCGTGATGTGGCTTCCATGCTGATCAAGATGCTGACCGTAGGGGAGGATTCTGACCTGCTGCCCGTCTGTAGTGAACGTGAATTCTTCTGAACCGGGAAGACCGCTCTTTAAGGCCAATGACTTGAACAGGTTGTATTCAGGATATTTGATGTTGCAGAGAACTCCGGAAACAGATCTGAATAGCCATCCGATCTTTAGAGTTTCTTTTATCTGGTATATCCTTTTCAAACTCATAGAAACCTCTTTTCGAGCAAATCATAAAGCCTGGTTCTCATTCCGTCATAATTCAGCATCCGGGCTTTTCTTCCATCATCTGTCTGAACCCAATAGATTTTTTCCCTGAGTGTTTTCAAACATTTTTTGTCTATTTCCACATCGTTGCTTACTGTGATCGGGAGAACCTCCAGAAGGCCTCTTTTTTTGAACAGGGGAAGGAAGGATTTCAGTTGGGCTTCATCGGAATTCAATCTGGCTTCAATCACATCGGGAATGTCACTCGGGCGTCTCAGCAGATTGTGGCTGCATACATCACAGATTTCTTCTTTTTTAGAGGGATCAAAGTCACTGTAAATAGCCCCGCACTCGGGACATGATTGCCTGTTGAAACGGACAATCCCGTCAACGAGAAAAGCTTTGGGGACATCAAGCAGAATAACTAGATCGAGAGAAATCTCTGAAAGCAGCATTTTTGCCTGTAATTTTGTCCTCGGATACCCCTCCAGAACAAAACCCTGTTTTTGACAGTCTCTTTGATTCAATCTTTCCCTGACGATGGGAAACACAATCTCATCAGGCAGAAGTTCGCCTTTCCGGGTGGTCTCAGAGATTTTAGAGGACAGTTCAGAGGCCGGGTCTTTTTTGACCATATCCCGTATAATATTGCCTAGGCCGATATGAACCAAGCCCAAGGCTTTTAATTCCCTGGCTCTGTTCCCCTTTCCGCTTCCCTTAAGCCCCAACAGGATAATCTTCTTTCCTGTGACTGCCTCTCTCAACCTTTCAAGATCATTCATCATAGAGCCTGAAGTATGTTCAGGAAATTATCATAGCTGTTGATGACAGCATCCGCCGTGTTATTGTTCTTGTATTTAGCGTTAATTCCCGTGAATAAGACAGCCTTCATGTTTGCCTGTTTAGCGCCAACAATGTCAGAATATTCCGAATCACCGATATGCGCAGCTTCTTCAGTCCTAAAGCCCAGCCTGTCTACGGTTAATTCAAATATCTTTTTGTGGGGCTTGGCCACACCCACTTCATCCGAAAAAGAGAGAAACGCGAAATATTTTGGCAGGTCATATCCTTGCAGAACACTTCTCACTGTCTCCCCTGAGTGCCAGCCCGTATTGCAAATAAGGCCAAGAATATAAATCTTGGATAAATCTTCAAGAATTTTTATTATTCCTTGCACTAGAGGCGGACGGTATTTCAAAGCAATTTTATCGCTGAACTCTGCAATTTTTGCTATTTCAGAGGCAGGAATCTCGGCTTTTGCGAGTCCTATAAGAGTCTCAGCTCTTGTTATGGCATTCTGAGTTTTCCTGTTCCTGACAATGTGATCTTGAAAAATTTTGGCCTCTTCCGAGAAGAGATCGACGATTTCCTCTTGAGTTTTTGGAACATTATACCTGTCGAGGACAAGACGAAAGTATTCCTTTCTTTTTTTATCCCTGCTTTCGTCATCCACCACTAATGTATCCCAACAATCAAAGGTTATTGCTTTTATCATCCTGCTGCTCCTTTCTTCTTTAGGCATTTCCAATTTAAATGTTTTCTTTCCATTTTACAATGTTGGAGGTTTGAAGTTCCCCTAAAAATTTTAAGGATCTAAAAGACGCATCTGCAGATTTCGGGAGGAGACCTTGCTTACCTGATGCTCCTGGGATGCAGTCATCAGCAAATTTTTTGTAGAGTGTAAACATTGAAATCTCTGTTGACATCACCGAATTTTCAAGGCATTTTCAAGGTCCTACTTGGCCCGCTCCCATAATGATAGTTTTGACAGGAGACGAGGATTCATCCGCACCTTTTTGGAAAGGGATTTACCTCTCGAGGTCTTAAAAAGATTTGGAAGGATCAATGAGTCATTTTGAAGTGGGGGAGGACCACAAAAGCAAAGGATTATGGTTTCTGCCTCAGCAATAATTTTACCAAAAGTCCGACTGCATAAACCGGCACATACAATCGAGAATTGTGTGTTTTGACATTTTCAGCACTTAAGATAATACTCTGTTGGGGGCAGTAGCGCTCTATATATACCTTAAGGCTTTTGGACTTGGTGACCCATCCTGATTTAACTTCCATCGGAACAATGCCCGATGGAGTTTCCAGGAGGAACTCCACTTCAGAAGTCCGTCCTTCCCAGCAGAACAAATTGTTGACTCCGGCAGCGCGCATCTCCTGAGCAACAAAGTTTTCCGCCACATAACCTTTATAGCTTCCATAATCGAATTTCAGGATAAATGCCGGATCAATATTACTGACTGCTGCAAGGAGCCCAACATCAAAAAAATACTGTTTGAACCGGTTGTCTTTCGCGAATCCAACAAGCGGAGTTTCAGCCCGATTCACGATTGACGTTCGTATGATGAGCCTTGCATTTTCTAACCAGTCCATCGGGGAGGATAAGCGGTCATAGCCACGCAAACCAGGAATAGCATCCTTGAAACGAAACTTCAATGCACTCCCGTCTTGAGAGCGTGCAAGCTGAATCGGCACATTGCGCCAGAGTCGTTCGATGTGAAAGGCATTGGTTTTGCCCGAGTGTTTGGCAATATCTGCCATGTAGGTGTCCAGGAGGTCCCGATGGATGCGCCGAACAGCCTGAATTGCTTCGTACTGGTTTTCCAGGTGCTTACGATAGCAGTCTACTGCTTCGGGCAGACCACCCGTAACTAGGTAATTTTTCCATAAATCCCATAATTGGCCGTGTGCTATTTCAGGTAGCGGCTCCTGGAAAACTTGTGTGCGCAGCATTTCTGCTAAACGCAGCTTTCCAATACCCTCCAGAAATTCATCGTAACTCATAGGATACAAATCCAAAAAAGTGACATTCCCCACAGGGAAAGACGATTCGGCCAGACTGATTCCGATCAATGAACCGGCGCTGCCTAAAGCAAGTTCAGGCATCTGTTCTCGAAAGTACTTGAGTGCGGTCAGCGCTCGGGGACAGTGTTGGATCTCGTCGAAAAGGACCAGGTCATGCGCCGTATCTATACTGGTATCAAGGTAAAACTGCAGCTCATTGATGATCCGGGTGGGTGAAAGATCTTTTTCAAACAGCGTTCCCAGTTGTTCATCATTCTCAAAATTTACATAATGACAGCGGGGAAAATATATTCTGCCGAATTCTTGGAGGATATATGTTTTTCCAACCTGCCGTGCACCGCGCAAAACCAAAGGTTTGCGATCCTTTTTGTTTTTCCAGGCAGCCAGCTTTTTAATAATATTGCGTTTCATATTGATAAAATACACATATTAGGTATATTTTGCAAGGAATTTATATTAATATTGGTATTTATTGCAAGGAATTGTTTCGTATGTTTTGATATCTTTTCGTATTTTTGGTGCTTGTTTAGACAACTATTCCTCGTCAACGAGCTTTACGCCCTCCTTCCCGATATAGGCTAACAGAGCGTTCGATTGCTTAGGCGTCAGAAGTTGAGCCCCGTACACAACATGCTACTTTGTATACCCCAGTATGGTCGGATCGTAACGGATCGCTATCTCCTTTCCTTCCTTCAGGATGTATATGTACTCCCAAGTCTTCCCGTTGTCATCCGTCCCCTAGAGGGATTCTGCTAGCTCCTTGCTGTGGAACTTGAGAAAGACGGTGGCGAAGTAATAGAAGCCCCTCCTCGCATAGAACAAAACCAAATCGTCCTCTGCCAGCCGGGTCCATTGAGACCTGGGGACGCCGTCGTCCCTGGGCACGATCCCCCATACCATGACCCTCTCCGAGCCCAATTGAGCGGTTTTCGAGTAGTCCTTGGGACCAAGATACTTCTTCAACAACTGAAGCCGCACTCCCGTGCTTATAGTGTCCTCGTAGTGACGCATCGCCTCTGTGCCCGAGGCTGGCTGTAAGAGAATGCTCATTTCAACTCCGTGTACTTCTTCGAGCTTCCCCTGGATTTCGAGACCGGGTACTTATTTGCATTGAGCTTCATTTTCTTGTCGAACGCCTTGCGTATGTCTATGCCCGTCTCATGGGCCAGCAGGAGGAGAAAGTAGTAAACATCGGCGATTTCCTCTTCCAGGCTATCCCTTTTGCCTTTAGGAAGTGAATTGTCCGTGCTCCATTGGAACAGTTCGAGAATCTCAGCGGATTCAAGGGCAAGTGAGATCGCCAGGTTCTTGGGCGAATGAAACTGATTCCAATCTCTTTGTTTCTGAAACGCGATGATTTTCCTTATATCTTCAATCATGGTTCCTCTCTCTGATGACAACTAAGTTTAGCATGATCCCAGTTCAAATTTGCCGCTGCCCTCAAGATTGCGCCATAGCCCCATATCTGGAACAAGGACGTCCACATAGCCATCCCCATCGTAATCACCGAGGGCGATAGGACGACGCTGTGGGCGACCGTATTTACTTTCCTTTGGAGTATATTCTTCAAAGCCTGTATTTTCAGCAAGACGGAAGCGGATGTTCGTTTCAGGCTGGTCTTTTAAAAAAGGATTTTCGTCCGGATCGGTGATCAAGCCAGTCTTGATGAGGGCATATACAAGCTGCACATAAGCTCTGTCTGTCAAGAGCTGCTTGATCTGGGGCTTGGCTGCTGGATGATCCACCTTTATTTTCATCATATCCTCATTTGATAATCGATGTCGCTGGCCATTTCTTGTGATTGAAACCTGCTTATTGAGTCGTTGACCTTGTCGTTTCGGGTGAGATACCGTTATTAAAGGAGAAAGGAAGCTTGACATTTATTTATAATAATTTAAACTGAAAGTACCCATTATTGGGTACCTTTGGTTCATAAACATGGAAAAGGATTATATCTCAGCTCTACTTCGTTCAAGTAACACTGTCTTCACGTTCAAAGAGCTTTCTTTGATTTGGAACGAAACGGACATCAAACTGACAAAAAAACGTGTGTATCGCTATACGAAAATGGGCAAGCTTTACCCTATCCGTAAAGGCATTTATGCCAAGGACAAGAACTATGACAAGATGGAACTGGCAAATAAAATATTCACTCCAGCCTATATCAGCCTGGAAACCGTTATGTCCAGGGAAGGCGTTGTTTTCCAGCATTATGACCGAATATTCGTTGTCAGTTACTTGAGCCGTGAAATTTCCTGCGATGGTCAGACCTATGTTTTTCGCCGTATGAAAAATGAGATCCTGACGAACACGCTCAACATCGAGAAAAAAGATAACTACTACATCGCATCCAAAGAAAGAGCTTTCCTTGACACGATCTATTTGAACAAAAACTACCATTTCGACAATTTGTCTTCGATAAACTGGGATATTTGTTTTGAAATGCTTCCTATCTATAATAACAAAGCAATGGCCAAGAGATTGAATTCGTATTATAAACTAACCTGAATGCTTGATCGAAATATCCATAAAACAATCCTGCTTCAAATATTGAAAGACATCTACGCCGATACCTCCCTCGGGCCTATTCTGGGCTTCAAGGGTGGAACAGCTGCGAATTTCTTTTACGATCTCGGCCGATTTTCAGTAGATCTTGATTTTGATTTATTGAAGGGAGACAAAGAAAGCTTTGTTTTCGAGAAGATTGAAAAAATCCTCCGCGAATACGGAACCATAAAGGAGAAGTACAGAAAAAAACATACTCTGCTATTTGTCATTTCCTATGATGAAAAGTCCCAGAATATTAAAGTGGAGATTAACCGAAGAATGTTCGGATCCCGCTACGACCTGAAGAATTACCTCGGGATCTCCATGCTGATAATGGTCAGGGGAGACATGTTCGCCCACAAGCTGGTGGCAGTTCTGGAACGTAAAAAAACAGCGAATCGAGATGTTTACGATATCTGGTATTTTTTAAAAAACCGATGGCCGATCAACAAGGAAATTGTGGAAAATCGGACCGGGATGAATTTCAAAGACTATCTGAAGAAATGCATCTCATTTGTTGAATCCCTCAGCGACCGAAACACCCTTTCCGGTATGGGCGAGCTTTTGGATGAAAAGCAGAAAGCCTGGGCAAAAACTAATCTAAAGAAGGATACCGTATTCCTGCTTAAAATCCGATTAGATCAGGAGAAATAACGTCCTCAGGATTGGTCCAGCCTCTTCTTCGCATCATCAACAGCATCTTCCCCTTGTGCTTGTTCAGGAGACATATAGGCAATGGTCCCCATCGCTGTGCCTTCCTGTGTTAACAGAGTCCCTCCTGTCATCCTGGCAAGACCAAAATCCATGATCTTCGCCTGGCTGTCTTCTGTCACCATGATGTTGGCACTCTTGATGTCCCTGTGGACAACTCCTTTCTTATGGGCCATCTGCAAACCTTCGGCTACTTGAGTGGCAATCCGAAGGGCTTCATCCAACTCCAACGGGCTTGATTCCAGCTTCTTCCTCAAACTCTGGCCTTCAACGAAGGCCATGGAGATGAAGGTTTTCTCCTCAGCCTCGTCGAATTCATAGACCGTGCAGATGTTAGGATGATCCAGAGCGGCAGCAGCTTGAGCCTCCCTCATGAATCGGTCTTTAACATCAGGAATGTGTGTCAGCTCTGGCGGCAGAAACTTGAGGGCAACTGATCTTTTGAGCTTTGTGTCTTCTGCTTTGTAGACAACTCCCATTCCTCCTCTACCAAGCTCTTCGATGAGCTGATATCTTCCTGCAAAAGTTGTCCCTTTAATTGGGACCTTCGGAGGTGTTAGGAAAGTTTTGGTTTGAGAAACAGAGATTTCTTCAGCTGATGGAATGGGAGTGGTGCATTCGCTGCAAAATTTTGCTGTATCAGGATTTTCGGTTTGACACTTAGGACATTGTATTGCCACTACTTCCCCTTTATCTGGTCGGCAAAATATTATCAAGGAATAGTAAAGAGTGTCAAACGTAAAGTTGGATAAATTTCTCCCTATGTCACGCTGATGTCACACAGAATGACAAAAATTGCTACTAACTGCCTAAGGTTTTCGGTTTGCCTGTTTGTGGGAAAATGCCTAATTTTCCGGAGGTAGGACACAAAATAAGGCTGGCTGGGAAGCAGGGATTCGAACCCCGATTCCATGATCCAGAGTCATGTGTCCTGCCATTGGACGACTTCCCAGCAACAGCGTCATAATAAAAGATTAAGGGGCGTTTTTCAAGAAATTCATGGGACAAGTTAGCGATTTCAAAACAAATCGGTATCTGTCCCCAATTTCTGGCAATATGTCCCTGATTTCAATGCATATAGCATCAAACCCCCGCTATAAAAAACATGTTTATGAATAATGCAGCATAAGTTTGACAGTCCATTTTGTTGATGATAATATGGCGCAAATATGAAGAAGAACGGAATCAGGGCCCTCATTCTCGTTGCCCTTACCTTTGTGTTTCTGTTTTTTTTCTTCCGAAGTGTCAACTGGAGTGAGGTCCTTGGATATCTAAATGACATCGATCTCAAGTTTTTTATTTTTTTACTTCTTATGGTTCCGTTGAATTTTATCGCCAGAGCCGTTCGCTGGAAATGTCTCCTGAAGCATGAGAAAACAGGTGTGAGTTTTTATAACAGATTTGCTGCAAATGCTGTGGGGTTTTCTGTGACCCTCCTTTTTCCCGGACGGTTAGGTGAGCTGGTCAGACCCATTTATCTAGCCCGGAAAGAGGGCTTGAATAAAGGCTTTGTGATCGGGACAATTGTGGTCGAACGGATGTTTGATCTGTTCAACATGTGCTTTCTCCTCGGGATTTTTTTTGTGTTCCGGCCGCTTTATACCTCGATTTTTAATATAGAAATAGATAAGGAAGCGTATTCCAACCTGGCTCTCTGGGGGATTATTGGAATGGCCATCGCTCTAATTATTCTGCTTGTCACTCTATCCCTGTATTTCTTCAAGGAGAAAACCTTAAAAGTCATCGTCTTATTTCTGAAACCCCTGTCCCAAAAATGGCGTGATCAGATCATGGGCCTGATCGATGAATTCATCAAAGGTTTAAAATTCTTTCATTCTGTAGGAGATGTTTTTGTCTACATTTTCTGGTCTTTTGTGGTCTGGATCAACATAGCCATTTTTTATTGGATTTGGCTTATTGCTTATGACATCCGGGTCCCGTTTTTCTACATTTTTCCGTTTGTCTTCCTCACGATGGTGGGCGCCTCGATCCCGACTCCTGGTATGATAGGAGGATTTGATTATTTCAGCAAATATGGATTGACTTCCCTGTTTGGCGTCGAAGCCAGTATGGCAGTCGGGATGACTCTTGTAGTTCATGGCATTCAGCTTGCGGTGACATATGTGATCGGATATGCTATATTGTGGAAAGAGGGTATTTCCTTGTTTCAAGTTAAAAAGCTGGGAGAAGATACAAAGTCATGAGATGTCCTTTTTGTGATTTTTCTGAAAGCAAAGTTATCGACTCCAGAGAGAGCAAAAACGGATTGTGCATCCGCCGCCGCCGGGAGTGCCTCTCGTGTACAAGACGATTCACCACTTACGAGAAGATCGAAGAAATCCCTTACATGGTCATCAAAAAGGATGGGAAACGGCAGCGGTTCGATAGTCAAAAGCTCCTGCAGGGATTGTTGAAAGCCTGCGAGAAAAGGCCGGTTCCGGTATCGAAGCTGGAAGAGATTGTCGAGGAAATAGAGGCCAATCTGCAGGATCGCCCCGAAAAGGAAATAGCCACCTCTAAAATAGGCCAACGGGTTATGGAGAAACTTAAGGTTTTGGACAAGGTCGCGTATGTTCGGTTTGCATCTGTCTACCGAGAATTCAAAGATGTCTTGGAGTTCAAGAAAGAGCTCGAGGTTCTTTTAAAAGAGAGATAATCAAGCACACAGACGCAAAATTAACACCAAGAATTCATCGGCATTTTTTGCGAAAAATTAAGAATAAACAGCAAAAGTGATTTAAAAAGTAATGATAAAGAAAATAAGACCGGTCTCGAGAATTGTGAAGATTGAGGCCGAGATTAACAAGATTTTCGGTGAATTTTTCTCCCAGAAAAAAGAGCTCTTTGGGCTAGACGAGAGCTGGGTGCCCTGCGTGGATATTTCCGAAAAGGAAGATGCCGTCATCGTCAAAGCCGAACTTCCGGGTGTGGCTCAGAAGGACATTTCCATCCTTCTCCATCGCAATCGGATTGAGCTGAAGGGCATCAAAAGGGAGAGTCATTCTCGAAGCCGTGTTCGATATTTCCGGCTGGAGAGAGAATTCGGAACATTCCGAAGAATTGTGTTTTTGCCGGTTGCTGTCGTCCCCGAAAAATCCAAAGCCATGTTGGAGAACGGCATTTTGACAATAGTTCTAAAAAAGTATCGAAAGACAAAAGAAAAAAAAGTTGTCGTCAAAGTCCAGAAGTCTGGCAAATAGTCTGGAGGATTGCATGGAAAAAAAGGAAAGCAGTTATGAAGAACAGCTCGAGGACCTTATCGAAGAGAAAGATCAAAAACTTCATGTTCCCAAGGAGCTTCCTGTTCTGATGTTGCGCGATATCGTGGTGTTTCCCTACATGGTTGTGCCTCTGTTTGTCGGCAGAGAAAAATCAAAAAACGCGGTGGATCAGGCTCTTTCCTCCCATCGGATGATTCTTCTTTTGACGCAGAAAAGTGCTGAGGTCGAGGACCCCAAGAAAGAGGATGTTTTCGCCATCGGAACAGTCGCTTTGATCATGCGGATGCTGAAACTCCCAGACGGAAGAATCAGGATCCTGGCTCAGGGCCTTGTGCGGGCGAAAATCGAGAGCCTTCAGGAAGATAAACCCTATTTCACGGCCAGCGTGCAGGTTTTACACGACCCTGATGAAGCAGAAAAATCCATCGAGGTCGAAGCTCTCGTGCGCAATGTGCGGACGGATTTGGACAAAGCTTCGGCTCTTGGCAAAAACATTCCGCCTGAGGTGATGATCATCGCGGCAAACGTGGAAGAGCCGGGGCGTCTGGCTGATCTTACGGCGGCTAACCTAGAGTTGAAAGTCAATGAGGCGCAAAGAATCTTGGAGGTCGCTGCCCCTTTTGAAAGACTGAAAAAAGTCTATGAACTATTGACCAAAGAGCTCGAGCTTCTGGATGTTCAATCCAAAATCACGAGCGAAGCCAAAGGAGAGATGGATAAACTCCAGAGGCAGTATTTTCTTCGCCAGCAGTTGAAAGCCATCCAAAAAGAGCTGGGTGAAGGAAGTGAAATCCAAGAGGAGATCAAGGGCTATCAGGAAAAACTCAAAAAGTTGAAGGTGGCAAGAGAAATTCGTGAGGAATTGGAGAAGCAGATTCAGCGGCTTTCCCAGATGCACCCGGAGTCTGCCGAAACAGCGGTGGTCCGGAATTATCTGGACTGGATGTTTGCCCTCCCTTGGAACAAGAGCACGGTGGACAATCTGGATCTGATAAAGGCAAGGGAAATTCTGGATGAGGACCATTACGGCCTTGATAAAATAAAGGAGCGCATTCTCGAGTATCTGGGGGTGCGGAAACTTTCCAAAAGGATTAAAGGACCGATTCTTTGTTTTGTCGGTCCTCCCGGGGTGGGAAAAACCTCTCTCGGCCGGTCGATTGCCAGAGCGCTGGGAAGAAAGTTCAGCAGGATATCTCTGGGGGGCGTCAGAGATGAAGCCGAAATCCGTGGTCACAGGCGGACCTATGTGGGGGCCATGCCGGGCCGAATCATCCAGGGAATCCGCCGCTGCGGTTCGAATAATCCTGTGTATATGATGGATGAAGTGGACAAAATCGGGGCCGATTTCAGAGGCGATCCGTCATCGGCGCTGCTCGAGGTGCTGGACCCGGAGCAGAACAACAGTTTTCGCGATCATTATCTTGGTGTTCCGTTTGACCTTTCCAAGGTTATGTTCATCACGACGGCCAATCTGTTGGATCCGATTCAGCCGGCTTTTCGCGACAGGATGGAGATTCTTCATCTTCCGGGATACACCGAGGAGGAGAAACTACAGATCGCGCTTCGTCATTTGGTGCCAAAACAGGTCAAGGAGAATGCGCTCAGCAGCAATTACATATCCTTCACCAAAGGAGCCATCCAGAAGATCATCTCCCTGTACACAAGAGAGGCCGGTGTTCGGAATCTGGAGAGGGAGATCGCTTCGGTGTGCCGTAAAGTGGCGAGAAAAGTCGCCGAAGGCAAAGGGAAGCTTTTCCGGATTACCTCCCAGAATATCGAGAGATACCTTGGCCCACCCAAAATATTCAGGGATCAATTGCTCAAGAAGGACAGGGTCGGTGTAGCCACCGGCGTCGCCTGGACAGCTTCGGGAGGGGAAATTCTTTTTGTCGAGGCCATCAAGATGAAAGGAAAAGGACAGCTGTCGCTTACAGGATCCCTGGGAGACGTGATGAAAGAATCCGCGCGGGCGGCCCTGAGTTATGCACGCGCTCATGCCAGGGATTTAGGGATCGAGATCCGTATTTTTTCACAAAATGATTTTCACATCCACATTCCTGAAGGAGCGATTCCGAAGGATGGCCCCTCTGCCGGCGTGACCATTGCCACTTCTCTGATCTCAGTTTGTACCAGCAGAAAGGTCAAGAGGGATGTGGCCATGACAGGGGAGATCACGTTGAGAGGGATTGTTCTTCCGGTGGGAGGAGTTAAGGAAAAAGTGTTGGCGGCTCAAAGGGCCGGAGTGAAAAGGATGCTCATGCCAAACGCCAACAAGAAAGATTTAATCGATATTCCCAAAAAGATCAAAAGGGAGATGGAATTCATTTTTGTCGAGGAAATCGGGGATGTTTTTGTCCATGCCCTTTCCAGGAGAGCTGGCAAAAATGGACCGCAGGACAAAACGACTCCGGTAACAAAGAAAAAACAGTAAAAAAAATAGAGTCTGCCGTCCCCATTTTTATTCGTTGACAAAGAGAGGAGATTTTTATAAACAAGTAGAAACGGACGATGTTTCTGTATTCTTAGGAGGGGAGAATGTACAGAAAAACGATTATTTCTTTTGTGACAATTTTGTTTTTTTCTTCAGTCCTTTGGGGCGGTGGATGGAATAACACGCTGATGGGGGCCAGGGCCATCGCGATGGGAGCAGCTTTTGCGGGATTAGCTGATGACCCAAGCGCTATCTATTATAATCCGGCCGGTTTGGTGTTTCAGAATAATAAGTTAAATTTTTCAATCGATGGATTTTATATCATGCCGAATCATGAATATATTTCCCCTACAGGTTCAAGCGTCCACAGCCAGTACAATTCTACGATACCCCAGTTTTTCGTAACCTACCAGACAAGTGAACGTTTGACGATAGGCTTTGGCGCTTATGTTCCTTATGCGGGCGGAGGCGTTGAATGGACAGAAGGAC
The DNA here is from genome assembly GCA_964580235.1 of uncultured Eubacteriales bacterium. Taxonomy (GTDB): domain Bacteria; phylum Acidobacteriota; class Aminicenantia; order Aminicenantales; family Aminicenantaceae. The sequence goes on along the minus strand of CAZOJY010000005.1, from coordinate 29,898 downwards.
AGCTGCCCATCCCCTCACTGAAATCATATTTGGGGGTCGTTTCCCTGACGCCAACTCTATCCTACCAGGTTAACCAGAAACTTTCCGTTGGTTTGAACATAAATTTTTACCGCTCTGTTTTTGAAGTGGATACCATCTCAGAGCCACTGGGAGCCATAAAGACAGATGAGAGTGGGAGTTCCCTTTCGGCTGGCGTTGGATTGATGTACAAGCCGTCAGAAAGGGCAAGTTTTGGTTTGAGCGTCAGAGGGCCTGCAAAGATGAAACTCACCGGCAAGACAACCGTTTCTGTGGACGTTCCTGGGTTTGGGAGTGTTGCGCTTGATCTTGATTCTGAGACGAGATTTAATCTTCCCTGGGATATAGAAATAGGCTTTGCCTACAGATTATCTGATAAATTCCTATTTACTACCAGTGCCCAATACACTATGTGGTCGGCTCTGGAAAATATCGATAAAACGATCAAAAATGTTCCAAGGGAAGATTTGAGCATATACAATATCGAGGAAAAAGAACCGATGAATTTTAAAGATATCCTCATCGTCCGGGCAGGGATGGAGTATAAAATTTCCGGCGGACTTGCCCTCCGGGCTGGAATTGGTTTGGACCGGGCGGCCACGCCCGCAGAATACCTGAATGTCGCCAATATCGATGTGGATAAATTCACCCTGTTGGGAGGGATCGGCTACACAACGGGCCGGATGCGGATCGATTTTGCTTATATTCTTGCAGACGGGAAAGAAAGGGAGAAAAAGGAATACACGCCTCCTTTTGGATTACCAGGCAGATATAACTTGAGTGCTTCGATCGTGGGGCTTGGGTTGAGTTACGCTTTTTAAATAGCGATAAAATTTCCCTCGCAAACGACTTCGGCGGGGCCAGACTGATAGACTTTCTCTTTTTTCCACTCCACTTCCAGCGTCCCCATACTTGTCCGCACTTTGACAATTTGATCGGTCAGATTTTTCAGGATGGAAGCTGCGGCAGCCGCACAGCTTCCGCTTCCGGAGGAGAGAGTTTCGCCCACTCCACGTTCCCAGAACAGGACTTCGATCTCTTTTCTGTTCAAGACTCTGATGAACTCGACATTGGTTTTTTTCAGGAAAAAAGGATGAAGCTCGATCTCGCGGCCGATTTGCTGCCACTCGATCCGAGCGGGAAACCGATCAACAAAAATTGCGCAATGGGGATTTCCCAAGGAAACGACAGTGATAGGATAGACCTTCCTGTTGATGGATAATGGGTAATCGATGATTTTTTCATGAACAGAGCCATCGTAGAAAGGAATGTCCTGCGAGCGCAGCAACGGAATCCCCATTTCTATTTGGATATGATAGAGATTTTCATTCGGCTTGGTGAGCTTGCTTTCCCTATTTCCGGCAGGGGTGTGAAATTCCAATCTCTTAGATTCGATCTTTTTGTGGTGGTAAAGATAGGCCGCCGCACATCTCAACCCGTTCCCAGAAATTTCAGCTTCGGTTCCGTCCGCATTGAACACACGGAAATTCACAAAACCCTTGGCTTTATCTTTGACGCGAATCACTAACAGACCGTCTGCCCCCACTCCTGTGTGGCGCTCGCAGATCTTCCGGGTCAGGGCAGGCTTGTCTTCTATTCCTCGAAGTTTCTCCTCTTCGACGATCAGAAAGTCGTTTCCGAGGGAGTGGATTTTTGTAAATTTCATTCGGGAATACTTAAGGTTACGATGTAATCAGAGCTTCTACCGTTGTTTTCTCTTCGTAGAAGCAGCATCACCGCATCCCCGGATTTGGCTTTTTTTAGAATATTATCGAGATCTCTCACGTTTTCCATTTTGATCTGATTGACTTCGAGAATGATGTCTCCTCTCTGGATGCCCTTTCTGTCCGCCTCACTGTACCGCGTGACATCTGTGATGATCAGGCCTTCATCGGTCTTGTAGCCCAAACGTGCCGCCAGGCGGGATGTCATCTCCCTGACCTTGAAACCGATGTCTTTTTCCGAAGATGTTGCCGGCTTTTGTTCCTCCGCTGTTTCCCTTTCCACAATTTTTGCCTTGAGAATTTTCTCCACACCGCCTTTTCGGACGACTTTGATCTCGACCGTTGTTCCGGGGGGGATATCGGCAATCTTGATGAGTAAATCGTTGTGATCCTTTATAGGCTTTCCGTCCACTTCCACAATCACATCATAGGGCTTCATTCCTGCTTTGTCTGCCGGTGTTCCGGCTTCCACTTCTTGAACCATGGCTCCCTGTTTCACATCAATGTTGAGACTTTTTCTTATGCCGTCATCCACAGGGTAAATTCCTCTGACGCCCAAATAGCCTCGAACGACTTTCCCTTTTTCCCTGAGCTGCTTGACCACTTTTTTGGCCAGGTCAGAGGGAATGGCGAATCCGATTCCGATGCTGCCACCAGTTGTCGTAGAAATCATAGCATTGATTCCAATGACCTCTCCCTTCATATTCACCAGAGGCCCGCCGCTGTTTCCGGGATTGATGGCTGCATCGGTCTGGATAAAGTTCTGGTATGTGGGACCTCCCAGGAGCTGCCGTCCCTTGGCGCTTATGATCCCCGCGGTTACGGTGTGCTCAAAAGAGAGCGGATTTCCGATGGCCAGGACCCATTCCCCCGGGCGGCACTGGTCAGAGTTCCCGAGTTCTACAAAGGGGAGGTTTTTTTCATCGACCTTGAGGAGGGCGACATCAGAATCTGGGTCAGTTCCTATGACTTTAGCATCGTATTCCTGATTATTGAGAGTTTTGAGTGTAACCTTTTCGGCATTTTCGACAACATGATTGTTGGTGATCAGGTAGCCGTCTTTGCTGATGAAAAAGCCGCTTCCCCGGGCAATGGAACGCCGTTCTTGTTCTCTCCCTCGGGGTTCCCCGAAAAATCTCCAAAAATCTTCAAAAAATGGATCATCCATCATACTCCTGTACGGGACTTTTTCGACCTTCTCAGCTTCGATGTAGACAACGGCAGGAGCCACTTTTTCTGCGATCGTTGCAAAGTTGTATTCCGGTTTTGACTGAGCCGGAGGAACGGCATAGAGATTCGTTGAGAAAGAGGGAGGAGAAGGTTTATCCGCATAATTTGCAGGCGCATTTTGCTCAGGAACATAGACAAAAATTATGCCCGCCAGAAATAGTCCGAGAAAAAAGCTGAATAGAGCAATGAATAGGGTTTTTTTCATTTTTGTTCCTCCTTCGAATTAAAATATAAATTAGCACATATTGGCCTAAAATTCAATCATACTAACTAATTAATAACTAGATTTAAATTCAAAAGTTGCATCCAAATTGGGGTCGAGTCTCAACATTTGACATTTCTATCAGATTGTCATTCTCAGCCAAAGATTCTGAGCCTTTTCCAACTTGTCTGTGTCAAAGCTTAAACCTCTTACAAGCCATCGAAGACAGGGGGTTGAATTAGGCCTCGGCACCTATCCCCGATTCATGAATTATGGTAGTATTCGGGTGAGGATGAAGTTAAAAAAAGGCATTCTGATCGTGCTAGATGGTATCGATGGGACGGGAAAGACCACGCAAGCCAAACGGCTGTTGGTATCCCTCCGAAAAAGGGGATGGGATGCGGTTTATTTCCGGGAGCCTTCGGACAGCAAATGGGGACGGGAAATCAAGAGAAAGGCTGTTCGCGCAGATTCTCTTGTTCCCGAAGAAGAGCTTGACCTGTTTGAGAAAGATCGAAAAGAGAATGTCGCAAAAAATTTAAAACCGGCCCTCAGAGAAAAAAAAGTGATTGTTCTGGATAGATATTATTTTTCGACCATCGCCTACCAGGGTGCAAGAGGGATTGACCCTGAAGTGATCCGGCACCGAAACGAATCTTTTGCCGTAAAACCGGATTTGGTGTTTATCCTGGATATCGCCCCGCAAAAAGGCCTGGACCGTATCGTAAATAGTCGTAAAAAAATAGACAAACACTTCGAACAAAAAGATTATCTGGTTAAAGTGAGAGATATCTTTCGGAGCTTCGGCGGCGAAAATATTCACCACATTGATGCATCACGACCAGAAGCGAACGTATACAAAGATATCGAAAAGATTGTGCTCGAGTTCCTGGAATCCATCGCCGTTTTGTTTGTCTAATCAGGCAGCCGAATCCATCCTCTTGTGGGAGGTCCCCATTTTCTGTTATATTTTGTTGGATGCCGATTCAAAATCAATTAATCGTTAAGATTAAGAAGTTCAAGTTCAGGAAACCCAGATTCAAGATCCCTGTATTCAAGAAACTCAAATTGCGCAAATTATTTAAACTTGCCCTGATCTCAGGTTTAATCTTTTGTTCGTTGGCCTTTGGAGCTGTTCTCGGCTTTTACAAGGCCATTCTGCAGAACCTTCCCGATATTGCCCAACTCGAAGAGTGGGAACCTGGGAAAATCACTTACATCTACGCAGAGGATGGAGAAACCATAGGCGAGTATGCACAGCAAAAGAGAGTTGAAGTCACATACGACCAGATTCCCCAAATTTTAAGGGATGCCATTATTGCGACCGAGGATCCCCGTTTCTACGAACACAAGGGGATCGATTTCCGGGGAATTCTGCGGGCCGTCAAAGAGGATGTTAAACTTATCCTCACCCCGCGGCGGCTGCACGGCGGGAGCACCATAAGTCAGCAGTTGATAAGGACAATTTTGCTGCATACCCGCCAAACGCTGAGGAGAAAATTGAAGGAGGTCATTCTTGCTCTAGCGCTCGAAAAACGATACACCAAACAGGAGATCCTCACGATTTACTGCAACCAGTTCTGGCTGGCCAACACGGCTTATGGTGTGGAGTCAGCCTCCCAGCTCTATTTTGGCAAAAGTGTTTCGGATCTGACCCTGAATGAAGCCGCTACGATCGCCGGAATTTTTCGCGGACCGGCAGTTTATGATCCCTACAAAAATCCCGATGACACGCTCCGCCGTCGAAACCATGTGTTAAACCGGATGGCCGATGAGGGATATATATCCGCCAAAGAAGCCGAGGCGGCCAAACAGGAGCCTCTGAATGTTCTTCCCCGCCTGCGGCAGGATTCTGATTTTGCTGCCTACTTCAAAGAGGAAATCCGAAAGCACATCGAAAAAAACTACGGGGCGGATGCGCTGTACAAAGAAGGCCTCAAAGTGTATTCCACCCTCAACCCGACATATCAACGGTATGCCGAGAAAGCCTTAAAGAAACAGCTTCATATCCTGGATAAGAGGCAGGGGTGGCGCAATGATAAGCAAAACCTGATCGACGAAGGGGTCGAGAATCTGGAAGACGTCGAGGATCGTCTGTTTTTGAAAACCAGTGATGGAGAGACAAGCAAGGAATTTTTGTCCAGTTGGCTGAAAACCACCCTGGGGGAAGGGGATATCATCGAGGCCGTAGTTCTCGATACGAAGAGGGCCGAGGCGCAGGTGAAAGTGAAAAGCTATACGGGAAAATTGACGAACAAAAATATCCGGTGGACCATGACATCCGATTTGAGAAAACTGATCAAAAGGGGGGATGTCATTCATGTGAAAATCAACAAAGTCGACAAGGAAAAATCGGAATTCTCGGCATCCCTCGATCAAGAGCCCATTCTCGAAGGAGCTGTTCTGGCCATCGAGCCCCAAACAGGCCAGATAAAAGTCATGGTAGGGGGATATTCTTTCAAACGCAGCAAATGGAACAACACCACCCAGGCCATGAGGCAGGCTGGTTCGGTCATCAAACCTTTTTTATACACGGCTGCTCTTGAAAACGGATTCACACCAGCCGACAGGGTCGTGGATGAGCCCACGGATTTTGTCGATAAATGGTCTGGCAAAATCTGGTCGCCCCCGAATTACGACGAGAAGTACAAAGGATCGGTCACTGTCCGTCAGGGTCTTGAGGAGTCGAGAAATATCGTCACGGCCAAGCTGCTCGAATTCATTTCTCCCCAGGTGGGCGTGGAATACTGCCAGAAATTCGGGATCACCTCCCCGATTTATCCTTATATGTCTCTATCCCTGGGAGCTTTTGAAATAAAAATGATCGAGCTCGTCTCGGCATTCACAACCTTTCCTAACAAGGGCATACGGATAACACCCTATTTCATCTCACGGATCGAAGACAAGGATGGAAACATTCAGGAGGAAGCCAAAATCGAGTCTGAGGAAGTGATATCTCCCCAGATGGCCTTCATGATGACCAATCTGCTCCGCGGAGTGGTGCAGAGGGGGACAGCCTGGCAGGCCGGTTATCTGGAAAATAATCTATGCGGGAAAACGGGGACAACGGACGATTGGGCAGATGCCTGGTTTATGGGATTTTCCCCATCCCTTGTCTTGGGCGTCTGGATCGGCCACAAGGAAGAACGGATCACCATAGGAGAGCGTCAGTCCGGCGCTGTGGCGGCACTGCCCGTTTTCATTGACTTTTTTGACCATATCATCGCGGATAAAAAGAAAGCAGCCGAAAAGATGGGGGTAGAATATGAGTGGGAAGAATTCGAAGTTCCCCCCAATCTTGTTCAAAAAACGATCGACCGGAAGACGGGCCTGCTTGCAACACCCATCTGCCTTTTTACGATCACGGAGTATTTTTTCCCCCAAAAAGTGCCCGACAGATTTTGTTCCTATGACGACCACATGCTGACCTATGATTACTACGAAGCCTTGAGGAAAAAAAAAGAGGAAGAAGAGTAATCCTCCAGGTCAAATCATTTCTTTTTTTTCACTCTTTTTGAACTCGATCGCGTTCGGGAAGAACTCTTCGGTGAAGACGATTTTTTAACGCTTGAAGAAGTTTTCGACTTTGAGATCGAACTCGATTTTATCTTTTTTGAAGAAGAGTTTTTTGAAGACTTGCTCTTGGGGGAAATTCGTTTCGAGGATCTGCTGTTGGATTTTGTTGCCTGGTTCTTGCTGTCCGAGAGAATATTGGTGATCTTACCAAGTGTAGTGCTGGCCTTTTTTATATCTGGACTTGTTATTTTAATTCTTTTGGAGCTGTCCGATTTGGTAATCTTTATCGATGGCGTATAGGTACTTTCTGGTGTTGCAGAGGAGCCTCTCCTGAGTGATTTCAGGCGAATTTTGCTGCTGCGGGCCTGTTTGACCGCCGGTTGGGCTTTGACCAGACTTAAATTCCCGATATTTTTAACGGAATTCTTGCTGAGAGCGATCCTAGAGATGTCCCTGGCTTTGAGCTGATCCTTGTGTATAACAGTCAAGGCGCGAGACCCCCGCACATAAGAATTTCCGGCATTTCGTCCGTAGTAGGCGTTGTCGATTATAACTCCAGGACGTCCCCAAAAGTTGGCGGGGACCCAACCGACGTAGTCGTATCCGCTGTACCAGTGCACCCATCCAGGCCCCCAGACAGCGGTCGGTATCCAGTACCATCCGAATCCGGCACTCCAGTGCCAACGGCCATAGTGCGCGGTCACCCAACCCCAGGGCTCATACGGGAGCCATGCCCATCCACAGACTGGAAGCCACATCCAGCGTCCATGCCAGTATGGTCGCCAGTCAGCACCGATGCCGCCGGGAACCCAGACATTGCCATACGGAAAGACATATGCCCATGCGCCGTAGGTGGCAAGTTCATATTCAAAATCCTCCAATTCGTCAGGCAAGTACCTTTCAGCCATTCGCTTCCGGATTTCATTTTCCCGCTGTTCGCTCCATCGGTCAAAACTGTCTCCTGCCACCGCCGCAAAGCCTGCCGGACGTCCGAGGAAGTGCCCGTCAATAGCTTCTACTCTCTGTTCGTCTCTTATTAATATAGATCCGGTTTCCCCTGCAGCCTCTGCCAAACCCTTGAAAACTAAGATCTCTGTCTCACCTTCTCTTACGTCAATCCTGTACAGCCCGGGTTCCAGAATGTAAAGAGACGTGTCGTCGGTATGAATTTCTATCATTTTTTCTTTTTTTAGAGAAATAATCGAAAAAACAATATTCCCTTTCCAGATCTGAACGCGCGTCAGATCGTTCCCGGGCCTGGGCAAATCGAGAAAATCCATCTTCGTGTTATAATCGACTCTCAAATATTTTCCTCTACCCATGTAAATTTCTGCTCTTCCCTCAGTCGTTCCTATCCTGTCGCCTTCTGTCACAGGCATGTTCACCATGGCTTCTTCATAATCAAGCTCGGCAGCTCTCTGGATGTAAACGTTTCCGTTTATATAGCTAAGGCGTGCAAACGAGTCGTTTGTGTACCGGACAGTGTCATCAGCACTGGCTGCGGAGAGAGAGAAAATGAGAATGATTGATAGAACCATGAATTTTTTCATTTTCTTTCTCCTTCATCCAAATTCCGCCTATATTTACTGCAATTGTTATGCCAACTTTCTCCCCAAGAGATGAGGTTGTCTGGGTATATTTTATTGTCCTTTATATGTGACGGCTGCAGCAACCAGGGGGCAGCGATGGCTGGGATCAGCTGCCGCTCAGGCGCCGATGGAAGGCCAGTATTTTTCCTGGATTTCTAAAATGGGAGCTAATTCCTGGCTTGTTGTCGAGGATTTTTTGGGATCGATGTCGGGCTTAGAAGCCTCACCCGCCAGCTGATACAAAACTTGTTCCACACCATCTTGAAGCCCCTGAGGATCATACCCGCCCTCAAGGACACACAGGAGCCTTTTCTGGGAAAACTCAGCAGCCAGATCTAAGAGTTCTGCGGCCAATGCCCCAAATCCTTTTTTCGTAATCAGCATCCCTCCAAGAGGATCCCCCTCACAGATATCGAATCCGGCAGATACAAGGATAAATTCAGGCTTGAATTCAGCCACTGCCGGGTGGAGGATTTTTTGAAAGATGTGAAGATAATCCCCATCTGTTTTTCCCGCTCGGAGAGGAACATTGATGGTGAATCCTTTTCCTTTCCCTTCTCCCACCTCATTCCAGTGGCCCGAACCCGGATAATGAGGATACTGATGGGCAGAGAAGTAAAGGACCTGTGAGCTGTCATAAAAAGAACTCTGGGTGCCGTTTCCGTGATGGAGGTCCCAATCCACCACCAAAACCCGCTTGAGCCCGTGTTTTTGGATAAGATAATCGGCTCCGATAGCGACGTTGTTGAAGAGACAAAATCCCATGGCTCGGGATGCCTCGGCGTGGTGACCGGGAGGCCTGACCAGGGCGAAACCATTCCGGATTTTCCCCTCCAATATGGAATCGACGGCGTTTAAAACGCCTCCAACTCCCAGGCAGGCCACATCCCATGACTTGGGGGATGTGGATGTGTCAGGGTCGAGTTGAACATGTTCCTTCCCGGCAGTCGATTTGACCAGGTCCACATAAGAGGGTGTATGGATAAGGGTAAGTTCATCTTCTGCAGCCAGTCGTGGTTCAATTTGATCTAAAGCAAATGTGATTTTTTCATCGATCATCCGGTAGATCACATCGAGCCTCTGAGGTGTCTCCACATGAGAAAATCCCATGTGGTGATCCATGTAACGTCGATCTTTGACAATGCCTGTTTTCATGTTGATTCTCCTTCTTTAAAAAAGGGACTCCATTTTTCCGGGGAAGGTTTTGTGCTGATCAAGCTGACGAATATCAGCAGAAACAGAGAGAGGACAAGTGCGGGGTAGATAGACGGAATACCGAATCACATTCGTTGCCGGAACGAGCAGGAATCCGTTCGCTGTCGAAATGATGATCGCGGTAATGGCGGCCATCAGTGCGCAACCCACCGCAACCGGTACTCCCTTATGGGCCACAAAAAGAATGATCTTTCCGGATTCCGAAGCTGGCAAATTCTTAAAGTAACTGCTGCCCACAACAGCTAAACTCTGCAAAACAATCCCCAGAAGGATGACACCGATGACCCAGCCGATCACAGACCTTTTAGCTTCTCGTTCGTTTTTTGCTGAGAAAAAGCGCTGATACATATTACCGTTTCCGAGTGCCAGAAGGAAGGTCGGGACAAAATATCCCATCGCTTGAATCCAGGTCATGTTCCCGAGGAAGGCATACTGCCTCGGTGTCACGTTGGCAACAATGTAATCCAGCCCGCCGACATGCTGGATGAGGAAAGGGAGGGCGAGGAAAATTCCGCCGAGCATGATGAGGCCGTTGAAGATGTTCAGCACCCAGCCGCCGCCCCGGAACTGATAGCTGACAATGGTCACATAGGCGACGATAGTGGTGATTGTGGCAAGGATCCTTGCCCATTTGTTATATCGTGCCTCGAGGATATCAGGGACCGTGAACTGGCCGAACCTTCGCACGCGCGCCGCAATAAAAAAGACGATAATGATACCAAGCCAGCCCCCGGAACTCCCGATGAGCGAGGAGTATCCGTGGTTGTAGCTTAGGTCAGAGACGCTGAAAATATCTCCCGAGCCGATCCAACTCGCAAGAAGAGTTCCCACGAGTATGGGGGCAGTGAGTGTGCGTCCGGCAACGAGAAAGTCTTCTTTGCGTTTCAGCCGTCTGGAAACATGCAGGCCAAAAACGAAAAGAATGACCAGATAAATGAGGATGGTTGCCAGATAAGCCAAAGTTTCACCTTTTCCCTAGAACTCTTGTTATCGGATGATAAGATTCCATTTTGTCCCAAAGATTTTTTTTATCTTCAGTTTTGCAAAAATCCCGGCCATGATTACGTATCTGGATATGTCTCCCAAGGAACGGATGTTGGAAATGACTCTGGGAATCTTCCGCAATATCGATGATTCTCCTCCGATGAAGGACCAGCGGAAAATAAGCTCGCTGACCTGGGACCAGGTGAGTTTATCTATAAAAAGAGGGACATCCCCCTGGGCGGTGGGAAGTGTGATGATTTTGCTGCGGTATTTTTTCGCCCAGGTGAAATCGCGTGGCAGCACTCCGTTTTCCCTGGCCATCTCCTCTAGAGGCGTTCCGGGGTAAATGTGCAGGATGGCGATACTCGCCTCGATTCTGTCCCCGTATCGTTCGATGAGGTTTATGGTCTCCTGGGCCTCTTCCCAGGTTTCAGTGGGATGGCTGTAGATGAAAAAAACATTGGGAATGATTTCCAGTTCCTGGCACCACTGCACCAGGTTGTGGAAGTCCTCGACATCGACGTTTTTATCGATGATTTGATTGCGCACCCTTTCTGATCCTGCTTCCAGGCCAAACGAGAGATGGAACAGGCCGGCCTCCTTCATCTTTGCCAGCAGGGGCTTGTCGATCAGGTCCATCCGGACATCACATTTCCAGTAAATGTCCAGTTTTCGTTCGATAATCAGATCGCAAATTTTTTCTACCCTTTTGGCGTTGACATTGAATGTATCATCGAAAAAGAATATGACTCTGACCCCGTACTGTTTGATTTGCCCTTCTATCTCGTCGATCACATTCTCTGGGGATCTCATTCGGACATTGCGGCCCCAGTTGATCGGGGTGGCACAGAAGTTGCACTTGAACGGGCACCCCCGGCTGGACATGATGTTGACCGCAGGGAGCTCCCCTTTCCCCGGAACAGGAAATTTGAAATTGTATTCTTCGAAAGGAATAAGATGAAAGGCCGGGTAGGGTAGGCCGTCGAGATCTTTTATTAAAGGACGTTTGGGATTGCTCTGCACTTGGCTGTCTCTTCGGAAAGATACACCAGAGACTGAATCCAATGTATGAAAATCTTTTCCATCCTCGTGCCACCTGCAGAGTTCGATCATGGTCATCTCGCCTTCTCCCCGAACGACAATGTCAAGTTCCGGGATATGGGCGAGACAGTCTTCGGCAGCCATCGATGCATGCGGCCCACCCAGGATAGTCAAAGCTCCGGGTAAGGTTTTTTTTGCCAGCTTGATCAGCTTAAAACTCTGGAATCTGTTTTCTGTGGTCGAGGTAACCCCTATAAAATCCGGTTGATAAGCCAGGATTTCCTGCTGGATATCCTTCCAATCCATTTTTTTTATATCGGCCGGAACGATGCGCACATCGATTCCTTCCTCTTCAAGCACAGACCCGATATACAGGAGTCCGAGAGGAGGCATGGTCGAGCCCTTTGACCAGCGCTCGGCAAAGTAACCACCGGGAGGGATTATCAGCTGAACTTTCATATTTTAAGGAGTTCCCTTATCTTCGATTTTCATCGAGTAAATGCTGGTGATGTTGGGTTCGGCCATGGTTGTGCCGTAAATATAATCTGCCACTTCCATCGTCTTAAAGTTGTGAGTGATCAGGATAAATTGTGTTCGCTCTTTCACTTTTTTCATCAGGTTGAGGAAGCGTCCCAAGTTGACTTCATCCAGCGCCGAATCCACTTCATCCAGCAGACAAAAGGGAGTGGGTTTGTATCGAAAGAGGGCAAAGAAAAAGGCCAGACTTGTCAAAGCCCGTTCACCGCCAGATAACAGATTCAGACTTTGGACGCGTTTGCCCGGCGGCTGGGCCACAATATCCACACCGCTTTCTAAAACCTGGCTGGGATCTGTTAATTTCACTTCCGCACGGCCTCCCTCGAAAAGCGTGCCAAAAATTTCTTGGAAGTTTTTGTTCACCTCTGTCACAGCTTTTAGAAACTGCGACTTGCTTTCCTGGTCGATTTTTTTAATGGCTTCTCTCGTCGAGGCGATAGACTCCTGTAAGTCTCCTCTTTCTTTGATCAGGAAATCGTATCGTTTTTTGTGGATGTCATATTCTTCCTCTGCCATAAGATTGACAGCCTTAAAATTCTGGAGCTGTTCTTGGGCCCTGGCTAAAGAGCCAACAACATCTTCATCCGGGATTTCTTTAAGAGTGATATCTTTTTTGACTTCCTGGATAGTTTTTTTGATTTCCTGCCAGCAGGACTCCTCCAAGTTTACCAGATCCCGCTCATGTTCGGCCTTTTTTATTTCCCATTGGACCCGGTCTTCCTTTCGGGATTCCGAATCTTTTCTCGTCTTTTCCACTCTTTCCTCGAGATCATTCAGTTCATTTTGTGTTTGCTTGAAAAGTGCTTCATCCTGGATGAGTTGATTTTCTTTATCTTTCAGCTTTTTGTTCAATCTCTGTGTTTCTGAGGCAAAATGCTGGATATTTTGTTTGATCTGCTGTTTTTCCTTTTTGGATTTTTGGACTTCCACAGCGAGAGATTCTATTTTTGCCCGTATGGTTTTTTTTCTCTGCTGCAACCTTTGAATTTGAGCCGTTAGATTATTGATTTTTTCGGCCAGAAGATCGGTTTTTGATTTAAGTTCGAAAAACCGCCTTCTGCCCTGTTCCCAAGCTTTCTGCAAAGACGCCAAATTTGTCTCTTGTATTTGGATTGTTTTTTTCCGCCCTTCCTCTTTTTCTCTGACTTTTTTTGTTTTGGTTTTGAAAGATCTGAGGCTTTTCTGAAGCTGGATTTTATCTTCGCCGAGAATTTCGAGCTCTTTTTTAATGAGGGATACAGTTGTTTCCATTTTTTTTGCCTCTGTCTCTTCCACAAGAAACACCTTTTCTGCATCCCCGATTTTTTTTGTCAGTTCTGCAATATGAGAAGATTGGTTTTGTATTTTTTCTTCCAGGTCTGTTTTTACTTCGGTTTTTTCTTTTAGTTGGAGCGTCAGGGGCTGTATCTTATTATCCAGCCTCTTGGCTCTCTTCTGCAGGTTTTCTTTTTCTCGTCTCAAGGTCAGCAATCCTTCTTTCCAGTCCCCTGTCTTCAATAAGCCGGAGGAGAACAACATATCTCCCGCAGTTGTCACGCAGTTGAGGGAGGGATAATCCAGCCAGAGCTCAACGGCGCTTTTGATGTCGTTGGTGACGACCGCATCTTCCAGATGGGAGAGTTTATTCTTAATTTTTTGAGAGGGACGAATATGGGATTTGAGGTGGCCGATAACAAGAGGATTGCCATGGAATTTCGAAACGGCAGCTTTTTTCTCTCGGGGATGGAGTAGCAAAAAACTTCCTTTGATTCCTTTTCCAGAGAGTGTATGCAGAAATTTCTCTGCTTCGATAAGCGAGGCTTTCGTTTCTTCTTTCCAAAAAAGATCGATCATGGGGGCCCGTGTTTCTTCCACCTCTATAAGATCGGCCAGAATTCCGAGTGTCCCTCCGGTGTCGGAAGGTAAGACCGATGCCCGTTCTGTTTCCTCCAGCTTCTCTAAGGCATGAAGCTGATGATGAATTTTTTCTTTTTTCGACGATAGGTCTGCGATGTTTTCCTGGATTTGTTGGATAGAATCCTGGCATTGCTCATACTCGGACCGAAGCGTTTGCAATTTTCCTGTCCGCTGATCGAAAAGTGTCTGGATTTGGGCGAACTCCTTTTTTTTCTGGCGAAAGGATTCTTCCTTTGAGTCTTGAATTTTTGTTTCTTCTTCGAGCTGAGATTGCAATTTTTCCTGCTGGCGGGTCACGAGTTCATATTCTTTTTCAGTCTTTGCCCGTTCATTTTTTATTTCGGTATATTCTGAAAGATGCTGGAGGTGTTCGTTCCTCAGCGTTTCGATTTTTTTCTGACCTGTATCCAATTCACTCTTGAGGGATTGGTTGATATTCTCAGCCTTTTCCAGATCTTTTTGTATTTGAAGGAGATTTTCTTGAAGTTGTCCAACCTGTATTTGAGCCTTTGACTGCGCTTGATTGAGGGATTTTAGTTCCTGATCGAGCTCTTCCCGGCTCGACTCTGCCTCTTTTATCTTATCCGCAAAAAAATCATCCCGCCTGGATTCCTTATCTTTTTCGGATACGGAAATGGCGATTTGTGCCTTGAGCCCATACAAATTATCGCTGGACCCCTTTATGGATTTTTCCAGCTCCCAGATTTTCTTTCTCTTTGCGGCCAGATTTCCTTCCTCTTCCCTTAACCTCAGAGACATATGATTTTCTCTGTTCAGACTTTTGTTATATGCGGTCAGGGTCTCTTCCTGTTGTTTTCCAAATTCATGGATTTTTTTCCGAAAGCTGAATGCGGTGAGCTGGCGGATATTTTCCCGGAGCTTTCTGTAGCGCATCGCGGCGTTGGCCTGTCTTTTGAGAGAATTTTTCGCCTTCAAGACTTCTGCGATGATATCCTCCAAGCGGGTAAGATTTTGTTCGCTGTTTTCCAGCTTATTCTGGGCCTGTCTTTTTTTATCCTTGTAATAGGCCGTGCCGGCCGCTTCCTCGAGCAGGAGCCTTTTTTCTTGCGGTTTGGAGGAGAGAAAAACACCGATAGCGCCCTGTTCGATGACAAAATACTCCTTATCTCCGATGGATTGTTTCCAGAGGTTTTCCTGGATGTCTTTCAGCCGGACGATCTTGCCGTTCATCCGGTATTCGCTCTCACCCGAACGAAAATACCGGTGGTTGATCTTGAGCTGACCAGCGCCATCTCCGAGTGATAGAGTCACATCCGCCATGCTCATGGGGGCTTGTTTTTGGCTGCCGTTAAAAATGATCTCAGTGCCCCGTTCCCCTCGGAAGGATTTCAGCCGTTTTCCTCCAAGCACCCACATCATAGCATCCAGGATGTTGCTCTTCCCGGTCCCATTAGGGCCTATAATAACGGTTATTCCGGGATGGAAGATGATTTTAGTTTTTTCGGGAAAGGATTTAAAACCCTGGAGGTCAATTTTTTTGATAATCATTCTTTGTGGTGTTGAACTTTTTTACTTTTCACGCTATATTTATCTTTCATTAAATTTGCGTTGAGTCAATATTTTATTCATTTCGGTGACAATTGCAAAGAACCAGTGAAAAAATACTGGCGTAAGGAAGTGGTGGGAATAAAGAATTATAAGGAGGGTGATGGATAACAAAGAGTACATTGAACAGCTGCGGCGCCGTGAACAGGCGCTTCTGACACGGATCGAAAAGATGCGGAAAACCATGAATGAGACGGTGGATCTTAAAACTCTGGGTTTTATATCGGAATTATTCGAAGAAGCGAAAAAAGAGCTGGAGATGGTTCAGGAAAAATTGAATGCTAACGAGAACGAGGAAGATTGATCATTTAGGGCCAGTGTAGCTCAGTCGGCCAGAGCAACTGATTCGTAATCAGTAGGTCGGGGGTTCGAATCCCCCTGCTGGCTCTCTTTTTTTGTGAGATTTAGAACAGTTTTATTTCAACAGCTCTCTAGAGACGTTTGTCATTGGGGGGTTTGAAATGCCTGTTATTGACATATATGTCGAATATAGGTATTACGTTTTATGGAGTTCGAAGCTATGAATATATCCTCAAGACAATATGTGGAGCTCTTCCACCTCTTATTTATGGGTCAACTGGCACAAAAGCTGGACAAGAGATTCTATGCATTGAAAGGAGGATGCAACATGAGGTTCTTTTTCAAGAGCCCGAGGTATTCCAATGATATCGATTTAGATGTTCAATCCATACCTGTCTCACTTCTTCGTGAGAAAATTAATAGCCTCTTTAATTCAAAACCCTTAATGGATATCCTTCGAGTTAGAAAAATCGGAATTGAACACATCACAGAACATAAACAAACAGAAACGACTCAAAGATGGAGATTGGGTTTGATTGTTTCATGAATAGATAAACCTCTTCCTACTAAAATAGAGTTCTCAAGAAGAGGTTTAGAAAGCCCTGTGAAATTTGAGTCGATTTACCAGAAGAGCTACTCTCTAATTTGAACAAAGTAAAAGAGAATATCCTCTCCATAGATTTCCTCTATTTGAGTCCGGCAAAATCCAATCTATTTAGAGCCCTCCCGGAGGTTGAATTTGCAAAAAGTTTTTCGTTCAGTAGAGCGCGCAGGATTGTGAATCGAATAAGGTCAACAAGAAGAAAAAATCTTGTGAAAAAGCTTTTTGAAGAACTTATTTCTAGAATGCCAAATTGACACATCCTCATCCCAATCCCGAGAATAAAAGGAAGGGGATTATCATCAATAACTGAACAAAATGAGGTCTTTATTGCTCGTACTTCACTCCGGTTAGGTAGCCTTTATCTGTTTTTCTCTGCCAGACAACTTCGACAGTCGTCTCGATGAGTCTGGATTCTTCATGCGGCAGCCTGTATTTCAACTCAAGAATTGTTCCGGGAGGAAGCTCATTATTCAACAGGAGACACAATCCTCCGTAGCTGAAGTTTTGTGACAAAGCTACATCTTTTATTGGTGACACAACTTTATAGATTACATCGACAATAATTTCTGTCCGATCATGTTCTCGTTTTATTTTTTTCCCCTGGTTATTATCAAAGTTCTCTTTCATTTTCCCCTCTTATCGAAGAATTGCAAATTCCATTTCGAAATGTTTGACTTTTTCATTGTCGTCCCCTTATTTTCCCAATCTAAGTCGAAAAAAGGATATCAAGGAATAGGGGAGGTGTCAATCAGAAAGGATTTCTCAAAGGGCGTTTCTTGTAAGTTGCCGTTATCTTCCATATAATCTGCATGATGAAAGTCGATTGGATGCGATTCATCGACCGCCGGTTCGGCGTGCCTTTCTGTTTCATCTTTTCTTGTTTTCATCGGGTGGGAAAATTTTTCCGCAGGCCAACATCCGTAAAAAATCCGGGGAAAATCCTTTTTATAGAAATGTCGGAAATGGGGAGTATCGTCCTGGCATGTTCGCTCTTTGCGAAAACAAAAAAAGTTTTTCCCGAAGCTTCCCTGTATTTTCTCACTTTCCGTGATACCCGGTATGCCATCGACATACTGGATGTTATTCCAAAAGAAAATGTCATCACCATAGACAACAAAAATATTTTTGTCTTTGTCTTCTCCGTTTTTAAAACCATAAGAAAATTACGAAAAGAAGAATTCGATCTCGTTCTGGATCTGGAGCTTTTTGCAAGGTTTACGGCCCTATTGAGTTATTTTAGCGGGGCAAGGGGAAGGGTCGGCTATCACGGGTTTCATCAAGAGGGATTGTACCGGGGTAATTTTTTAACGCACAGGGTTCCATACAACCCGCACATTCACATCGGTCATAATATCCTGCACTTGATCGATGCTGCTAATTCTTCTCCGGAAGATGTTCCTCTGACAAAATTCCCTGTCAACCAAGAGGATATAACCATCCCCAAAGTGGAGCTGTCACCCGATATTCTCAAGGCCGTCCGCTCCAAACTTTTAGAAGAAAACAGCGAAATTTCCCAGGCCAGAAAATTGATTCTCATCAATCCGAATGCCAGCGACATCATTCCGATCCGGAAATGGCCCATCGAAAACTACACAGAACTCATAAAGCTTCTTCTAAAACATGAGGGAATTTATGTGATGATCACAGGAATAGATGCGGAAAAGCCTTCTGCAGAAAGGATTTGCCGGGCTGTAGATTCCAAAAAATGCTTGAATTTTACAGGGAAAACCTCTTTTCCCGAGCTTATTCACCTTTATCAAATAGCTGATATTTTAATCACCAATGACAGCGGCCCGGTTCATTTTTCGTCCCTAACGGATATCAAAACATTTGTTTTTTTTGGACCGGAAACTCCGAAATTGTACGGGCCTCTTGGAAAAAATGCCCATGTATTTTATGCCAACTACGCATGCAGCCCCTGCGTCTCAGCATTCAACCACAGAAAATCCGCATGCAACAATAATAAATGCTTGAAATCCTTATCTTTCCGGTTTGTTTATCAAGAAGTCGCCAAATACCTGTAGGGATAAACCGCATGACGAGAGCAAAAAAGGCTGTTTTTCTGCCGATTATCTTCCTTGTCTTTTTGATGGTCTTCCTGTTCAAAGTTAGAGGCAAGATGGCAGACTTCGAGGTCAATTATAAAGCCGGAGAACGGATTCTCTGGGGAGAAACGCTGTACCGTTATGAAGACGGACATTACATGTTCAAATATTTTCCGAGTTCAGCTCTCATTTATATCCCGCTTTCCTATCTTTCCCTGAATGCCGCCAAAGCGGTGTGGTATGCGCTTGTTGTTTTCTGTTCGGTTTTTTTATTCATCCTGTCCTACAGACTCACCGATTTTCCTAAAAAAATGGCCGCAGCTCTTGTTTTGCTCCCACCTCTAGTACTCGCAAAATATTTCTTCAGAGAAATCGAACTCGGACAAATCAATGCCGTGGTAACGGTGATACTGCTGCTAATGGTTTGGTTTATCACTTCAGAAAACGGCAGATCATCGCCAAAAAGAAAGTTTTTTGCGGGGTGTCTCCTGGGGATTGCATCGGCCTTGAAACCCTATGCCATCATTTTTTTTCCTTATTTCATCGTTAAGAAAAAATGGCGGGTGCTTCTCGGGGGCTTTGTTGTTGTCTTTTTTGCCTTCCTGGCTCCATCCATCTACTATGGCTTCGACGGAAACCTGACAGTCCACAGGGAATGGTACTCGACTCTATCCCACTCGACTCCCGCACTGCTGGCGACCCCGGATAATACCTCACTGGTAGGTTTTTTCATGAAATGGGCAGGCGATCAAACTCTCTCTCTCATCTTAGCAGGAACGGCCGCAGGATTGCTCGGCCTCCTTGTTCTTTTCCTCATTTTTCGAGGAGGGAAACTCACCCGGCCCGAAGTGCTGGAATGTGGCGTGCTTCTGATTTGTATTCCTCTTGTCTCTCCACTTGGATGGGATTACACCCTGCTCATGTCGGCCCTTGGAGTAACCATCCTTGTTAATAACTTCTCCCACTTCCCTAAGGGATGGCAAATTTTGCTTTTGCTGAATGCAATAATCATTGCCTTTTTTTCGTATGATATTCTTGGGAGGGAGCTATATGGCACGTTCATGCGCCTTTCGATCACAACCCTGAATTTTCTGTTGGTCATCGGTTATCTTTCTTATCTCCGGGTGAAAAAAATTTGCTAGGGCTATTTTTGTTTTCCAATTGTACTATAATAAATAGAGAGCCATGAAAAGTGGCGCGAGTCCAATGATAAAGGCACATAGGAGACGGAAGTGAAAAAGTTATTGCTGATAACATCTATGGTTCTCTTCGGCATCACCATCTCCGTTTTTCCCCAAGAAGCATTTAAAGAAATTTCGCTCGTTGTGAACATAGAAGTTCCGGTTCGGGTTTATGATGGCTCGAACTTTGTGGATGATTTGACCATCAAGGATTTTGAAATATGGGAAGAGGGAATTTCTCAGAAAATCGAAGCCGTTTACCTTATCAAAAAAATGTCTGTGGAACGCAGCGAGGAAAAAAGGCGATTCAGTCCGGACACAAAAAGAAATTATTTTTTATTTTTTGAAGTGGCAAACTACCAGCCCCGGATCAGCGAAGGCCTGGAATTTTTCATCAATAATATTTTCTCGCCCCAGGATGTGCTGTACATTACCACTCCTCTTCAAACGTACAGAATGAAAGAAGAGGCATTGAACATCAAACCGAAACAGGAGATCGTAAAAGAACTCATAGGAATTGTCAGGGGAGATATAGAACAGGGAAACCAGGAATACAGAGAGACAATCCGGATCCTTTCCGATGTTTCTCAGAAGCTTGCCGTTTCTTTGGGAGCAGACGCCACACAGAGCACATCTGCCCCTGTCATCACGCGTCCCGGGGGGACTCCTCAGGATGAAACGCTGGAACTTGAAATGCTGCTGCTGCAGTATTCCGATGTGTTGGCCAAACTGGATAATCTTCGAAGAGTCGACCAGTTCAAGCTGTTGGATTTTGCCAAATATCTTAAAAATAGAGTGGGCCAAAAATTTGTTTACATGTTCTACCAGAGTGAATTTATTCCCCAGATCGATTCCAGAGTGGTCAGCCAGTTTGAAAGTCTATATCAGGACAATCCTGCGATGCTTCAGCGGATGGCCGGTCTTTTTGACTTTTATACCAGGGAGAAATCATTCGATGTCGATAAAGTCAAAAGGGCCTATTCGGATGCCTCGACATCGATTCATTTTCTATTCTTGATAGATCGACCGGTGGAAGAAGAAGGGGTGCGGATGGAAGAACATTCCGAAGATATCTACAGCGCCTTTAGAGAAATGGCCATGGCCACAGGAGGCCTGGTGATAAGTTCAACGAACCCACTTCATGCCTTCCAGCGGGCCCTGGATGCTTCCGAAAACTATTATCTCATCTATTACCGCCCAAAAAACTATGTCGCAGACGGAAAATTCAAGGAGATCGAGGTCAGGGTGAAAGGGAAAAAGTATAATGTTGCCCACCGCGCTGGCTATTTCTCAAATTGATAGACCTGTCCTGGAACATCCCCTCTAAGGGCTACAGAAGAGAAAAAAAAATCACCTTGTGATTCATCTAGAAGGGGGATTGTCTAAATAGAAGGGTTTTTTTACATTGATCATAGAGAAAAAGTGCAGGACTATGTCAAAACAAAAACCAGCAACTGAAGTGGCCGGGGCTCACAAAAAAATTGATGAGTTGAAGAAATTTCGGGAGCTCTGGGAGGAGTATGAGGAAAAGTACAAGAAAATATTGGAGCTAACTCCATGTGGAGTTGTGATCGTCGACATGAAAGGGAAAGTGACAGCCTGCAATAAAGCCGCCGTTGAATATACGGGCTATACGAAAGAAGAGGTCATCGGGAAAAATTTCACAAGATTACCCTATCTGCGGAAAAAAGATATCCCTCAGTACATCAAGATATTTGGTTCTCTTATTAAGGGGAAGAGATCCAAACCTCTGAAGGTCAATTGGATTCACAAAGAGGGGACAATCCACACAGCCGAAGCTCACCTGGGCTTTATCAAAAAAAATGGGAGAATAGACGGTTTGGTCTCCATTGCCCGGGATATCTCAGAGCAGCAAAAGTCAGAGGAAATCCTGAGATCGAGTGAGAAAAGATCTAGTAATCTTTTTCACCAATCCAATGATGCCATTTTCATCCATGACTTGAAAGGAAACATTCTGGATGTGAATAAAAAAGCGCTGGAGCTTTTTGGGTATAAAAAGCCTGCTATGCTTTCTTTAAGAATCGCAGACATGCACCCCGCAAGCGAGCTTGAAATATCGAAGAAAGCTTTCCGGACCATAGAAAAAAAAGGTTTTGTCGACTTTGAGTGCCAGTTCAAAAAGAAAAATGGGAACTTCTTTTCTGCCGAGGTTTCTGCCAGCATGTTCGAGTCTGAGGGGGAAAAGCTCATACAGGGAGTCGTCCGGGATATTACGGAACGCAAACTGGCAGACGAAGCGTTAAGCAAGAGTGAGAATAAATTTCGGAGCGTGGTTGAAAATGCCAATGATGCGATCTACATCATCACTCCTGAGGGATTTGAGTATGTCAATTCTGCTTTTGAACAACTGACAGGATATGCATCCAGGAATGTCTGCAAAAAGTCCTTTAATTTCTGGAGTATCATTCATCCCGATGATGTCAAGATGATCCGAGAGAGAGAGAAAGCGAGAAAAAAGGGGAAGGACGTCCCCAGCAGATATGAATTCAGAATCCTGGCAAAGGATGGAAGCACAAAGATCGTTGAGCCCGCCACCGTCAACATTGGAGAAAAAGGAGAGGCCAAGGTCATGGGCATCTTGAGAGATGTCACAGAGAGGAAACAAGCGGAAGAGAGAATCAAAGTCTCACTGCGGGAGAAAGAAGTGCTTCTGAGAGAGATTCACCACAGGGTTAAAAATAATATGCAGATCATATCCAGCCTGCTCAGGCTGCAGTCCAGGTTGGTCAGCGATCCTAACATGGTTGAGATGTTTAAGGAGAGTCAAAACAGGATCAGATCTATGGCCCTCATTCATGAGAAACTTTACCAGACAGAGGATCTCACACGGATCAATTTTGCCCAGTACGTCCGCAGCCTGACGGTTCATCTGTTTCATACGTATAAAGTCAATCCGAATATTGTCCGGATGAATACCGATGTGGAGGATGTTTTTCTGGATATCAACAGGGCTATCCCTTGTGGATTGATCATTAATGAGCTGGTATCCAATTCGCTGAAACATGCCTTTCCTTCCAATAAAAAGGGAGAGGTTTGCATTAAGCTTCTGTCAAGCGGGCAGAATAAAACAAAGCTCACAGTGAGGGACAACGGGATTGGGCTGCCTAAAAAAATAGATTTTCAGAAACCGGAAACTCTGGGCCTCCAGTTGGTGAGTGATCTGGTGAAACAGATAGAGGGGACGATGAGGCTGGTAAGAACAAAAGGGACAGCCTTCCACATCTCCTTTTAGGCTGGATTATTCATAAAAACGGCTGATACTTACAGCCATTCTCATAACACAAAAATTTCAGATTTTTTATAATTTGATCAGCTGTTTTTACCCTTCGGGCGAGCCAATCTCACAACATCGGCTTCATTGCAGCCCATTCGCGGTAGTTCACTACAGCTTCATGATCTGCTTCTTTGCCGCTGCAGCAATCTTGACCCGTGAACAATCCAGATACCTGGATTATTCATAAAAACGGCTGATACTTACAGCCATTCTCATAACACAAAAAT
>CAZOJY010000005.1:0-6628 GCA_964580235.1 uncultured Eubacteriales bacterium | reverse complement strand
TTCAGATTTTTTATAATTTGATCAGCTGTTTTTACCCTTCGGGCGAGCCAATATTGCTGGGTGGGGCGGGTTGGACAGATTGAGATAAGAGATTAGCGGCGCTGGTCGAAAGGATTGTATGCCGTTTTTGTGTATCCCTCAGGTAAATCGTATGTACCGGCTGGCGCCTTTATTTTCTCCGCAGAGATTTCTTCCTGACGGTATTTTTGTTGAGCTCCCATCATATCCATCGAAAATTCTGTCAGAACAGGGTATCCTTCCAATTTTTCGAAATCCTTGATAAAACTTTCGAACGTGGGATTTAAACTGAGAATTTCGGTATAAAGTTTCTTAAACTCGGCCAGGTCGACTCCCAGATCCTTGGAAGTCCACAAATCCATCTTGATGGGCATAGCCATTCCCATCATCGAAATGGATATTTCCACAAGATACTTTTTGCAGTTCCAGTTGTTGATGGTTTGTGTTTCTCCCGTGTCCGTGATGCTGGATGAGATATCCATCGCGTCCATCATTTGCTTTGCCTCTGGGGGTAGAGCTTCTTCTATATTGAATGGCAGATTCATCTCGGAGTAGGTTTTATCGGAATGATTGATCAGGTACATCTTATTTTTATCAAGCCTGATCAGTGTGGTTACTTTTCCGATGTCCTGTCTCATTTTGTCCTTTGCCAGCCATGTTGTGGTATCTTCATCTTTTGCCGGTTGAGACTGGCCC
The DNA here is from genome assembly GCA_964580235.1 of uncultured Eubacteriales bacterium. GTDB lineage: Bacteria > Acidobacteriota > Aminicenantia > Aminicenantales > Aminicenantaceae. Next base: position 5,914 of record CAZOJY010000005.1, on the reverse strand, counting down.
ATCATTTCGACGGCGTCGGTGTGTTTTTTTCCTTTGATCATGTGGTCAGCGTTCGCTGTAAAGGGTGAGAATGCCAAAACAAGGATAATCAGGATAATCGGCGTCAGAAAGATCGATTTCTTTTTCATTCAGTTCCTCCTTATGTAAACTGAGATTAATGTAGCTTATTTTCAAGTGAAAAGCAATTGGTGTGGGATCAGCTGGATTTTTGTTGTCGCGATACCCGGATATTTAGAAATATGAGAGCTATAATTATCAGGAGAATCACTCCCCATAAGGATTTTTCTTTAAGGGGCACAGGAGAAGCCGCACTTACGGGACTTTTATAAAATTGGGCTAAATCTATCTCCCGTCCGATTCGCTCGATTCTTTTTTTTGGCCATACGTAGGGAGATGCCCGGAGCGTATTTCCAAAATATTTCTCTAAAATAAGATTTTCTTTGTAAGCGATGAATAAATTTTCTTTCCGGATTTTTTGGTCTTTTGTTCTGTTTGCTTGCCAAAACTTTCTGTTTCTCCGGAATATGTGAACCCTCATCTCATAAAGGAAGGGTCTTGCATAGCCCGGGAAATAGTTCAGGAAGTCTTGGTATTTTTTTGACTCCCATTCCTTCAAAATCCGGCTGTATTCTTTGGCCCTTTCTTTATCGATTTTATTAAGTTCTCCTATTTCCAGACGCGACAAAAAGACACCGATTTCATGATCTTTGTGTTTATATTTCCGTTCATTCATAGGCTCTTCTTTTTGGAGGAAAGAGAGAAAAGGCATCAGCCTTGTGTAGCGATGAACCCGGTCTGGTGTGTTGGAGAAACAGAGACCGAAAAGGGTAAGATATAGGGCTAAAAGATATGAAAAAATTCTTATGGATCTGGATTGCATACGGCTGCCCATCTGTTTTGGCCTTATCCCCTTCCAAATCGCGACCTGGAACAATCCCACAGATAGAGCGTTTAAACCCAGATCCCGAAAATCCCAAATACGGCGGGGGACCATCCACTGAATGGATTCATCTGTTATCCCCACAAGTGCTCCGACTAAAAAAGCGATTAAATATATGCTCTTATCATGGATGTGATGCCGCAAGGCTCTGAAGAGCAAAAATCCGAGAAGCCCGTATTCCAGGAAATGAACGGCCTCCTCGGGCCGTTTCCACAGCTTGAACGTATAAAAAATATAAACCAGAGCGACAGCGGCCAGCCAGAAATAATTGGAAAATGCGCGAATTTTCATGCGGAACCAGAGAACGTATAGACTGAAAAGAAATGCAGCAGTTATGACGAACAGCACCATGTACCCGAAAAAAGAAACATTCCAGTTTGCTTCTACATAATTGCGAATTGTTCTTGCTATCGGGACAATCATAAAAATGGATAAGACACACAAGAATACCCATACCCAGGAAAGGAAGATCTTTTTTTGTGAAAACATTATTTATTTTTTTGACTTTTCAATATCTTTTTTTTTATAATATTAATAAACTGCTGGCTGGAGAGGAATCCTCCTTAGCCCCGCTTCCTTTTCTAAACCTTGGCGCCTCGACAGCCAGCATCTTCATATTTCCGATTGCAGTCCAAATCAAGAATGGTGTTTTTCCTCAATCCAGCACAAATAGGGTGTTCAATTTTGCCTCTTGGGTTACATTCCGCTTATTGCTTAGCACTGTCCTTTTTGTTTGCAGATTTGATGATCTGTTTTGTCTTTTCCTTGATATGTTCGTCCTGGTCCAGATGGGCAACACCTTGCTTCAGCCAGTCAGGCATAGGTTTTCCCATGAGATAATGATCGAAGAATTCTCTCATCCTCACTGTGTAGTCCTTTTGGTTGGCAGGTTTCCGGAGGCCATGATTTTCCCCCTTGTACTGGAGCATGACCACAGGTTTTTTCAGGCGTCTGAGGGTGTTGAAGTACTCAATTCCCTGGTTCCAGTCTACTGCTCCGTCTTTGTCATTGTGGAGGATAATAAGCGGAGTTGTGACGTTTTCGGCAAAATAAACAGGAGAATTTCTTGTGTAAGCCTTAATGTTTTCCCAGTAACCGCCTTCAAATCGTCCCTGGCTGCTCTCGAAGATCGGCTGATTGGCAGAGCCTGAATTCCAATAGATAGAGCTGTACATGCTGATCATATTGGTCAAAGGGGCTCCTGCAATGGCGGCATGGAAAGCATCGGTTTGAGTGATCAGAAAAGCGGTCTGATAACCACCCCAGGAATGTCCATGGATGCCCACTCTATCTTTATCAACAATTCCTGTTGCTATGGCAGCTTCAAGAGCTGGCAATACACACCACACGGAAGACATCCCCGGATCATTAATTTTGTAATCGATATCAGGCATCAAAACAGCATAACCGCGGCTGGTGTAAACAGATTTGTTAAAACCTCTGGCCGAGGGGGAGTAATAGCGATTGAGGCCCTGAGAGAGTTTTTCGTAAATATACACGATTGTTGGATATTTTTTGCCTTTTTCATAATTTGCAGGGAGAAACAGCGCGGCTTGAAGTTTGTCACCTTTAGAGCTTTTGTAATCGAGAAGGAGTGAACCATCTGACCATAAAAACTCCTTCTGTTGAGGATTTGCCTCTGTTATTCGCTTTCCATTTTGGAGAGAGCCATCGGTCACATAATAATCAGGATAATCTTTGTAGGTCTGTTTTGTATAGAGAAAAATCTCTGCTTTTTTGGCTTTGGTGATGGAGAATGCGGCATCCTCCCAGAGCAGCATTTTGGCTCCGGGCTTACCATTGTCCACTCGGGCCACACCGCTTTTTTTTGTCCACTCCCCATAGGCAGAAATATAAAGAGGTTTTGTAAGGTCTATTCCCTTTTCCTCTGGGTCGAGCCGGAAGCGCCTCTGATACCGAATTCCTTCTTTTTTTCCATTTATGGTTAGGTTTTCCCCTTCAGTGCCGTGGACAGGAATATTCCACACGTCCCAGTTGTCATAAAGGAGAACCGACACACCCCCTTTGACCCATCCGAAATAAAAGGGATAAATCGGAGGATTAACGACATTGTGGTCGTCCTCTTTATCGATAAAGGATGTCGGGACATCTTTTGTGATGTTGAATTTTTTACCGCTTGCCATTTCATAAGTATGATAATGGCCGTCCTGGTAGTAGAGAAAGTGAGTCCCGTCCGGTGAAGGTCCAAAATACCACCGGCATCTTTCAAGAGCCAATTTCTTTTTGCCGGTTTTCAGGTCATAAACATAAATATCCTGATATCGCCGGCCATCAAGATTTCCCATCAATTCATATTTTTGATTGTCTGTTCCGATGGCCCACCGCTGTTTGGGAGCGGCTGCAACTTGTCTGACTTCATCATCGGCGAGTCTTAGAAATTTTTTATCTTTTGTGCGCAAAAGACAAAGATAGCTGAAATTTTTGTCCCTCTGTTCTTGAACCTGCTGCATGGACTGAAGTCTCCTGTCCTTCCAGTGCCAGATAACCAGATCAGGCAGGTCTTCTTTATCGATGTCTTCTTCTTTTTTAGGCTTCTCTTTGGGAATTTCGTTTTCCTCTTTCCCGGCTTCCTCGTTTTTTTTGTCTTTTGCTTTCTCCTCATCTTTTTCTTCTTTTTTTTCTTTTTTCTTGACGTCATGAATACCAAAAAGAATTCCCGACAAATCCTTGGTCCACAATGGGCTTCTGTTTGGACTGATGGTCATGCCTTCTGGAAAATTTTTATCTTCTTCAGGATCATAGACAACTTTTTCAGGGATTTTTGTGCCGAACTGGCGGAATCCCAACAGGCTGTACAACTTGTCTTCGTAATCTTCGTGGTCTTTTCCTTTTAGAACTGTCAGGCCATCGCCTTCTTCAGTCCAGGTCAATTGCTTGTAGACAGCCTTGTCACTGTCGAGAGGAAGAATCACCCCTGTTTTCATGTTTCTCATCTGAATGCCGTTCCCGGTCTTGTCTTGTGCATCAACAATCCAGGCCAGCCAGTTTCCTTTTTTATCGAAGGCAAACTCAGCGACATTTCCGATATTTAGATCATTTCCAGTCAAAAGCTCATGAAGGATCAAATCACTTCCCTGCCATTTATCCTTTTTTTTGTCATCTCCTGAGGGGATGCCCTTTGTTTCTGGGGGATATTTGTGAAGTGCAAGCCAAGAGGCGTTTTCGCCGGAAAAGGCGAATGTGTTGATCTTCTCAAATTCAATTTTCTCTCCTGAACCTAAATTCACTAATGTCACGTTGTTGTGGACTTTTTTCTTCTGTTTTTTCAGCTTTTTTGCTTCTTTCCTTTTTGGATAAACTGTAAAAGCGGCCCATTTGGAGTCCTCGGAAAAAACAATATCCCGGGAAAAACCAGTAGCCTCTCCCGCAGGATATTTGTATTCCTTTTCTTCGAGTGTCTGACGGATGAAAACTTCGCTGTCTCCTTCCTGAGGCGATAGTCTGTAGGCAAACCACTGGCCGTCATTCGAAATGCTCGAAGACCGAAGACTTTTCCATGCAAGAATGTCCTGGATATCTTCCAGCGGCCGGGGCGCTTTGGAGGCATTTTCCTTACTGAAGGCGAAACAGCCTGGAAGAAGCAGAAGAACCCATAGAAAAATGATTAGAATATTTCTCGTTTTACTCATAATGAACTCCTTTACCTGGGGATTTAAAGTTATAATCATACCAGAGGTTAAAGCTTAAATACATAGCCTGAACTATTACCCAGAAAATGCTAATTCTTTTTTTACTTCAGCAATATCAGGACGTTATCCTGACTTTGCTGAAAAAACATTTTATGATTCGTTTCATGTTAATGCAAGGGTGCGATGGGTTGGTGGGTCTCAACTCTTGAATAATCCAGGATAATTATCGTGGATATAATATCAACAGGGTTTTATAGTCAGGCGTTAAAGTCAAATGAGAGGTGATTCGATGACTGATGGACAGATGACAATCACTTTCAAGCTAAAATAGGAGTGCCTCCAGGGACAAGAGGGGGGGATATCATGCTGACTGCTTGAGGCATGTTTGTATCTGCATAATCCAGCTCAGAACCCATGAGGCTGTGGGGGATCAAAAATACGACCAGGAGCAGGATGGCAGCGGCCAGCACCCATCCTCTGGCAGGCTTCCCTTTGCGGCCGGCGATCAAGGCTATGACCCATCCCAAAAAAGCGATCAAAGTTTTGTTATCCGTCAGATCAAAGCCAAAAGGGAATCCAGTCCAGAGAGAGCCGAAAGCGAATTTTTGCATAAGAGGTCCCAGGATGAAACCTCCGGCAAACAAAAACGCCGTGGTCCACAGGGCCAATTTGCGGGGATTGCTGCCGGGCCGCAGGGCTTCGATTCCTGCGCGGGCAGAAAACAACATCGCCATGAACATAAAGATCACATGAGGGATGAGCACCCAGAGAGGGACAGCTCCTTTAAACCGGATGATCACGGGCTTCTCTCCGGTGAGAGATGTTTCTTGTCCCTGGTATAAGAGAACGACTTTGTACTGGAGTTTTCCTGCGGGAGGCTGGTGAGGAAGAGCGGCAACAAGTGCATTCTCCTGTCTTTCCATAGGAATTCTTGACCAAGGATCAGACGTTTTGTGTTTTTTATAAAGCAAAGTCCCAGAAATCCCAAGGTCTGGTACCTCAATCCGCACGGGACAGTCTTTGCCGGTTTCGTGAGAAGTGAGCAGTTCGTAACGAATTTGGGAATCGGCGACGGTCTTTTTTCCTTCTACCGGATAAGTGGGGCCGGTTCGTCTCTGATAGAGGGCAGTTGAGGCCGTAATAAGAAAAGCGAGGATCCATAAGGCTGCTTTTTTCATCTATATCTCCTTCGGCGTAATTTCGTTTTCAAAATTCCGGCTCATTTGATAGAAGTTATAACAAAACCTGTATTTATTCAATCAAAATTTATAGCCTGAATTATTCATAAACATGATTTTATTAGCATGATTTAGTGTTATATGCA
>CAZOJY010000004.1:40900-61117 GCA_964580235.1 uncultured Eubacteriales bacterium | reverse complement strand
TTTTTAATGTATATAATAAAATAATGAAATGTTTTTCTGTTTGGTTGGCGTCCCTATCGGTTCCGCTTTTTGGCTTGATTCCTCTCTCAGTAAGCTTCTTCTTGCAAACCTTAACTATTTTCTTTTGGCAGGGCTTCTTTACTTAGGGGCAGCTGCGGGTCTTTTGCCATTTGCACTGTCCCGGATCCGGACGAAAATCGATCGAATAGATCAAAATAATATCCTGAGGATATCGGGTTCAATTTTATTCGGAGGAATTCTCGGCCCTGTTTTTCTCCTGTTGGGTCTCAAGATTGCCAATGCCGCATCTGTCTCTCTGTGGCTGAATCTGGAACTGGTGGCCACCGCCATTCTCGGATGGCTGTTTTTTAAGGATCATCTGGATTTTCGGGGATGGATCGGAGTTGGGGGAGCCATACTTGCGGGTGTTTTAATAACCTATCATGAGGGGCAATCCGGGCTTCAGGCGGTCCTGTTCGTAAGCGCTGCCTGTATCTGTTGGGGACTGGATAATCATTATACGGCTCTTGTAGACGCCATAACGCCCACACAAATGACTTTTTTAAAAGGATTGGTCGCGGGTTCCATTAATTGTGCCATCGGGATTTTCTTCATCCAGGGATTTCCCGGAACAAAAACCGTGTTATGGGCTCTTATTGTCGGTGTTTTTTGTTATGGCATAAGCATTGTGCTTTACATCACAGCGGCCCATTGTTTAGGTGCGACAAGGAGTCAAATTTTGTTTTCCAGCGCTCCTTTTTTTGGCGCATTTTTCTCTGTGCTGCTGCTTGCGGAGCAGCTTTCATGGATTCAGGCTGCTGCCGCTCTAATTTTGGGCATTTCGATTCTGCTCCTGATTCTTCAGAAACATTCCCATGACCACGGACATGTCAAAGCCACACACATCCATTGGCACAACCACGATGACCTTCACCATGCTCATGAACATATTTCCCCGGCTGTTCCCGGTGGGCACGTCCATCTCCATGAACATGGCAAAATCCGGCATTCCCATTCCCATTTTCCTGACCTGCATCACCGGCATGATCATTCCGGATGTCGTGAAAAAGAATCATATGAGGAAAAAAGTGGAAATTGACAGAAACCCCCTGTTGTTATAGAAGTGATTCCCCATGGAGAAATTATATAAAAAGGGTTTGTTCCTCGAATACTTTACTGTTGGATACAATGTTGCTGAGGCGGTTGTTTCGGTCGTCTTCGGTTATATCGCCAACAGTATCGCTTTGATCGGATTCGGATTAGACAGTGTCGTGGAGTCTCTTTCAGGTATGGTATTGATCTGGCGTCTCCGCCAACATGGGAAGATTTCGGAAAGAAAAGAAGAGGAGGTCGAAAAAAAGGCTACAAAATTTGTGGCCATAACTTTTTTTGTGCTTGGTTTTTACGTCCTTTTCCAATCTGTGAAGAAATTAATCATAAAAGAAATTCCGGATCCCTCCCTGCCTGGGATAATTATCGCCATCGCCTCTATGGGGATCATGCCGTTTTTATCTCGGCAGAAATTCAATGTCGGAAAACAAATCCAAAGCCAGGCCTTGGTTTCGGATTCCAAAGAAACATTGGCCTGCTTTTTTCTGTCTGTCGCACTTTTATTGGGATTGGGATCGAATTATGTGATGGGATTCTGGCAGGCCGATCCGATCGTGGGTATGATCATCGTCGTTTTCTTGTTTCGTGAAGGAAGAGAAGCCTGGCAAGAATCAAAAGACTGAGGATGCCAACAAAGATTGAAGATTGAAGGCTTGTTGACAAGAAATGACGGAATTCTTTATAATTTCAGTTTGGAGAAGAAATGGGGGCGAACTGGATTCGACGGAGATAGTGAGACAAAGGTTGCATGTCGAGGCTCCACCCCCCTCGTTAAAAAGGTGGACCTAAGTAAGTGCAGAACAACTGCCAGTTGCTGCCTAATATGTAGGCATGCCGTTTCTCTTGTGTTTTCTTGCGGCACTTGAGAGGCGTCGATGAGCAGGATAGCAAACCAGGTCCGTCCTGAGCCCGGGGCGCGAAACAACATCAGGGCTGGTTCTGTGGTTTTTTTCTCCTTCTTAAGCCATAGAGCGAGATATAAGAAGAAGATAAGCATGTAGAGGCCTTTCGTTGAATGTCTTCGGACGCGGGTTCGATTCCCGCCGCCTCCAAAATAGTGATAGACGATAGAGAAAAATTGTTCAAGCACATAAGAGGAATCCCCGAATTTGCCCTGGCTTTTTCCCTTTTTTTTCTGTTTTTAAACCTTTCCAGTGCCACTCAAAGCCAGGCTGTTCTGAATATATCCGCTCGCGATTATCAAAATTACAGCCGGGTAACGATCCAATCATCCCTGCCTTTGATCACGAATGTTGAAAAAAGTGAGTCCTATATCTTTGTAAAGATTAGAGCCAACATCCCTTTCCGGATGCGGAGAGAAACTTTCCGAAGTCGGTTTATCCAATCTGTGGAGTGGTCGCATGAAAGCGATTTCTACACCCTGACCATTCGAACAAAACACGATAATTTTTCTTATGATTCTTTTAAAGTGCCAAATCCGCCGCGATTGATTATCGATATCTATCCCGATGGATATTCCGATAAGAGCAGCAAATCCGATGAAAAATCAGCAGACCAACCGATCCCGGAGATTAATCAGGAAAGGGCAGAATCTCCCGCTTTGGATCCAGAATGTATCGTGATCGACCCTGGCCATGGGGGTTTGGAGGTCGGAGCAAAAGGTAAGTTTGGAACTCTGGAGAAGGATCTTACCCTTATTATTGGCACAAAACTTGCGGAGATTGTGAGGCAGACACGATCCTCTAATGTTGTTCTCACAAGAGATCGAGATGTGGACGTTTCGCTTGAGGATCGGGCAGCCATAGCCAACAACAACAAGGCCACTGTGTTTATCAGCATTCATGTGAACAGTTCGTATCGGAAAGGTGCCGAAGGACCGGAGACCTATTTCCTCAGCAGAAACGGCAGCGATGAGGACGCCAGAAGGCTGGCTTTTTTGGAAAACAATTCTGAAAAACTGGAAAAAAACATTCAGGCCGATGAAGAAGACGTAATCAAGATGATTCTGTGGGATATGGCCCAGACCGCTTATCTCAGACAGAGCAGTCAGCTGGCCGAGGAGATTCAGAGCCAGCTTAACCTTTTGTGGGGAACACGGAACAGGGGGATCAAACAGGCGCCCTTTAAAGTTTTAACCGGGGTAGCCTGTCCGGCCGTGTTGGTCGAGGTAGCATTCCTTTCGAATCCTCAAGAAGAGAGAAAGATGTTGACCGAGGAATATCAACGCAAAGTGGCGGAAGCTGTCTACAATGGCCTGGCCAAATTTCTTCGAGACAACTCGCGCTGATTAAACCATAAATGAATAAAAAAAGGCTGGTGATTCTTTTTGCCCTTTTTTTATTCCTTGTCGTTCTGATAATTATCTATTTCAATCTTGGAGGAGCTGTGGAAACAAAGCCGGCTCAATTCATCCCTGCGGCGCAGGATGAATTGGAATCGGAAGAGCAAAAAGAGCCCACAACCATAAGTCTTTTTTTCCCTTCTGAACATGATGATCTGTTGCACCGTGAAGAAAGAAAAATAATGCCGGAATCATCACCGGCTAAGAAAGCCAAAAGAATTATCCTGGAGCTTCTCAACGGGTCCCAACAGGGATTTTTATCTCCTATTCCTCCTGAAACAAGATTGAGAGAGCTTTACATCACCAAGGAAGGTGTGGCCTATGTTGATTTTTCACGAGAGATCATGGACAAAGATCTTTCTGGTTCTTCGGCCGAAATGAGCACAATCTTCTCTATTGTGAATTCTCTCTCGTACAACCTAAAGCCTGTTAAAAAGGTGTTTATCCTAATCGATGGGGGAGAAAAAAAGACATTGGGAGGGCACATCGACCTGAGTAGACCTTTTCAGCCGGTCTATGATATTGTTGCCAAATAAAATTCCATCCCATGAAAAAACCGATTACCGTTGCCATCGTTGGATTTCCTAACGTGGGAAAATCCACCCTTTTCAACCGCCTGTTGAGAAAGAAAAAATCCCTGGTTCATTCGCTGCCTGGAATGACGCGGGATCAAGTTCCCGCTTTCTGCTGCTTGGATAATAAAAGTTTTATCCTGATTGATACAGGGGGTTTTTTTGATTCCCTCGAGGATCCCTTTTCATCTCAGGTCAAACAAAAAGCGTGGGAAGCCTCTCAGTCGGCAGATGTTCTCCTTTTTGTGCTCGATGGGAAAAGGGAGGTATTACCGGGAGAAGAGGAACTCTTTTTTTTGCTGAGAAAAATGGATAAGCCGATTTTTGTTCTGGTCAACAAGATCGATTCTCCTGAGAAAGAGGAGCAGATCGGAGATTTCTTCCGGCTGGGAGTAGAAGAAATAATACCGATTTCAGCCGAGCATAAAAGGAACTTGGGTTATCTGGAAGAGCGTCTTCTGGATGTTCTCCCCTCATCCGTCGAGAAAGACAAAGAGGCAAAACAGCTGGATATAGCCATCGTGGGACGGATAAATGTGGGAAAATCTTCCCTCGTAAATCGGCTGAGTGGGGAGAAAAGACTGATCGTAAGCGAAATCCCAGGGACCACACGAGACAGCACGGATACGCTGATTCGGCGGAATAAAAAAACATTTTGCCTCATAGACACAGCAGGTATTCGGAAAATGAGCCGGACTAAGGACAATAGAGAAAAAGCGGGTATTGTCAAAGCAAAAAAAGATATCAGGCGGGCGGGTGTCGTGTGTCTTGTTTTGGATGCACTGGAATTCCCCACCCGACAGGATACGGCGATAGCCCATCTTGCGCACGATTCGGGAAAGCCCTTAATTATTGCGCTGAATAAGTGGGACCTGATCCAGAAAGAGACCCGGTCACATAGAGATTTTCACCATAGGGTTTATCAAAAACTGAACTTTGTTTCCTATGCTCCATTGGTATTTATTTCTGCGCTCTCAGGTCAGAGAATTATAAGAATCCTCGACTTGTCCGAGAAAGCTTTTGCGAATGGAGAAAAGAAGATTTCTACGTATCGATTGAACAAATTTTTAAGAAAGATGAACGCGAATCGTCCGCCGGTTTCGAAGAAACGAAGAAGGATCAAGCTGAAATACATGGTGCAGAAAGGAATTCTTCCGCCCTCCTTTATTCTTTTTACCCATTCCCAAGCGTCTTTAGATTTGGCATATGAAAAATTTTTTTTGAAAAAATTTTACGAGGAGTTTGATTTTTCAGGGACACCGCTCCGGCTGATCTTAAAAAAAAGTTAAAGGTTTCCGGTCCCTGTTCTTCTTGACTTTCTCCCTCTATTCATTTATAAATTTAAATTACCGCGAGTGAATGGAATGGATGTTTAAGGAGGTCATGATGTCCAGAAAAAAAACAATATTCATCATGCCGATTCTGATTGTGGGTTTTATTTTTGCCGTATCAAGCTGCCAGAAGCTGAATATTAACCAACTAAAGGCAAACCGTCATTTCAGCATAGCCAATGGGCACTTCACGGAAAACAAATACAGGTTAGCGATCGAGGAATATGAGAAGGCTTTGCAGTATAATCCCGAATTGACCTTGGCGTATCGTTTCCTGGGCGAAAGTTATAAAAACCAGTATAAGGCTGGTGATGAGAGTCCGGAAAATTTAGAAAGGGCGGACAAAGCAATCGAAAATCTGAACAAAGCCTTAGAGATGGACCCTACAAATATACAAATTGTTCATTCTTTAGGGGATATGTATGACAGGATGAAGAGATTTGAAAATGCAGAAGGGATGTTCCTGAGGGTGCTGGAATTGGATCCCACCAATATGGAGAATTATTATGTAGTGGCCGGATTTTACAACAGGTATGCTGGAGAAAATGAAGAAATTCACAAAAAAGCAGAGGATATGTACCTGAGAAGGATAGAATTGGATCCTGTAAACCCCCAAGGCTATGCATATGCGGCCCAATTTTATGACAATATCAGGCCTAACCCTGATTTTGATAGAGCCTATGCGATGCATAATATGATTAAGGAGAAGAACCCGGATGATGCCTTGATTCTGTTCACGCTCGGAGTCAATCGTTTTAATAAAGCCTATCGTCTCCAGAATCTGTTGTCCCGGCAGGAAAGAATAGCCCTTTCTGATGAAAGCGAAAAGTTGTTATTGAAATCAGCAAAGCTGGATCCCAATTATCCCGATACTTATGCGTATATCAATCTGCTCTATCGAAATGTCCATTCCCATCTCTATCCAGACAGAAGTGAAAGATACATCCGGGAGGCAGACCGGTATATGGAACGGTACAACCAGGTTAGGAAGAGACAACTGCAAAGACTGAAGCTGGAAGAAGAATTGAAAAAAGGCCAGGAAAAAAGATAATCCCAAACCTCCGCCTGTCCTTTCAAATATTTCCATTAACCATCAGCGTTTGTGTCATTTCTCCTTGTTGGTAGTATCTCACTGAAATGATGTGTTTCCATTCCATCCTCCCCTCGCATTATGGCTCCGCCACGGAGGTTCGCTGGAATAATTCAGGCTAGATATGTTTATTCCTCTCAAAGATGATAATCCGACTTCCCGTGTGCCTTATGTCACGATCATATTTATTGTATTGAACACAGCAGTCTTTCTCTATCAATTATTTTCTTCCCAGGGCTTACAATATTTTGTCTATAAAATGGGGGTTATTCCTTACGAAATCTCCCATTTTAGGGCGTTGTCTCTCGTAATGATGGAGACGAGAGAACCACTCGCCCGTCTCTCTCCTCCTTTGACACTCGGTGTTTCCATGTTTATGCATGGGGGTATTTTTCATCTGGTTTTCAACATGCTCTATCTCTGGATTTTTGGAAACAATATCGAAGATTTTTTAGGCCCGATCCGGTTTATTGTTTTTTACTTTTTCTCAGGCCTTGGAGCAAGTCTAACCCATATTATTTTTCACCCCAACTCTCAGGTTCCAATGATTGGAGCCAGTGGAGCCATCGCAGGGGTTCTTGGGGCCTACCTGATCCTTTATCCGAAGGCACGAGTTTTGACTCTGGTATTCCTGTTCTTTTTCATCCGGATAATCGCTATACCTGCCGCCTTTGTTCTCGGAATATGGATTCTTATTCAAGTGCTTAATATCGGTGCAGGCGGTGGTGTTGCCTGGTTTGCCCATCTCGGGGGTTTTTTGACCGGAATCGCCCTCATCAAAGTGTTTACAAAGAAGCGAAAACCTCAAGTGTGGGTGCATTAAACGTCCCCGTTAAGGTTGACAACGGACGCACAATTTAGTATTTTATGGCATCACTGGTTCTTTACTTAGCTTAATATACATAGTTCTTTGTTTGGATTATTCATAAAAATGCCGATGGAGAATAGATTTTCGTTTGGAAATTTGTATTTCCTGAGATGGATTGATTGTTTCGGCTGTTTTTGCGGATGATTCAGGGAAGTAATTCTGAGGTTTAACATAATGAAAACTTTTGTCCCAAAAAAAGAGCAGATCGAAAAGAGATGGTGGATTGTTGACGCAGAGGGTAAAGTTTTAGGACGATTGGCTACAGAAGTTGCCGTCCTTCTTCGTGGTAAGAGAAAGCCGGACTTTGCCCATTTCCTCGACAGCGGAGATTTTGTGATCGTGATCAACGCTGAGAGGATAAAAGTGACCGGGAAAAAAATGGAGCAGAAAAAGTATTATACCCATTCTGGTTATCCTGGAGGTATAAAGGAAAAGACTTTTAAGGAGCTTCTAGAGACAAAACCCGAAGAAATCATCAGAAAAGCTGTCTGGGGAATGATTCCTAAAAATAAACTTGGCCGGGCTGTCTATAAGAAGCTCAAGGTGTACCGAGGACCTCATCATCCCCATGAAGCACAAAAACCCATGGAATACCAGTTTTAGGAGGGATTGTGAGTTTAATCCAATATTATGGAACAGGAAAGAGAAAAACCTCTGTCGCGAGAGTCTTTCTTCGTCCAGGTAAAGGCGATGTCACGCTGTATGTGAACAAAAGGCCAAGGCCTTTTTTAGAATATTTCAGCCTTGATAGCTGTAAAAATATTATTAAGCAACCTCTTCTTTTGACGGATACAGAGAAAAAGTTCGATATTTTCATCCGCGTGAACGGAGGAGGATCAAACGGTCAAGCCGAAGCTATTCGTTTAGGAATTGCCAGAGCACTGGTCGAGTTTAACAAAGAGCTGAAGTCAACACTCAAGGGCGCAGGGCTGCTCACTCGGGACGCAAGAATCAAGGAACGGAAGAAGTATGGATTGTTAGGCGCTCGAAAAGCCCCACAATATCACAAGAGATAAATGGAGGATCACCGTTGGTTTCTGTAACAATGAAAGAACTTTTAGAAGCAGGGGTTCATTTTGGCCACCAGACGAAAAGGTGGAATCCCAAGATGAAGGAGTTTATTTTTGGCCACAGAAATGGGATTTACATCATCGATCTGCAGAAGACGATCAGGGTTTTCAAGGAAGCTCTTCAGTTCATCAAAAAAACAGCGGGAGAAGGAGGAAATATCCTTTTTGTGGGCACAAAAAAACAGGCTCAGGATATCGTCCGGGACTATGCCCAGAAGTGCGAATCCTGTTATGTGAATCAGCGCTGGCTGGGAGGATTGCTGACGAATTTCGCTGTCATTCGGGGAAGTGTAGAAAAGCTAATCGAATTCGATGAAATGCGCGATGACGGACGTTGGGATCTTCTTTCCAAAAAGGAACAATCAAAGCTTGAAAAAGTTTACCGCAAGCTCTCAAAAAATTTAGGCGGTATCAGGAAAATGATCGACCTTCCCGGAGTATTGTTTGTCATCGATTCCACGAAAGAGGAAATCGCCATCCTTGAGGCTCAAAAGTTGAATCTTCCGATCGTGGCTGTTGTGGATACCAACGGGAATCCGGAAAATATTGATTATCCGATTCCAGGTAACGATGATGCCGTGAGAGCTATCGAGCTGTTTGCCTCGAAAGTTGCGGATGCGATTGTCGAGGGGAAAAAAGAAAAGATAGAAAAAGAGCTCCAGGAAGAAAAAAAAGAGGAGATATCACCTGAAGTGGATTTACTCTCTGGTACAGGGAAAGAACTCCCTGCGGAGGGAGGAGCAGCAGTCCCTCAAAAACCTGAAGCAACAGATTAAGGGAGGCGTACGCAATGACAATTTCAGCGGGCTTAGTGAAGGAACTCCGTGAGCGAACCGGTATCGGCATGATGGAGTGCAAAAAAGCGCTTGAAGAAACCGGCGGAGATGTTGAAAAAGCAATAAACGTATTGAGAAAAAAGGGTCACGCCCGAGCCAAAGACAAGATGAATCGCCAGGCCAAAGAAGGCGTTATTGGATCATATATCCATATGAACGGGAAAATCGGAGTTTTGGTTGAAGTGAACTGTGAATCGGATTTTGTGGCACGAAACCAGGAGTTTCAAGAATTGGTTAAAAACATAGCTATGCATATCGCTGCCGCAAGTCCCAAATATGTCTCTGCTGAGGATGTTCCCCAAAAGATCCTGGAAGAGGAAAAAGAAATAATCCGCGAACAGTTCAAGGATTCTGGCAAGTCTCCTGAGATCGTGGATAAAATTGTGCAGGGAAAATTGAACAAATTTTATCAGGAATCCTGCCTTCTTGACCAACCCTACATCAAAGAAGACAAAATGGCTGTAAAGGAGTTAGTGACATCCTATATCGCTAAATTTGGGGAAAATATCGTGATCAGTAGATTTGCTCGCTATGAGTTGGGCAAATCTTGATGATTTGATATGCCTAAAAAAACAAGAACGCCAGCATATAAGCGGATTTTGCTGAAACTTTCGGGGGAATCCCTGCTCGGAAATCTTTCCTATGGGATAGACTTTGAGACGACAAAATCCATCGCCGAAGAGATTAAAGAGGTCCATGATCTCGGTGTGGAAATTGCTATTATGATCGGCGGGGGAAATATTTTTCGTGGCATTCGAGGCAAAGAGGCAGGTATCGATAGAGCTTCGGCTGATTACATGGGATTGTTGGCCACGATCATGAATGGGATTGCTCTTCAGGATGCGATGGAAAAAATCGGAACGGTCACGCGCCATATTTCTGCCATCGAGGTGAAGGCTGTGGCGGAACCGTTTATCAAAAGACGCGTGATCAGGCATCTCCAAAAGGGAAGGATTATCATTTTTACAGCTGGTATCGGGAGCCCGTTCTTCACCACAGACACAGCCGCGGCCTTACGTGCTTTGGAGATACATGCCGATATTATCCTGAAAGCCACAAAAGTGGACGGCGTATATTCTGCTGATCCGTTGGTGGATAAATCGGCAAGGAAATTCAACACGATCAAGTATTTGGATGTCATAAAAAAAGGATTAAAGGTTATGGATGCCACAGCGATTTCTCTTTGCAAGGAAAACAATCTTCCTATCGTTGTATTCAATCTGAAGAAGAGAGGGAATATCAAGAAAGCTGTGCTGGGGCAAAAAGTCGGCACAAAAGTTCAGTAACGTCCTGAATTATTTATAAAAAATGCCAACACTTTTTTTTATTGCAGCAAAATCTGGAAATTATCCTGATTTTGCCGAAGATCCTAAAAAGATTTGTAGGGGTGGAGTGGCTTGGCTCGGCTCGTGAATAATCCAGGTGAATTAATATCCAAGGGGAAGAGAAATGGTGAAAGAAACCTTGAGAGAGATAGAGAAAAAGATGAAAATATCGGCCGAACATTTCCGCAAAGATCTGACTAAGCTGAGAACGGGACGGGCCAATCTCAGTCTTTTTGAGGACATTAAGGTCGATTATTATGGAACCCAAACACTGATTAATCAAGTGGCTACACTTGGCGTGCCTGACCCCACTCTAATCACCATCCAGCCGTGGGATCCTTCCTTTTTGGAGACGATCGATAAGGCCATCCGGAGTGCTGATCTGGGCCTTAATCCAATAAATGACGGCAAACAGCTGAAAGTTCCGATTCCTCCGCTGGATGAGGAAAGACGGAAAGATCTTGCCAAGCACATACGCAGCCTGCAGGAAGAGGAAAAAACAGCCCTCCGCATTATGAGGCGCGAAGCCAAGGAAGAGATTGAGGAATTAGAGAAAGAAAAAGAAATAACTGAGGATGACAAATTCTGGGGGTATGACAAACTCCAGGAAATTACCGATCAATACATAAAAAAAATTGAAGAACTGGCGGACGCCAAAGAGAAAGAAATTTTAGAACTCTGATAAAGTGAAAATCAGTTCCTTTTGAACCAATTCTCGACAGATCCGAATTTTGTGCGGATCACGACTCCCCATCCGATTATGCTCAAAACAAATGCGAACAGGGATCCGATAATGGGTATGAACCCGCTTAGTCCGAAGAGAAGAAGACCAAGAAGGACAGCCAGGAGTCCCGAGGCCTGTTTGCCGCCGAATGCCCTAAAGATCCAGTTTCCCAAGAAATAAAATATCACCACACGCCCAAAAATCTTGATGATAGCCCCAACGGCAACGAGCGCCAGCAGCACCGGGATTCCTATCAGGATAAAACAAAGGAAAACGGAAAAAATGATCAATCCTGTAAAGATAATGATGCTTAAAATTCCTGTTCCAAATATGGGCCAAAAGGATTTTCGAATTTGACTGGAGGCAAAGGAGATTTGTTTTGGGAAAATGGCGACAAGAATGATTGCAAGGATAAACCAGATGACAAGCGTGATCAGCTTCAATATGATCAAGAACGGAAGCAGAGAGAACCCGAATACACCGATGATTCCCTCTTTTAAAAACTTGGCGACTTCATCTGAAGTGCTGAAATAGACAGTATCTCCTTTGATTATTGCCCCAGGATCTTTGTCGAGAGTTCCCCCTAAAGAAAGAACATCGCCTTCGATTCTTGCCGAGGATCTCAGTATAATCTCTGATCCAAATCCCACGACTGTTTCTCCGACTTCTCCATCGATGATGATCATGCCGCCGAAATTAATCACGCTGTCAGTTACTTTCCCTTCTACTCGGATTTCTCCGCCCAAGGAGATGACGTTATCCTGAATCTCGTCTTTTTCCACAACGATATCTTTTTTAAAAACAAATCCTTGGCCTTGAAGAGGAAGAAGACCGAGAAAAAGAAAGAGAATTGCCAAACAGAAGATATTTTTATTCATCATACTTTTTCTCCAGCTAAAAATTTTCTTTTAGCTCCAAAAAACAATATGGCAGCGATGAAAACAGTGCACAAGATGAGTCCTGTTTGAAGCTCGGGACTCAAGATGGTAGACAGACTGGCCAATCCTTTTAAGATCACCCTAACAATTTTGAAGATGAGTTGGATACCAACAGTGATCAATTTTGCCGATTTGATAAGTACAACAACAATATCTTGGAACAGGCTTAGAGTCGTGCGGTTGAGATTAATGAAGAGATCAGCAAGGTTTTGCCCGGATATCCAAAACACTGCAAAAAAAGCCAGCACTGCTGAGGATAAACCGATGGCTGCTGTGACAGCCCAGCTGCGAAGAACGGTTTTTTTTGGAAAAATGTGGGCAAGGACTCGCTGGGAGAAATCTTGAGGAATTTCCCATTCAGGCAGACTCTGAGAAGCCTTAACAAGGAGCTTTCTTTCTTGGACGGCTTTTTGGCATTTTTCACAGGAGGAGATGTGCTCCTTTATCGATCGGATTTCATTTGAGGAGAGTTCTCCCTCTAAAAAAAGATAAATTTGATCGATGTGAAGACAGTTCATTTTTGTTCCTCCAGAATCTGTCGAATGAGCTCTTTGGATTGGAAAACTCTGTTTTTCACCGTGCCCACTGGGAGTCCCTTTATTTCGGCTATTTCATCGTAGCTGAATTCGTTGATATGCCGCCACACGAACAACTCTCTGAGGTGAGGCGGAACTTTATCCAGGGCCTTTTCAATCCGGTCTCTCAAATCGGCCAACTCAAATTGGGAACAAATGTCAGGATCATCAGAAGGAATCTCGAATGATGGTTTGTCATCTTCTGTTTTTCCGGTCTTGTCGATGGAGAAAGCCGCGATCTTTTTTTTCCGCCAGTGATCAATAATATAATTCGAGGCGATCTTGAACAACCAGGTTCTGAACTTGAACTGGGGTCGATATGTGGAAAGGGAGACATAGGTCTTGATGAAGACGTCCTGGGTGAAATCGAGTGCAAGCTCACGGTTTCCGACCATACGGCCGATGTAATTCAGAAGAGACTGTTGGTGCTTGTTCAAAATCATTTCAAATGCCTGTTTATCACCTTTGAGTGTCCGTTTGACTAATTCTCGATCTTCGTCCATGGAGGACATTGAGCCCTCTGATTTTAATACGAATTTGTTGAAAAAAGGTTTTTCAGTGCCGTTCGATGATTTCGACATCAGATGGAATCTTAAGTTCAAAAATATTATTCGGAAATTTGGGATTGACCTTGATTCGGCTGAATTGAAATTCCGTTTTGTTTCCCTCCCAGTCAAAGAATATGATTTTATGGATGAGCCATTTTTTTTTATCGACTTCTAGAAGGAGAAAGGATCCATCTTCTCCATGTTTGGGAGTCAATTTTATCTGGGCATTTTGAGGATTATCAGTGGGAAAAGGGTTGAACTTGACTGAATAAAAATCCAACAGATTTTTCTGGCCGGTGAGGATGGACAAAATTTCTGATTCCTGTCCTTCATCTGTTATAGAACCCCGTTCGAGTTGTTTGTCTTCGACAAAGTACCATTGATACTTATCTCCCTTATAAAGGTAAATGTTATTTTCAGGATCGGTGTATTCCCATCGCATCAAGTCGGGTTTTTTGAAGTAGAATTTGCCTTTCTCCCTCAATGGGGTGGAGACCACAGCCGAATAATAGACGTGTTCAAACTTCGCTTCCAGGGTTTGAGTAGAATGGAGCGTCTTTTGCAGCAGGGATGCCACATCTTCGGCCGTTTGAGCAAAGGAGAACAGGGAAAGGATCAAAATCCAACAAATATGCTTCATACCGACAAAATTATACCATATTGGGATCAAACCTTGATATAGGTTTGACCCCGTTTGGCTAGGGTGCTATATATTCTTTCATGACTCTGGAATATTTTCTTTTTTTGGCAGCCTATCTTGTGATTTTGCTGTGTGTGGGGTTGATTTTTACAAAACGAATGAGGAACCTCGAGGATTTTTTTCTTGCCTCTCGGGATCTTTCTGGTTCCTGGATTTTTCTGACTCTCGTTGCGTCTTGGATCGGTGCCACCTCGATCCTTGTATCTGTAGATGAAGCTTACAGAGTAGGGATAAGTTCTTTTTGGGTGATGGGTGTTCCAGCCCTGATGACGGTTTTGATTTTTTTTGTTTTTCTCGCGTCTCCCATCCGGCAGCTTTCTATTCTCACTCTGCCTGATCTCGTAGAATTGCGCTATGGCAGGATTGTTCGGCATCTGTCTTCTCTTTTGATCATTTGGTACATGATTCTCTTGGCGTCTTCTCAAATGGTGGCTCTCGGGGCTTTCCTGCAGGTTTTTCTCCATAGGTCTTATTTTACTTGTTTGGCGATTGGAACTGTCGTTGTGCTCATCTATTCTGTGTTTGGCGGTTTTTTCTCTGTTGTTTTCACAGATGGGGTTCAATTTTTTTTTCTGGTTGCGGGAATTTGCGGTCTTTTCTTTTTTCTAAGTCAATCCACAACAATCCAGGAAGTTTCACAGGCAGTCCAAACTTTTGAGAGAACTGATTATTTCTCATTTTTTTCAAACATCGGGAAAAATTCTTTGATTGCCCTCTCCTTTATTTTGGCCTGGGTGGTTTCTCCAATCACATGGCAGAGAATCCAGGCGGCACGGAGCATAAAAAGTGCCCGTCAGGGCCTGGCTGCAGCAGGTGTCATACTTTTTTTGTTGTATGGAATCATTGTGGGCATCGGTCTTCTTTCTCTGCCCGCAGTCTCTATAGACGAGACAGGAGGGCCAGTGCTTTCGGCCATCATTGCAGCAAAAACAGGAAAATTCCTGGGCGGCATTCTGTTTGTGGCCGTTATAGCCGCCATCATGTCCACGATGGATACGGCACTGAACACTGGGGCCTTTTCGATCACTCATGATGTCTGTTTTCAGCTCCTCCCTCGAAAAAAAAACAGACATGTCCTTTTGATCAGCCGAATCTCGACAGTTTTTGTCGCAGCGTTGGCATTTCTAGTAGCAACGCGGTTTCAAAGCATTTTAAAGACACTGGGCCTGGCCTCTGAGATTATGGCAGTGGGTTTTTTCGTTCCTGGTGTTTCTATGATTTTCTTGAAGAAAAAATGGCCATCTGCTGGATTCATGAGCCTCCTGTTGGGTTCCGGATTTGCCCTTGTCGGTTTTTTCTGTGAGGTTGGAATTTTTGCTTTTCATTGGCCGGCATGGCCCTTTTCGGTGCCTTATGGATTAGGCCTGAGCTTGATCGGATTTCTCCTCGGCATGGTGATCGACAAGTCCTATCAGCATTGAAGCATTGGATTTCTACATAATCCCCGGCTGCTGTCCTCTTTTTTGTTTTTTTTCACGAATTTGTATATTATTGTGACCGATGTCTGCACTTCGTAAGATCCGGCATAACCTGACCGGAATCATTGGGAAATGGATTTTGTGGTTGTGGGCGAAGTCTGCCCGGACGACTGTCCTTGGAGAGGAACGATACAAAGAACTGAGAAGCAAGAAGAAACCGGTGATCATTCTTGTGTGGCATGGGAGGATCTTTTTTGCGCCCTATTTTTTTCGCAGGAGAGGGATCATGCCCCTGGTAAGTCCGAGTGAAGATGGCGAAATCATAGCGCAGATCATTACCAGATGGGGATATAAGGCCCTTAGGGGTTCGAGCTCTCATAGCATCATTAGAGCGTGGAATGAGATGAAGAGAGAACTGGAGAAAGGAGGAGAGCTGATCATTGTCCCGGATGGTCCGCGGGGTCCTGGGAGAAAGATGAAACCTGGAGCAATAAAGCTTGCCAAAGAAACAGGCGCCCATCTCGTTCCTTTTACCTTTTCGAGTTCAAAAGGAAAAACGTTGAAGTCCTGGGATCATTTTCTGATACCGCGGCCTTTTACGAGATTTGTGGCCGTGTATGGGAACCCAATTGCTATTGAATCAAATCTAAGCGATGAAGAATTAGGGAAAAAACTCCAAGAGGTGGAAGATTATATGAGTAGTCTGGATCAACAAGCTGATAACTTTTTTGACTAATCCAGATTCGATTGTCATAACATGTGATTTTGTGTTATATATATTCGGAATCCAAGCAAAAAAGGAGATATGAATGAAGGCAAGAGGAATCCTGGCATTTCTTGGTATTTTCTGTTTTGTTTCTTCTCTGTTGCCTCAAACAGGCAATGAATGGATTGCCCAGGCAGATCAGCTGTGCAGTGAGATGAAGGATATGGCAGCTGCCAAAGAGGTGGAATCGCTCTGTCTCAAATCGCTCGGCCTGACCGATAGCAGGTATGACGTTTACTGGAGATTAGCCAGGGTTTTGTACTATATCGGGAAGCACACCGAAAAAAAGAGAGATAAAAAAGCCATATTTGCTCGAGGTGTATATTATGCGCAAAAAGCTGTGGATCTGGAGCCGGAAAAACCAGATGGCCACTACTGGTTGGGAGTAAATCATGGAAAAGTGGGAGAAACACGCGGCGTTCTCAAAAGTTTGGCTTTGGTCAAACCCATAAAAAAAGCGATGAACAAGGTTATCGAGTTAGAACCTTCCTATGAGGATGGAGGACCAGATCGAGTTTTGGGCCGGGTGTTCTATAAACTTCCGGGGTTTGCCGGCGGGAATAAAAAGAAATCCCTGGAGCATTTGCTGAAATCGAAGGAATACGGGCCTAACGATGCCCTAACCCGTATTTATCTTGCCGAAACCTATCTGGCCCTTAAAGAAAAAGAAAAGGCAAGGGAAGAACTGGAGTATGTCCTGAACATGGAATCCGATAACCGTTGGTATTATGCCATCGATGAGAATAAAGAAGTGGCCCGCGAACTTCTGAACAGCAAAAAATTCAAGAAAAAATAGATCGAGACCGGAATTATTCGGAAAACACCTGCGCTGAGAAGATCTCGATTTGAGCGCCCTTTTTCCAGGCATCTTTTTTCAGGCCGGCCTTTATACATCCGTGACTTAAAAATGTTTCACGGTCCCATCCCCATTCCACCGGGACCTGAGGAAGAAGGAGGCCCCTACTGAGACCTTTAGTGATGATAATCCCATGCTTTCCCACTTCGATTTCAGAAATGTCCTCGATGAGCTGTGGAACACTGAGCACAGAAATCTCTATTTTGGTCTCATGAAGTTCCTTTTTTTCAAGAGGAGGAAACCGAAAATCTTTAGTGGCGGCCGAAATAGCCACATCGACGATCGTTTCGGATAAAGGTTTGAAAGGTACTGGATAACCGATGCAGCCTCGAAGTTGGTCCTTTATTTTGAGGGTAACGAAGGCTCCCCTTTTTTGTTTGGAAATCTCATCCTCTGTTTCTATGTTTGGGGATGTTCTTTTTTTCAGATAATGTGTAATAGCCCGTCGGGCGAGTTGGAGTAACGAGTTTTGCTGTTCTTTGGTCAACAAAGTATCCATAGGTTTATCCTTCACCGGGCACACTTAAGCTTTATTGGCAGGAGGAAAAAGTCTCGATCGTACTCGACAACATAAGATTTGATGTCCAATTGGCTGGGCTTGTCCGGATCGAGATGCAAAAACACTTTTCCATAGGCAAGTGGAGTAAGAATTTTTTTTAATTTACTTTCATTTGTCTGGAAAGAATAAAATCCGAGGATTCTGTCTTCGAGCCTTTGTTTCAGCTCAAAGTATTTCTGCCGGGAGGAGAAAAAACCTTTTTGGGAGGGAAGTATTTTTTCGATAAAAAACATGTTCCCCCGTTTGTGCCCGATCAGAAATCCATCGGTATTCGTGCTCGTCAGATCCCATTGAAGGGCAAAAAAAGATTGGGATGCTTCTTTGGAAAGAAATACCTCCATTTTTTTACATTATAACACAGGAGCCGATCTATGAAACGTTCTCATTAAGCATCAAATAAGGCCCAGTGATGGGATTACAAATCGAATGGCGAGCCAAATGATGATAATTCCTGCCACATTTAGCCAAAATCCGATTTTCATCATCTGAGGAAGGCGAATCATCCCTGATCCATAGACGATGGCATTCGGAGGTGTTGCCACCGGCAGCATGAAAGCGAAGCTGCATCCTATTGCGCTTCCGAGAACAGGAGGGAGAGGATTGATGGCTGCCGCGTTTGATATGGCGATGATAATCGGTATGAGCATGTTGGCAGAAGCAGTGTTGGATGTCAGCTCCGTCAGAAACACACTGAATGTTACCGATAAGAGTGTGATTAGAGTTAAGCCGGCCGAGCTGCCTCCTAAAGATATGAAAAATCTCCCGATGGCATCGGCCAGGCCCGTTTCAAACATTTGAAACCCTAAAGTGAGACCGCCACCGAAAAGAAGAAGAGTTCCCCAATCGATCCTGAGACCTTCTTTGAAAGGTAAAGTAAATTCGCCTTGTTTTAGTTTTACTGGAAGGAAGAATAGCAGGCAGGCGCCGATAATTGCAGCTGCAGA
Source organism: uncultured Eubacteriales bacterium (assembly GCA_964580235.1). Lineage (GTDB taxonomy): Bacteria > Acidobacteriota > Aminicenantia > Aminicenantales > Aminicenantaceae. Next base: position 42,585 of record CAZOJY010000004.1, on the reverse strand, counting down.
TTCGGGGAAATGATCATGAAACCAGAGATACAAAGATGCATTTCGTCCCCATACTAAGGAGACAAAACCAGGAAAGACCCAAAGAAATACAGTGACAGAAAATGCGATCAACACGTTGCGTTGAGCAACGGTAAGACGAGAACTTGGTTTATTCGCTTTTGAGAAAATATCTTTTTTTTTGGTTGGCCCTTCTTTGCTTTTTCTCAATTTCCACTTCATCAAAAAAAACAGCACAAAATACATCGGTATCAGGATGAGAAAGCCAATGACCATCCATTGGAAAAAGGTCACTCTGTAATCGATCAATTTCTCTAACATCCCGATAGCGATAAGATTAGGAGGGCTTCCAATCGGAGTGCCGATTCCCCCGATTGAGGCGGAATACGCTATAGCCAGAAGCAGAGCCACACGAAAGGAGGTTTGTTTGTTTTCATTTTGGTGCTCTCGGAAACTATCTATGACACCCAGGGCTATAGGATACATCATGGCTGTTGTGGCTGTGTTGCTTATCCATAAGGAAAGAAACACACTGGTCAATCCCAGTGCAAAAAGCACTCTCGTTTTTTTATTGGCAATGCCCTTAAGTGAGAGCACAGAATAGGCCAGCCTCTGATCAAGGCCATGCACGCACATGGCCCGGGCCAGGACAAAACTTCCGAGGAAAAGCATGATGATCGGATTGGCAAACGGAGCGAACGCTTCTTTGACGGAGCAGATGCGAAAAACCGTGAAAAAAACTGGAATCATAAGAGCCGTAACAGGGATGGGAATGCATTCGGTCACCCACCAGACAACAACTAAAAGAAAGACAGAAAGGAGGTCATGGGCCCTGGGATTTTGAGGAAGAAGCGGAGAAAAATAAGCCAAAAGAAAAAGTATGGGACCTAAGAAAAATCCGAATTTCTTTCTTGTTTCCATCCTGATCGAATGCCGTCAGTCTGTTCGTTTCGCCCAGATCATAAGTCCATAACCTTTGAGAAAGAACAGAGCAATGTCTAAACGTGAGATCAACCAGACAAGGGGATAGAGCGCAGAATAAAGCCTGAACATTATTTTTTTAGTGTTGAACTCTTCGGAAGTTGTGGGGCGAATATGGCCGTCTCGTAAGCCTACCGGTTTTTTTCCGCCGAAAAAGTTGATATAGGCAAAATTCAAGATCAGCTCAAGTAATTCTGTTACAAACCGCGAAAAATTCCTGTGCTTTTGTAGAACAAATCCAGCTTTCTCAATCTTTGCCTGAAGTCCAGGCAGAGAGTATCCTTCTCTTTTATGGCCGTAGAATTCCAGTTTAAGACCAAGAAGAGACCTCAGTTTATGAAGCCAAAATAGCTTTCCTGTCTGGGGGGTCGCCAGAATAAAATGCCCATTTTTCTTCAGAACTCGATGAGTCTCTGCAAGACAGAACTCATCTCTGTCAAGGTGTTCCAGATAATCCAGGCTGACCACTAAATCAAAGGAGCTGTTCTTGAATGGAAATGGCCCCTCTTTGAGTTGGATGAGATTCTCCCGCAGCAGATTCTGAGCTGACTTCAGGTTGAGAAAATCCTGGTCTGCGCTCAGCCAGGCGCCTCCTTTTTTTCGCAGAAAATAACTCAATGTTCCCTGTGCACAGCCCAAATCCAGGTTTATAGAGTCCGGGTTGACGAGAAGATTTCTCTCGAGGAGCTTGCATTTTTCCCTCTTCT
>CAZOJY010000004.1:38856-40800 GCA_964580235.1 uncultured Eubacteriales bacterium | reverse complement strand
GAGTCCGGGTTGACGAGAAGATTTCTCTCGAGGAGCTTGCATTTTTCCCTCTTCTTTAAGGAGTGCCTGAAAACCTTGAGCTGCCAGGGTTCGGAAGTCATTGGGAGGAATTATATTATTTTTCCCCGTCAAAAAACAAGAACAGAAAAACCATATCCGCTAAGTCCGTTAACGATGTTTTACTCACCGGCCGTTGCGGAAGGTCAATGCCATCGTTAAATGCTCAAAGAATGGGGCATGCTTGACTCAGAAAATGGGAAGAATTATGATGGGACAGATGAAATACGAAATGGTTGTCGTTGGGGCTCTAGAAACAAATTGCTACCTGGTGTATTGTGAAGAAACTATGGAATGTGCTGTTGTGGATCCTGGAGCTGATCCGGAGAAAATAATTCAAAAGATCGGTGAATTAGGACTTATGCCTGGAATTTTGATCAATACCCATGGGCATGTTGACCACGTCGGGGCTAATAAGGATATCAAGGAGAAATATGATATTCCGCTCTATATCCATTCTTCTGACAGCCAGATGTTGGACAACATCCTTTCTACAGCCATGGGATTTTTTATCGGAGCCAAAAAATCCCCTAAGCCGGATAAATTTCTTGAGGATGGAGAAAATATTCCCATAGGGAAATCGCATCTCAAAGTTATTCATACACCCGGTCATTCTCCAGGAAGCATAAGTTTATCGGGAGATGGATTCCTACTTTCAGGAGATTTGTTGTTTTATGGAGGAGTGGGACGCACGGATCTTCCTGGCGGCTCCTGGGAGTTACTCGAAGATTCCATCCGCAAAAAGATTTTCATTTTTCCTGATGATACGGTTGTTCTTCCCGGACACGGCCCCTCGACATCCATCGGGCAAGAAAAAAATACGAATCCCTTTATCCGATGAAAAGTAAGACCTCCTCTTCTGAGCATGTTCTTCGCGTATTCCTTGATTATCTTTCTGTGGAAAAAGGGCTTGCGTCCAATACCATACATTCCTATTCCTTGGATTTAAAAAAACTATTTCTTTTTTTTCAAAAAGAAAAAATTGCCTGGTCGAAAGCCCAAGAAGAAGATCTAATAAAGTTCATCCATCGGCAAAGCCGGGCCAATCTCAGCCCCCGGTCTCTGGCAAGACTCATCTCATCCACGCGGTCTTTTTACAGGTTTCTTGTATTGGATGGGCTCATCGCTAAGACCCCTGCGGCAAACCTTTCTACGCCAAAGCTGTGGTTGAACTTACCCAAGTTTTTGACGGAACAGGAAGTCAAAAATCTTCTGGCGCAGCCAAAGGAAAAAACCATCCGAGGGCAAAGAGATAAGGCCATGCTCGAACTGCTGTATGCCACTGGCGTGCGTGTTTCAGAGCTTGTGTCCCTCAAGCTCGAGGATTTAAATTTGGATCAGGGTTATGTTCTTTGCCGGGGAAAAGGGGGCAAGGAGCGGATCGTGCCCTTCGGACGTTCGGCTAAGGGGGCTTTGAGAGAATATCTCCATAACGCCAGACTCAGACTCCTGAAAAGGGATGATCCTTCCCTTTTCCTTTCATCAAGAGGAAGTGCATTTACCCGGCAGGGATTCTGGAAAATGCTGAAGGGATATGGCAGACAAGCGCATATGGAAAAAAAGATCAGCCCTCACGTGCTCCGGCACTCTTTTGCCACCCATCTTTTAGAGAGAGGGGCAGATCTCCGGTCGGTCCAGCTCATGCTCGGGCACAGTCAGATCACAACCACCCAGATTTATACACATGTCAGCCGCAAGCATCTGAGGAAAGTTTACGAAAAGTATCACCCCCGCGCCTGACCTGAATTATTCATAATCAATACACGCTCGGTATTTTTTGTGAATGGTTCGTGTTAATCTTGGATTCAAGGGTGGGATTCTTTCAGCCCGGCAACCGCCCGCAAACTAAATAATTCCATATAAAAAAAAGAACCGTCCCCTTTTTAT
>CAZOJY010000004.1:13836-38756 GCA_964580235.1 uncultured Eubacteriales bacterium | reverse complement strand
TCCCCTTTTTATTTTATTAGGATTTTCACGTTGAATAAGAAGAGGTAAAAGCGCTGGCCCTCTTGACTGAAAAGACAAATTTTGGTATTTTAACTAATCAGTTTAGTGATTAAACTTTAAAGTTCACAATTAAAACTGATTGGGGCAATAAAATGAGTAAAAAAAACCTGAGAAAAGAAAGAGAACGCCACTGGCAGGAGGTGAACAGACATTTTATCCTCCAGGCAGCAGAAAAGGTATTTGTTAAAAAAGGCTACCGGCTTGCCACGGTCGATGATATCGCAGACGAGGCACAATTTTCAAAAGCCACACTCTACCGTTATTTTAAAAGCAAAAGCGATATCTTTTTCGAAATTATCTACAATTCTTTTAACGAAAGCTATAACGAAATAAAAAAGATCCAGACCAAAAAGCTAAGCGCAGAAAGAAAGATGAAAGAGCTGATCGGCTTTATCGTTTCTTTCTATCATAAGAAAAAAAACCTTTTACGCATATTGTTCATAGAGAAGGCTGCGATGAAAAAATTCATAAAAGCCAATTCTGGTTCTCAGGTGTCCCATCCTAACCTTCATCCCAAAATTTCACCCAGACTTAAATCCAAAATGGTTCAGATGTCCGATGTCATACGTGACATCATCAGAGAAGGCGTGGATGCTGGCGAATTCCGGCATGTGGATGTCCATGATGCCAGCCTTGTATTGGGATCATTGCTCAGAGGTTTTTATTTCCGGGGCCCGGTCCAATATAAACAATACAGCATCCTGAAGACAACCGATTTACTCCATTCTTTTTTCATGAATGGAATAAAAAAGCCAAAAAAGGCCAAAAAAGGAGATTAATAATGCAGAAGGGAAAGATCTTTCTAATTTTTATCATTCTACTGTCCCCTGTACAAATGTCCTTTTCTCAAGAAAAGCTGACACTTACCCTGGAAAAGAGCGTCCGGCTCGCGCTTACAAAAAATCCCTATCATCTTGCAACTGAAGAGAGAGTCGATGCCGCTTATTCGAAACTCCGGGAAGCGGCTTCGGGATTTTTGCCCTCCTTAAATGCTCAGGGGCAGCACACTTTGAGTGAGAAGGTGTTTGAACTGGAGTTTCCGTCTTTTATTCCCGGAGAACCCCCTCAGAGGGTGAAGGTTGACTTTACCAGAGATTATCAGTTTTCCATGTCCCTATCTCTTCCCCTTTTTACTGGGGGACGCTTAACTTCTGGATTTAAACAGGCAAAATATAATCTGCAATCGGCGAAAGAAGCTGTGCGGCAGTCCAAAGATTTAACTGTCTTTAACACAAAACGGGCATTTTATGGGCATCTTCTAGCCAAAGAATTTGTTTTAGTCGCCGAGGAAGCCGTTCGAGTTGCCGAGGAAAATTTGGAAAATGTGAAAAACATGTATGAGGTAGGGATGGCCTCGAAAATGGATCTATTACGCTCAGAGGTTCGGTTGACAAACATGCAGCCCGAGGTGATAGCAGCGAAGAACAACCTTAGAATTTCCGAACTCAGCCTGAAAACAGTATTAGGATTGAACCTTTCTCAATCCGTGGAAATCGAGGGCGCTCTCCGCTACGAACCGTTTGAGCCAAAATTGGAGGAATGCATTGCCGCAGCTCTTGCCAATCGGCCAGAAGTCAAACAGCTGGAATTCCAGAGAAAAATGGCGGGAGAAACCCTGAAAATTATGCGGGCGGGGTATCTTCCTAGTCTAGCTGTTTCGGGAAATTATAATTTTTGGGCGGACAAATTGAATTTTCGAAAAGATGTCTGGTCGTCATTTTATACGGTCAACCTTGTTTTAAATGTTCCGATTTTCAATGGGTTCAAGGAATCTGCTCAGGTCGCTCAATCGAGAGCCATGATCCGGGAAATCGAACTGAATCAAAAAGCGCTTCTGGATGCGGTGGAATTCGAAGTCAGGCAGGCGGTTTTATTGCTGAAAGAAGCCAAGGAAACCCTGCTTTCGCAGGAAAAGAACACAGAACAGGCAAAAGAAAGTCTTCGGATCACTCAGTTGAATTTTTCCGAAGGAATGGCAACGACTCTCGATGTCATATCCGCCGAGGCCGCCTATAGCCAGGCACAGGTGAATTATTCTCAGGCTCTATACAGTTATGTCATTGCTGGAGCCGAACTGGATAGAGCCATGGGCGTTGGATATGAAGATTATGATTGATAAAATCGGAGGCCTAAAATGTTAAATAGTAAACAGGCGAAAATTTTTGTGGTATCGATCCTGTCATTTTTTATGCTATCCTGCCGTCCACCGCAGAACGCAGAGGAAGTCGAAGAGACGTCTTTAGCGGCAGCCCCGGTAAAAGTTTTTAAAGCCAAAAGACAGAGAATTTCTGAGAAGCTGTTATTCACAGGTCTGATCGAAGCACGGAATAAAATTAACATCACTCCTGATGTTGGCGGAAAAATCTCGAAGATTTATGTGGAAGAGGGCGACAAGGTCCAGAAAGATCAGCTGCTCGCCGAGATGGATACGAGAGCCATTCGTCTTCAGCTGGAGCAGGCAAAGGCCGGTCTGGCTGTGGCAGAAGCCAGCCAGAGGGATGCCCAGCGAAACATGGAGAGGATGGAACGTCTGAAATCGGAAAACGCCGTGTCCGAACAGCAATACGAGCAGCTCAAACTTGCTTATGAGGCTGCCGATGCCCAACTCCAGCAGGCAAGAGCAGCTCTGAATTTGGCTCGTCACAATCTGGATGTTTCCATCATGAAAGCCCCGTTCAATGGTGTTGTTGCTTCCAGAAATGCTGAAGTCGGGGATGTGATCAACCCGTTGATGGGGGGATTCTCTCCATCCAGTGGAGTTTTGACACTAATGGATTTCTCGCGTGTGAAAATCGAAATCGAGGTATCCTCTCAAGATATCGTTCGCATTAAAAAAGGCATGACTGCTCTTTTGCGTGTGGACGCATTTCCTGAGCGCATCTTCCGTGGCCGTGTGTCGATAATAAACCTCACGGCCGATCCAATGACAAGAAAATTTGGTGTACAGATCAAGGCGAATAATCCTGACCTGTTACTGCGGCCCAATACTTTTGGCGAAGTAACACTCGAGATCAGCGTGCATGAAGAGGCCTTAGTTGTTCCCCAGATTGCTGTGCTTGAAAACAAATATGTGTTTGTGGCCCGGGATGATAATACAGTCGCAAAGAAAGAGATTTCTTTGGGTCTCCAGAATGCAAACATGGTGGAAGTGATTTCAGGGATCGCAGAAGGAGATCTGGTGGTTGTTGAAGGGAACTATGGTTTGGAAGAAGGAGCAGGGATTGAGATAAAAGAGGTTGTCCAATGAAAATACCAGAATTTTCGGTAAACAGAAAAGTCACAACAGCCATGCTGGCCATGATTTTGGTTGTACTGGGTACGATTGCATTCTTCCAGCTTGGCCTGGATTTTTTCCCTGATCTTGAATTTCCGACTGTATCGGTCATAACCACTTACAGAGGAGCCTCTTCCGAAGATATCGAGAATACGATCACACGGCCCCTAGAACAGATAATCAATTCGGTGAGTCGAGTGAAAAAAGTCAATTCTATGACCATAGAAGGGGCTTCGGTCATCATGGTGGAATTCGAGTGGGGGACAAATTTGGATTTTGCCGCCCAGGATGTCCGGGACCAAATTGGACTCTACCGGAGTTATATCCCAGAAGAAGCCCATGATCCTTTGGTGGTAAAGTTTAATTTTTCCCAATTCCCGATTATTTTCGGAGGCATTACGGCAAACAGACCGACGGTCGAATTAAAAGAGATAATTGAAGACGAAGTGGCTCCAAGACTAGAGAGAATTGATGGCGTTGCTTCTGTTCAAGTTTTTTCGACAGACGTGAGAGAGATTCTGGTGAATGTGGATAAAACGGCACTGGAATCCCTCAACCTCTCTCTGGACCAGATTCTGCTGGCCCTTCGGATGGAGAATCTGAACCTTCCCGCCGGGCATGTGGTCGAAAGACATGCGGAGTTCCTGATCAGAACGATCGGAGAGTTTGAAAGTGTTGAGGATATTGGAAAAACCATTGTGGGTTCTGCGCAAAACGGCCAACCTGTGTATCTGAGAGACGTGGCTGAGGTTAGGGATGGATTGAAGGAAGCCCGATTTGTGTCCCGCATCCAGAGAGAAAAAGGAGTCATTTACACGATAAGCAAACGGTCGGGAGCGAATACAGTCATCACGGCCAAGGCCGTAAATAAGGAACTGGCAAGAATTCGGCTCACTCTTCCCGAAGATATCGAATTTTGGCCGTTCATGGATCAGGCAGATATGGTCCAGAAAGTCATAAACAGAACAGGAAGCAATGCTCTGGTTGGGGGAATTTTAGCTGTGTTTTTTCTGTTTGTTTTTCTTCGCAACTGGCGTCCCACATTGACTATCGCTCTGGCCATTCCTCTCTCCGTGATTACGACCTTTATCGCTCTTTATCTTGCCGGTTACACCATTAACCTGCTAACTCTCGGAGGTTTGGCGCTGGGCATTGGAATGCTTGTGGATAATGCTGTCGTTGTCATTGAAAACATTTTCCGCCATTTGGAGGAAGGGAAAAGCAGGGACGAAGCCGCTAAAAAAGGGGCCTCTGAAGTAGGGATGGCCATAACGGCGTCAACTCTGACCACTATAGCCGTTTTTTTTCCGATGGTTTTTGCCAAAGGCATTACAGGAAAGCTCACACAAGCATTAGCCTTGTCCATCGCGTTTGCGCTGCTGGCCTCTCTATTTGTGGCTCTGACTATCGTTCCGATGGTGGCTTCCCTTCTTTTTAAAGAGAACAAAAATCAGAATGCAGCGGCGAATACCGCAAGAAAGGGTGAATTTGAAAAAGCCCGAAATTTTTACCGGAAACTCCTGCACAAGTCCCTGAAGCGGAGAGGATTGGTCCTGGCTGCTGTCCTGGGACTGTTCTTGTTTTCCTTTGTGATCGTTCCATTCTTGGGGACCGAATTCATGCCTTCCCAGGATCAGGATATGATTATCCTCAAAGTCAAAATGCCTGTGGGGACATCTATCGAGGAAACCAACCGCGTAGCCCAGATGGCGGAAGACCTGCTGGCTGAACAGCCGGAGGTGAAGATCGTTTCTGCCCAGATTGGCTCTACAGCGGAGGAAGATCCGTCGGATTTGGCAGGGGGATTTTCTAATGCAGGAACTCATGAAGGGATTCTCTGGGTGGGATTGATTTCTCAAACAGAACGGTCGTATTCCGACCGTGAAATACTGGAAAGAATTCGGAAAAAGTTGCCCCGGCTGAAGGGAGTAAAATTCGAGGCTATGGACATGAGCCAAATGATGATGGGCGGATCCAATGCCCCTGTCGAGATTAAGGTTTTCGGCAAGGATATCTATCAGTTGAGAGAGATTGCGGACAACATCGTGGACAGGATTCGGGATGTCGAAGGGTTGCGGGATATCACCCACACCTTTGCCGAAGGCAAACCGGAATACCATATCCGGATCAATCGCGAGCAGGCCTCACGAATGGGTTTGATGGTCAGTCAAATCGCCAACACGATTCAAACCGCCTCTCTTGGGACTGTCGCCACCCGTTACCGGGAGGGAAATGAGGAGGTCGATATCCGTGTCCGGTTTGCAAAACAATCCCGTGATAGCCTGGATGATATTGAAAATATTCCGATTCTGGCACCGACGAACCAGATGTTGCGTTTGAATCAGGTCGCCTCCATTTCGAAAGGAGAAGGCCCTATCCAGATAGACAGAGAAAATCAAGCGCGAGTGGTTACGGTCCTGGCAAATATAGCCGGAAGAGACCTTGGAAGTGTTGTTAAGGATATCAAACAGAGAATTAGTGGAGTGGAGCGAGGGCTGCCGCCTGGATATTTCATTGAGTTCGGCGGCCAGTACGAAAACATGAAGGAAGCGTTTGTTATCATGGCGGCTGCTTTTGCTTTGGCCACCCTTCTTGTGTACATGATCATGGCATCTCAGTTTGAGTCCTTTCGTCATCCGTTTGTGATCATGTTTACCATTCCATTGGCGCTTTTTGGCGTAATTGTGGCGCTCCTTGTTTCTGGAAAACCGGTAAGTTTACCCGTTCTGATCGGTTTTATCATGCTGGGCGGAATTGCTGTGAACAACGGAATTGTGATGGTGGATTACATCAACCAGCTGAAGCGGCGTGGAGTGGAAAAAAAAGAAGCCATCCTTCAGGCCTGCGCTGTGCGATTGCGACCTGTTCTGATCACGGCCTTCACCACAATCCTAGGGATGCTGCCGATGGCGCTGTCGACATCACAGGGTTCTGAAATGCGGGCACCGATGGCCATAACGGTTGTGGGAGGTCTGATTGCCACAACCCTGCTAACGCTGTTTGTTATCCCGATCATCTACAGTTTGTTCGACCGCGTTTCTTTCAAGGAGAAAAAAACCGCAACATAATCCAGGATTAGGTTTTGTATCTGAGGAGTGCTCCTATATTCCCGTAGCGCAAAAGCTTTGAAGGCGGATTGATATGCCTGACCTGAGCTTTTTTGTCCATCGCAGATTCGATGGCCTCATCGATAACATCCAAGAGAGGTTCCGTTTTTCGCTGACAGGAAGGACATTTGATTTCATCGACATAGAGGAAATCACATTTCGGACAGGCTTTTCCGGGTTTTGAGAAGTTCCGGGTGACCAGAAGAGTTTGGACTCCTCCTCGGTTTAAACTCCTCAATGTGTCTCTCAACCCTGAGATGGCCAGCCCTCCCCCTTCCAATATGGAAATAAATTGATTCAAAATTTGTTTCTCTTCTTGATCCTTTAATTTCTTTATGAGAGCAGATACTTCTTTCAGAATATTGTTTGCAGGATCACTGGGTTTTGATTTGAGCCGGGCTTTCAAGCACTCCTTCAGATAAGGATGGAGGATAGGCTCAAACTTTTTCCAGTATTCATCGTCGCATCCGAGAAAAAGCCAATCGAATTGATTCGCCTTAAAAAGTTCAAAAGTCCGATGGGCCGTTTTTTTGAGATAGTCATGCATGTGTGTTTCGATGTGTCTTTCGATACGCTTGGACTCGTAACCCTCCCAGCCGCCTTCCCTTACCTTACTGGGAACATCGCCTATTATCCTGTCGAGCAGGGAAATTTCGCCCATAAGCAGATCATACCATTTGGCCTCTTTTCGGTCGAAGGTCAACAGGCATACTCTGCGGTGTTCATTCAAAATGGCAGATAGCGGACGAACATAAGGATCCTGGTCCATCAGAATTCTGTTCCGGGGAGGGCTGGGAAGTTCATACACCTCCCAGAAATCTTCTTTACTGCAAGAGAAAATAGCCAATCCTGCATGTGTGGGAGGATTGAGGTCTTCCTTGCAGAATCGGTTTATTTTATCCAGATCTTGGATCAATGATTCTATTTTTCTTTTTCCCAGGTTTGCCTTTTCCACCGCTCCCTTGTATTTGTTGAGAAGATTTTTGACAGAAAGCGTTATTTGTTTCTTTGTCAATCGGCTTTTGTTTGTGTTGAGATAAAAGGATGTGGTAAGGAAACGGTCGCTTTTAAATTTGGCGAGAGAGGCAATTTGCTCCCGACTCGATAATTTCATATGGCCTCCTTTTGTAAATGCTGACAGAAAAATAGAGAACTATTTTGAATATGGAATGAGAGAAAGATGAGTAAAACACTCACTGATAAAATAGGAGTTGCTTTTCCATTTGTCAAGCCCTTTACTCTTGAAAGATATCGCATTATAATAGCAGCTTCAGAAGCCATCTGATTAAGGTGCGGAAGTGGCGGAATTGGTAGACGCGTAAGCCTCAGGAGTTTATGGTCCTTTAACGGCCGTGTGGGTTCGAGTCCCACCTTCCGCACCATAGTGATCCATGTTTTAGGGAATGCCCTTCAACAAAAACATCCTGCTGATCAATCCATTGATTTATGATTTTCCCGCTATGGGATTCCTTTTTCTCTTTTTATGAACGAACTGGATCAGGCAGCGCCGCCCGGTCTGGTTTTACTGACATGCACGATGACCTACTGGCACCTGGATGCGCAGGTGGTGGTCGAGCAGATTTAAAAAAACTTGTTTTTCTTTATGTGTGGGGGAATATCTCTCCAGACGAACTGGACTCTCTATAAATAATGATCCATTCTTAAAACTTAAAATTCAGCCCCAGGCGGAAGGACCTTGCTCCTGAAAGTGACGTGACCTTTGTATAGCTGGGATCAGTGATCCGGATCCCTTTTACCGAATGTTCTTCGGCAGGATACCAGAATCCACCGTCATTTTTGACGAGGGTTCGGTATTGGTTACCTAAAACGTTGAACACATCCAACAAGAGGCTTATTTTTTTTGATCGGGATAGGGCGAATTCTTTTTCGACCCTTATGTTTAGATTTTGCTGGGGGTCAGTTCGTCTTGTTCCTGGATTCTCAAGAAATACAGTGACCGGTAATGCAGAGACGGTATTTTCTGCCCCGGCCTGGAAAGGGGGGAAAATCGTGACGCTTCGGGCCCAAGGGGTTCCGCTGGTATACAGATAGAAAAAGCTCAAATAAATGTCGAATGGAAACCTGTAGGTGCCAGCAAGTTTAATGATGAGAGGCCTGTCATAATCCAGCCGGGAATCCTTTTTGATATTCACAAAAGAGTTGGGTGTATCCGCTGCCAGGGTCGATCCGGAACTGGCGAAATATCCTAAATTGATGTTTCCTGTTGTTCTGCTCAATGTTGCAGAACCCATAAACTGCCAGTTATGAGACATACGCTTTTTGAATGCGATTTCGAATCCACGGTATTTTCTGTTAAGTTCAGGGACATTCGTGAAACGTTCAAAAAGCAGGGGAGCGTCTGGCGATGGAAAATAGACTGTCACGGGCGTGTTTCCGTAATCCTCGGTTTCCGGAATGATCGTCTGAAAGGGGATCCACCATTCTTCTGTATCCTGCTCAGTCGTGTACCATTCCTTATCCAAATCAGGACTGTAAAGGACGTCTTCATATATGTCTTTTTTAGTCTTAGAAATATATGTTAGGCGAACAGAAAAGTCTGCAAGAAGTTCCTGGTGAAGGCCGATGGTGAACTCGTTGGTGTGGGGTGCTGTGCTCCCGGATGCGATCCTGCTTTTGGAAATTTCTGAATTATAATAGCGATAGTCTTCAGGAAAAGAGATAAATGTGTCGTTCTCATCTACGGCGGCATCCATGTTTTCATCATACCAATAAAAGGAATGGGCGCGTGATGGTTTGAAGGGGCTGAGATGAACAGCATAGTCGAGCATCGTTTGTTCTGCATACCGGGAAAAAGAAAAACTAAACAGGCTTTTTCCATCACCGAAAACGTCAAAAACGAATCCAAGATGGGGAGAGAAAACGTTCCATGTTATCATGTTTTTCCATGGGGATGTTTGAAATTCGTCATACGGGTTGAAGTTGATGAATGGCTGAATCAGGGTTTCCCCGAGAGTCAGGGAGATCGGGTTCCCGGATGCCAGTTTACGAATGGGAGATTGTGATGCGGTGCTTCGGTCGAATCTGATGCCAAGGTTCAAGCTAAATCTCTGGGCAAATGTCGCCGTGTCCTGGAGGACCAGACTGAGTCTTTGCAGATCAAACCTCGGGATATATTCGTCTTCCCCTTTGCTCGCTATAAGGAATGATATCATTCCTTTACCCACGATATTGGTAGTACTTGGAGATGGCTTTAATCCGAAAAAGTAAGGGTTGCCCTGGTTGAAATAAACTGAAAGGTTGTTTTCTTTCCAGGCCGAGTATTCGGCAGAAGAATATTCATATTCTCCGCCGGCCTTTAGCTCATGGCTAGCGCCAATAATATTATCCTGGAATCTTGTCAAATAAACGCTTGTCTGGAACTTTCTTTTCATCTGGTTTTCGTTGAGCAGTCCGCTTCCCCAGATGTGCCCGGTGCTTTTGTCGAAATAACTCGGGTCGCTGGTGACATTTTCTTGAAGAAGGAGAGGAAGTTTCTTGTAGAAATATCCGGCCTTAATATCGACGAATGTATTTTGGTCTAGCGTGTAGTTAAGGATACCAGTTCCCTGATAGCTTTTTTCATGGTCCATATGGCGGGTGGCGTCAGCTGTAACATTCCAATCCAGAAAATTGGCATGGCGTGGTCTGTTGCGGTTCACATAGTTAAAAAGTGCCGAGATTTTAAGGTAAGGGACAAATTGGCTGGTAAACTTGATGAATCCCATCTTTTCTGTGTTATCCCAATCGAAGGCCTCGTGTTCATTTCCCTGGGGATCTGTCCAGGGAATAAAGGATGTTGAACGGGATTGAGAAATGAGCCGGGTGTTCAAGAAATACCATAGTTTGTCACGCAGTATAGGCCCGCCGAAGGAAAGAGAAAAGTCCCACAGCTTTTTGTCCAAAGGAGGAGAAGCTAAACCAGGGACGTTCTGATCCTGTTTGGACATGAGAGGACTCGCTAGGTTTTCGCTTGTGTGATAAATCATGAGCTCTCTGTTGCTGTCATTTCCCGCGGATTTTGTTATGACATTGACATATCCGCCATCCGCCGTGCCAATCTGGGGAGGAAAGCCCCCTGTTATCACTTCCACTTCTTCAATAGCGTCAAAATTGACATTTGTGAGAAGCTGCATTCCAACGGGATCGTTCAGGAGCATATTTTCCAGTGCATAAAGGTTGGCCCTGGCGGTTGACCCGTGTATGATGGATGTCTTCGGGAAAAAAGTGGACTCAGGGATGATTCCTGGCGCCAAAGCGATTATATCATGAAGGTTGCGGTTTAAAGGAATTCTTTGTATCCAGTTTTCTTCGATGTTTGCCGAGGTTTTGGGGGATTCGGGATCTCCCATCGGAGATGGCATCCTGACGGTTGTTTCCTCTTCAATGGTTGTGATTTCCATCGCGATTTTGAACCGCGCTGTCCGGCCAACCCGGATGATGATGTTTTCTATGTTGACCGTTTTGAATCCGGGCATTTCAACGGTCAACTTGTACTTTCCCGGGGGAAGATTGCGGAATTTGATGAGGCCGGTTTCCGAGGTGATATACGTTTGAATGTCCATCATGGCAGGAGAATCAATGTAAACAAACGCTCCTGGCAGGGGAAATCCTTCGGTGTCTGTGACCTTTGCTTTGATGGATCCAGTTTGTTCTTGAGCGCCAGCAGTCAGCACGAATCCGAGGGAAATTGAGATGATCAAAATAAATTGGCAGATTTTTTTCCCCACTTTAGGCCTCCTTGGGTTGGTGTTCCAAATGGAATGTGGTTTTTTCTGTTGCACCTGTATATGGAACGCTTTTCATGTCACAAAAGTTGCAGAATAGTATTGCTTTACGGTCGAGAAACTATCTTAACAATTCTTCCTTTTTTTTACAATCCTCGTTCTGAAAGACACCGCCGTATAAAAAAACTCCCTGCCCGGCGTTTGAACCGGACAGGGAGTCTTGGGCTTGTCATCAAGATCGAGCTGTGTGAAGCTGTCCCGAACTCTGGGTTCTCCACAATATAATTTGTTATGACTTTTTGGATTTTAGTCAGACTTGGAATTTTAGACTTGATTCGTTTTTTTTAAATTGTTGAGTTTGTCCTAAAGCGCATTGAGGTTGGAAGTTTGGTGCCTTGACCAGAGAGCGGCTCCGATAAATCCGGCCTTGTTTCCTAGATGAGCCTGTTCTATCCGGCAACAATGGAATGAACCCTGAAAAGATCTTTTTCTGGCCTCCTTGATGGCCGGATGAAGAAGAAATTCGCCGGCTTTCATCACGCCTCCACCAAGGAGGATTTTTTCGGGATTCAAGATATTGATGGCAATCGAGAGCCCGATTCCTAGGTATCTCCCGGCTTCGGCAAACGCCTGCTTGGCGGCTTTATCATTATTTTGAGCCCTTCGAGAAACGTCTTCTGCTGTTATTTTTTCCCGTTTTTTGTGGATGATCTGATAGGTCCTCACGATTTTTGGGGCAGAGACCTCGGTTTCCAAACAGCCCTGGCTGCCGCATCTGCATGAATCTCCGTTTGGGTTCACGACCGCGTGTCCCAATTCCCCGGCATAACCACACGCCCCCTGCCAGATTTTTCCGTTCAGAATGATGCCGGATCCAATCCCAGTTCCGATGGTCAGGAGAACAAGGCTGTGGCTGTTTTGTCCAGCCCCGCACCTGTACTCTCCATAGGCCGCCAAGTTCGCATCATTATTTATACAAAAGGGAACATCAATAAACCCGGAGAGAGCAGGGATCAGGTCAAAATTGTCGATATCAGGATAATTCGGGGATTGAAGAATTCTCCGCTTTTCAGCGCTGAAGATACCAGGAAATCCGAAACCGACCGTATGAATCTGATGCGGATGGCTGTTTTTTAAAGTTGTCCAGATTTTCTGCAGGCTTTGGAGGAGTTTTTCCACGTTTTTTGGAGTGCTAACTTGAGATTCTTTAATAATTTTTCCTGTTTCATCCACAACGCCAAACTTGAGGGCCGTTCCGCCAAGATCAAATCCTGCATACATACTCACTGTTTTCCCCCGAAATATTTATTATAAAAACTTTTTCGGTCACTGCTTTGCCGTCCCCTTAATGTTGGCGTGGGGCGGGTAGGCTGTAAATAATGCAGGCAATCTCTTGCCGTGTTATATATAGATTGTGCCTCATATTTTTATTTGTTCTTATTTCTTGAGCCCAATAGCCGCATAATTGGAAGGAGCATACAGAAGTTTGTTCAAATGATCGATGTTTCTGTTCAAGATCGATGCCGTTTCATCAGCGCCGGGAAGAGTCTGAAGCTGTTCCTGCTCGAGAGGATTTGAGTATTGAATCTTTACCTCCGCAAATCCCGAACTTTCGAGCAGGAATTTCAGCGTCTGAGGATGGATGGGCTGCCGGTGAGTAAAATCGAGAAAATAAATCTGAACTAAGGAAAATACCGAAGCGGGATTTATTGTTTCAAGAACAATATGCCCATCAGAAATGAGTTTGACATAGGCCAGCTCGATCAATCTTTTCAAGTGCGAAGGGGATATATGTTCTATCACCTGAGAGGAGAAAATTCCTCCCAAAGTGTTGTCTTGTTTTTCTGCCAGTGCTTCCAGGATATCTCCTTTCTGGCAGTCCAATCCTTTATTTCGGCAAATTTCGATCATCTGCTCGTTTAAATCTATTCCCTTAGCATTGATCCCCTTTTCTCGACAGAGCTCGAGAAACTCACCGCGGCCGCAGCCGAGATCCAGAATCTTTCCCTTTTCCTGAAAATAAGGAAGGAACCGGGATTGCTGGTTTTTGACTTCCTCCTCATCTCCCCTGTGCCGATTCTCAAATGCGGCATATTGCCAGTCTTTTAGCGGCAGTAGAATTTCTTGCACTTGTTTTTGGGACGGAAGCTTTTTTTTCTCCAGTGCTCCGAGCAAACGATCTAGCTGGTCTTTGAGGAGAAGGAACTTTTTCATTAGGAGGTTTACATCTTCGTAAACCGCGGCCAGCTTATCTACCCGCCATTCCATACTTTTGAAAATCATTCCAACATGGTTGCTCCCGAGGGCATCCCATTCTTTGTCCTTGACATCCATCAATGCGACATTGGCTTCGATGAGGTGGGCAAAGGACAAAAAAAGGTTCTGTGTTTGGGTGATATTTTTTTTCAGTGTTTTTTGGAATTCTGTGAGGATGTGAGACACCTGCTGTCCAAAATTGTCTATTGAAGTGTCTTCTGTTGAAACAATCTCCTGTAGATGGGAAAGGAGGTGCTGAAGGCGGATGGTGTTATTTGAAGAGGATAGTTCCTGACTCTTTTTTTTTAGCCCTTCGAGTTCTTTCGATAAGGCATCTTGTTTTTCTTTTCTTTGCTGAACGAGCTTTTCAATCGTGCGTCTCATTGTTCCTTAGAAGGAGGCTCAGACTTATCCGGCGTCTCACTTTCTTCTTCTTTGGAAGTGATGGATTTTTTAAAGTTCTTAATGCCTTCTCCTAAGGATTTCCCCAGTTCTGGGAGCCGCCTTGCCCCAAAAATAATGACGACGATCAAACCGATAAGAAGCAGCTCGGTAGGGCCAACAGGACCTAAAAAGAACATAGGAACCTCCTCGAGGATATTTTCTTTTAATTCCTTATCAAAGGTACTCGAGTCCTCGGGAAAAGTCAAGCTTTACCCTGTTGGATTTCGCTCCTGTGTAATCGCCTGCCCACTGTTGGATGGGTTTTTATTCTGTTTTTTGGTAAGATGTCAGATACGAATAAAAACAAATGACTGAAAAAACTTTTGAAAAGATTGTCCGGGAAGGGATTCGGTTCATCGCTCACTTTTTTCCACAATCCCACTATTTGTATTTTCCTCTCCTGTCGGCCGGTTTGGTTTGGGCCATCAAGAGCAGCAAGGAGTGGCAGGAAAAGATTTTTTCCTGGGAAGTCTGGCTCGATCCTGCATTCGTCAAAGTGAAACCGGATGCGTTTATTTTGAGTTTTTTTTCCGCGCATCCCGAGCTGGCCCAGGCTTTTTCCAGTGAGATACAAAAAAAAGATACATCCACGCTGAGAAAAATCTTTTACAACCTTTATCCCATCATCGGGCTTGAAGACCCCTTTCTTTCGGGATTGTTCCATCAGGAATTGGAATCGAAGGACTACAAGGAAATCGTCCAGCAGTACGAGCAGCGAGTCGCTCAGGCTGTTGCCGATATTGAAGCCGTAGATGAGAAAGGGAAGCTTTTGGAGGGGCTGGAAGCTATTGCGAGAGAGATGGTCTCTTTCAGTGCGGACATGGTCACCCAGACCTCCGTGCAGAAGGCTCTCGCAGAAATCATAAAAAAAGAAATAAACAAGGATATTGATTAATCAGATTACCATGCGAAAAAACAGGATGCTTTTATCTCTGATTTTGACAGCATGCGTTTTTTCTTCCTGCACATCGCATCTCAAGGATGCCAAATTTTATTATGTCCAGGCTCAGGAGTATTCCCGCTCCTACAGAACGGAAACAGCGATAGGGGCATACAAAAAATCCCTGGATGAGGCCAAAAAAGAGATCGCTAAAAATCCGTCTTCCCAGGCATTCATGCTCAAGGGATTGTCTGAACTTCACCTGAACCAATGGGGAGATGCCGAACAAAGCTTTCTGGCCGCCTTTTCCTATGGATTCGACAAAGGCCAAGAATGGGCCGAATGGGTGTCACTTTTCGGGCTGGCTTCTGCCTTGCAGGAGATGGGCCTCGCCCAATCCGCTTTCCAAATCTATGCCCATCTTGTCAACAGGTCCAGGTTAAAACCGGTGACGATATTCGCGGCCCAGAAATTCACGGATATGGCTCTCCAGAGGGCCCTCCGTGAGGAGGGGAAACAAAGGGAACGACTCTTGTCAGAACTGTTCCGGGAGGTCGAAAAAATGACAAACAGAGACCTCAGCTGCGGTTTTTACCATTATCTTCAGTCCCAAGTGCTCAGCCATATGAGTGACGACAGGAGGAGTTTCGAAGAAGCGGCGATAGCACGGGAACTCGGGCTTCCCAATCAGGAAATATCCCGTGATAATGATCTCCAAATCGTATTCTGTTCTCAGAGATTAAAAGAGACGTTAACCCCCGGGGACTGGGAAGAATTTCATAATTTGCTTATGCAGTGGATCAAACGGTGGAACTGGCCAGATCCGGAAACGCCAGATTGGAAAAAAAAGTAGATCATGCTGCCGACAATAACATGGGATAAGGATAGGGCCATTTTGATCGATCAAAGGCTGCTTCCGTCCCAAGAAGTGTACCTTGAGTGTCTCGATCACATTCAAGTGGCCGAAGCCATTGAAAAAATGGCCATTAGGGGCGCTCCAGCCATAGGCGTTGCAGCAGCATACGGAGTGGCCCTGGGTGTGAAAGAATTGAAAGAGTCGGATGACCTGGATAAAGAATTCGCCCACATCTTGACCCGGCTCGGGAATACTCGCCCTACGGCCCGGAACTTGTTCTGGGCTTTGGAACGAATGAAGCAGGCTTTTGATATTCATAAACATTTTGCTCTTCCCGAACTGAAGGAGAAATTGATTCAGGAAGCCATGGCCGTCGATGATGAAGATGTCGCAACCAACAAAAAGATCGGTTTTTTGGGGAGGGATTTGATCCATGATGGTCAAAGTATCTTGACGCACTGCAATGCCGGAGCTCTGGCAACAGCCGGCTACGGCACGGCTCTCGGTGTGATCCGGGCGGCCTCTGAGCAGGGCAAGAAGATCTGCGTATTCGCCGATGAAACGCGGCCGTTCCTCCAGGGGGCGAGACTGACATGTTGGGAACTGGACAGGGAGGGGATTCCGGTCGTTCTGATCACAGATAACATGGCCGGCTACCTGATGAAAAAGGGCCAAATTTCAGCGGTCATCACAGGAGCAGACAGGATTGCGAAGAACGGGGATGCGGCTAACAAAATCGGGACCTATTCTGTGGCTGTTCTGGCAAAGGAACACAGGCTTCCCTTTTTTGTGGCTGCTCCTATGAACACCATCGATTTTAGTTTGGCAGATGGGAATGCGATCCCGATTGAAGAGAGAAATCCTGAGGAGGTAAAAAAACTGGCCGGTCAATACATAACCGTTCCTCATATCGCAGCCCGGAATCCTGCATTTGATGTGACTCCTGCAAAATACATCACGGCCATCGTCACCGAGAGGGGAATTGCCAGACCTCCATTTAAACAGAGCCTGGAAGCGCTTTTAAGTTAATCTGGCCAACCCACCCCGTCCCAAGCCAACCCGCTCCACCCTAACATAAAGGTTTATATAAACTCGAAAGGATGGTACTCTAAATAATGTTCGAGTTGTCAATTGCAACAATATCAGAATAATATTCTTATATTGCTAGAATAATAATAAGCAGCGGCATTTTTTATGAATAATTCAGGGAATAACATGTATATATTGGGAATTGAGACATCCTGCGATGAAACCTCAGCCGCTGTGTTGGATGACAAGCTCAAGATTCTGAGCAATGTAGTTTTGTCCCAGGACGATATCCACACACCCTACGGAGGAGTGGTGCCTGAACTGGCATCCCGTCAGCACATACTTTCTATCGGATATGTGGTGGAAGAGAGCCTGCACCAGGCTGAGCTTTCTATCCATGATATCGACGCATATGCCGTGACTCAAGGGCCAGGGCTGATCGGTTCCCTCCTTGTCGGCATTTCCTTTGCGAAAGGTCTGGCATTTTATTTTAATAAACCTCTGATTCCTGTGGACCATCTGGAAGCTCATATCCATTCGGTTTTTTTGGAAAACAGAGAGGTCCCTTTTCCAAGTCTGGCGCTTCTGGTCTCGGGCGGTCACACCTCTCTTTTCTTTATGGAAAAAAAATTCCATTACAGGCCAATCGGAAGGACTAGAGATGATGCGGCCGGGGAGGCCTTGGACAAAATAGCGAAATATCTTGATTTGGGTTATCCAGGGGGACCGGTCATCGATAAAATGGCGGAGAAAGGGAATCCCCGGACATTTGATTTTGCTCTGCCCCGCATGACGGACGGGAGCATGGACTTCAGCTTCAGCGGCCTCAAAACGGCAGCTCTCAGAACGATAAAAAAGGATCAGATATCCAGGCCACACCCCCAATTTTTTGACTTTCTGGCGAGTTTTGAAAAAGCGATCATCAAAGCTCTGCTTGCCAATGTGGACCGGGCAGCAGCGCATTTCAAGCCCTGTTCTCTCATCCTGTGTGGGGGCGTGGCACGGAACAGGACACTGAGGAAAGACTTTAACCATTTTGCCAGGAAGAATGGTTATCCATCCTTTATCCCGTCTCCCGAGTTCTGCACGGATAATGCTGCCATGGTTGCCGCTCTGGCTGCTGAAAAAATTGCTGTTTCCGGGGATGTGCCTCTTTCCTTAGATCTTAATGCCTATCCCAGGATGTGAAACGCGTTAAAGGTGTAAAAATGCCGATGAAGTTTGTGATGATTTTACAGTTTTTATGAATAATTCAGGATGAGGCAGAGATGGCACAAATGTCGAAAAAGATTGTCGTCGTGATGCCGGCTTACAATGCGGCTAAAACGCTCGAGAAAACACTAGAGGATATCCCCCGGGAGAGCATCGATGATATCATCCTCACCGATGATGTCAGTAAGGACGACACCGTCGAGATAGCCAAAAAATTAGGGCTCAGGGTGTTTGTTCATGAGGTAAACCGGGGGTATGGAGCCAACCAAAAAACCTGCTACAGAGAAGCTTTGAAACTCGGGGCCGATATCATGATCATGGTTCATCCCGATCACCAGTATGATCCCACTGTGATTCCTCAACTCATTGCTCCCCTTCTTGATGAGGAATGCGATGCGGTGTTTGGATCTCGAATGCTGGGGGGCCGTCCCCTTGAGGGAGGCATGCCCAAGTGGAAGTATCTGGCGAACATTTTTCTCACCGCTGTTGAAAATGCAACATTCTACATGTATTTGACAGAATACCACTCAGGCCTTAGGGCCTATTCACGGAAATATTTAGAAACGGTAAATTTTGAATTGGATTCGGATGATTTTGTTTTCGATTCGGAAATAATCGCCCAGGGAGTTATCCATAACATGCGAATCCGGGAGATTCCAATCCAAACCCGGTATTTTCCCGAAGCCTCGCAGATCGGTTTTGTGAGGAGTGTTGTTTATGGTTTGTCTATATTGAAAACGCTGGTAAAATTCAAACTTCACAAAAAGGGGATAAAACGGTTCAAGATGTTCATGTGATTTGAGCGCCCTCCAGGCTAAGTGATGGGTTGGATGGAAAAAAGGAAGGGCTTTGAGAAAGCGATGGCGCCGGACATTCGCTTGAGATGAATGCTTAAACGATACAGATTTGTGTTTTTGAATCGATAGAACGAAGGGGAGGGCAGTTGTAAAACCTCTATGTTATGAGATGTTTCTCCTTTAAACAAAACCTTGTCAAAAAGATCCACTTCCACGTCGAAGACTCCTTCTGATGAACCAAAACGGAGCCGGAGTTCTTTTAAGTTTTGCCAGGAAGTGAAGTGAAAAACATAGACTCGGTTGTCCCTCGGCAGAAGGAATTTTCCGGGCTCTTCCATCTGGGCCACCCGGCCGAGAGAATAGAATGCGATTTTCTGACCGGCAGGGAATGTCGTTTTTTGCGGATACAGGAGAACGGTCCGGGGATAAAGGGATAACCAGAAAAATAAGACGAGAATTCCAATGGAAGCATTCGCAAGATGGAGAGATATTTTCATCCGAAAATCATGTTTTTTGCAGAGGATGTAAAGACTCATAAAAAGCAAAACGGCTGCCAACCAGACATAATTGGAAACCCATCGGGAATTATCGATCTTTAGAAAGGAAGGGAGGTATCGGGGAAGGAAAAAGTGGAGGTTGCTCAACTGCAAAAACAGGTTTCCGAACCGCTCGGAAATCCCGGCGGTCGTCAGCTGGTAGAGGGCCAGAGGATTCTTCAACAGGAGTAAAACAATACAGAATCCGGCAAAGGCAGATAAATGAAAAAATATCGCAAAGATTTTTTTTGCATTGTATATGAGAAAATAGCTGATCAAGATTGCCAGAGCCCAGGAAACAGCGACAAGTGGCCGGGCCTGGGGGGCATAGCCCGTTCTTTGGGTAAGAAAAGCTGAATTCATCACATAAGGCGCGGTCAGAAAAAACAGCAAAAGAAAATGGCGAAAATTTCGACGTACCATTTCAACACATCCCAGAAAAGCAAAGAAATAAACCGGAGAATATAGGAGAAGACCGTCCCTTTGGTCGAAGAAATAACCGGCAAGCGTTTCCCATCTGAACCGGAAAGGGATGTCTGTTATGAGGGTCTTGAAGTATTCCAGGGATTCTGCCGGCGCCATGGCCCCTCTCCAGCTGACTGCAGCCAGGGAGAAGGAGCCGTAAAATGTGTACTGGAATAAAAAGTAGAAAAGAGTCAGGAAAGTAGGGAATAGAAAAAAGTACAGGATATTCCAGCCCGTTTTGTATTTTTTTTGCAAAGTCCAAAGGGAATAGACGAACAGGGGGACCACAATAAAAACATATTTGATTGCGTGAAACCAGATAAAACAGGAGAGCAATAACCCAATCAAGACCAGTTTAGATTTGGAAAAGGAAGAGGAAAAACGCAGCATGCGGAAAACAAAAAGAGATAATAGGGCGATGATAATTTCGGGATAAACATGGAGGGAATAGAAAAACACCGGAGAGGAAAAACTGTAGAGGATCCAGATCCCGAGGGCCAGCTTTTCCTTTTTCCATTCTTGAAAGATGAACAAAAAAACCTGCAGCCCCAAAAGGGCGCCAAACAGACTCATACCCAGCCGGATGAATAATACGGAAAGCCTGCCCTTGAACAGAGAGCCGAGAGCATAAAAGGGGAGAAGAAGAATCGATGTGCCGGGGGAGTGAAACGAATACCGCCGGTTCGTCCCCGGTGCTGTGTGTGATCGGATTTGAACATCGGCCAGCATGATTTTTTGATAGTCTTTGTTTGCGTAATTGTTCAAAAGGTCGATATCTCCATCCTTGAGAAGACTGTGGGAAATCAGGAGATAATGGGGTTCGTCACCCGCAAAAGTCTGGCCGGATGAAGTGAGAATTGCCGAGCCGGCATTATAAAGGATAAGCGACGCAAAAAAAAGAATGCCCAACTTTTTATTAAGAGATAGGGATGAAATCCTTTTTATAAAATGGTTCAACAGGAAGTCTTTTTTCTCGCGGAATGTGTACAGAGTTGCCGCTTTAAGATATAGGATGGCCAGCAGTATGGATCCCAGAAAAATCTTTGTCCTTGCAAGAAGGTCGGCAGAATCCAGGTAGTGTTTAAGAAGAAGCGGCAGGAGGACCAAAAAAATAAGAGGCAGATAGGTTAAAAAGTCTGCCCACAAAAATTCCCCGCGGTCGAGATTAAACAGGCGCAAAAATATGAAGGAATAACCCTTCCAAAATCCAAAAAGGAGCAGGAGAAAAAGCAGACCCGGCAGGAGGATTGAGGTGATCCTGATGACCGGGCTATGGCTTTGGATCGTGAAACCTGCAATCTGGTTCAAGAAAAAATACGCGTAGCTGAGGAGAAAGGCAAAAATGATCAAGCTTGAAATGAAGAAATAACGGCGGATTACTCTCATGCTATTTTGCAAATGATATCAAATCTTTTGAAAGATTTCTCCTAAATTTGAGAATAACGCTGTTGGCCCGGTTGTCTTTGATATTCATGCTCTATCAGAACCTCTTCCGCTGTCAGAATCTTGCTTTAATCCGATACAAAAATTGTGTATCATTAAAACGATGCAGATATCGGCCGTCATCATCACCTACAACGAGGAAAAGCGCCTTGAACCTGCTCTGAAAAGCATTGCCGGGGTTGCGGATGAGATCGTCGTCGTGGACAGGCACAGCGATGATGATACGATGAAGCTGGCAAAAAAATACACAGACCGAGTGTTTCAGAGAAAATGGACAAACTTCGCGGACCAGAAAAATTTTGCCAATAGCATGGCCAAGTTTCCTTGGATCCTTTCCCTGGATGCTGATGAAAGGCTGTCCCCGAAGCTGAGAAACGAAATTTCAAGTCTTAAAAGCCAAGATCCTGAATGTTCCGGTTTTTCCATGCCCCGCCAGGTTTTTTACCTCGGCCGTTGGATCAGGCACACGGTTTGGCATCCTGACCGCAAAATCCGCCTTTTCCGAATTGATAAGGCCCGTTGGGAGGGGGAATTCGTGCACGAGGATTTGGTGATCGAAGGCGAAGTCAAGAAATTGTCAGGACCCCTGTATCATTACACCTACAGGAATATCGCGGATCACATGAGAAGAATCAATACGTTTTCCGATCTCGGGGCTCAAAAACTGTATGCAAAAAACAGAAAATGCCGCTGGTATCATCTGGTGTTTCTTCCCTTTTTCCGGTTTCTAAAGTCTTATTTTTTTAAGGCGGGTTTTCTGGATGGGTTTGCAGGATTTGTCATTTCTTTTCTGGATGGGTACACGGGTTTCGTCATCTATGCCAAGCTCAAGGAGATTTGGAAAACAGGAGAAAGAATTGAGCCTTTTCCAAATTGACGCAGGAAAAGAGTGGAGAGGGGGACAGCGGCAGTCTTTTTTCCTGGCCAAGGAGTTGAAACGCAGCGGATATTCTTTCCAGTATGTCGTCCAACCCAAAAGTCCTCTTCACCAGAAAGCGGCAGAGGCCGGGCTTCCCGTTCTTCCACTTAAAATATCGAGTGAAGCAGATGTTTTATCCATTTTGCGGCTTTCCCTGGCCATGAAGCGCAGGAAATGCCGGCTTGTCAATTTTCACGATGCTCATTCGGTTGCCGTCGGATCTGCAGCGGCTTCACTGGCGAAGATCCCGGTACGGGTGATTTCCAGACGGGTGGATTTTCCGTTGAAAAAAAATGTGTTGTCCCGCCGAAAATACACCAAAAATGTGGATGCCTTCATCGCGATCTCTGAAGGAGTGAAAAATGTGCTTGTGGCGGGGGGAATCGACTCGCAGCTTATCCGTGTCATACCCGATGGGATAGATTTTGCACCATATGAGGAAAAAAATTCTGTGAATTACCTGCGCCAAGAGCTTTCTTTTGCCCAGGATGATTATTTGGTCGGGATAGTGGCCCATCTTGCCGACCACAAAGGCCATAAATATTTGATCCAGGCCACAAAGTATCTCAAGGAGCACACACCAAAAATCAAAGTCATCATCGTGGGGGAGGGACCGCTTCGGATGGAGCTGGGCAGACAGGCAAAAGAAATCCTCGTGGAGGACATGGTCTTTTTTTTAGGATTCAGAGAGGATGTCCCTCAGATCCTCAACTCCCTTGATATGTTTGTCCTCTCTTCTTATCTTGAGGGCATGGGAAGCAGTCTTATGGATGCGATGGCCTGCCGACTCCCTGTTGTGGCTACTCGTGTTGGGGGTATTCCTGAAGTTGTCGAGCACGGAAAAACAGGCCTGCTCGTGTCTCCTCGCAGTCCCAAATCTCTGGCTAAAGCCATTCTCAAACTTTATGAAAACAGAGAGCTGGCGCATCGGCTGGGGCAAAAGGGTTATGAAGTGGTGCACCAAAAATTTTCGGCAGAGGCTATGGCTTCCAAGGCCATAGATTTGTATGAAGAATTGGCCGAGAAAAAAGGAGTTAGACTCCTGAAAGCCGTTTAGCCATAAAGAATGAAAATCGAAAAAATCGAGCTCATGCTCTGCAGGTTGCTTTATGTCCATTTTTTCGAAACAAGTCTCGGACGGGAAAAAGAACGGACTTTTATCCTCGTTAAGGTCCATGCCGAGGGAATATGCGGCTATGGGGAAGTCGTAGCGGATAAAGCGCCGCTGTACAGTTATGAAACAACCGAAACAGCATGGCTTATGCTGAAAGATTTTTTTATACCGCTCCTGTTTCAGAAATCCTTGAGTGAACCGCAGGATTTTTACGAAAAAACCAAAATATTCAAAGGACATCCAATGGCAAAGGCCGGATTGGAACTGGCCTTGTGGGACCTTGTGGCCAAGAGAAAAGGCCTGCCGTTATGGAGGCTCTACAGAGGAACTCAAGCGGAAATTCCTGTGGGTGTCAGCGTTGGAATCCAGAATTCCGAATCCCAGCTGATTGGAAGGATCCAATCATTTCTGGAGGAGGGATACCAGAGAATCAAACTCAAGATCAAGCCTGGATGGGATATTGCGGTTTGCAAGAAAGTGCGGGAGAAATTTCCGGAAATCCGGCTGCAGGTGGATGCCAACGGCGCCTACACTCTGGCCGAGATGAAAATGCTCAAAGAGCTGGATGAATTCGGCCTTGAGATGATCGAACAGCCCTTTGCGCCTTATGACTTGTGGGACCATTCCCGTTTGCAGAAAGAAATGCGAACACCCCTTTGCCTGGATGAGAGCATCACGAGCGTGGAAACAGCTAGGAAAGCCATAGAAATGGGGAGCTGCCGGGTCATCAACATCAAAGCTGGAAGGGTGGGCGGGATGATTGAATCCATAAAAATCCACGATCTCTGCCAAGAACACGCGCTCCCTGTGTGGTGCGGGGGAATGCTCGAATCCGGGATCGGGCGGGCCCACAATATCCATCTTGCCACTCTTCCCAACTTCAGGTTTCCTCATGATCTTTCTGCAAGCAAACGGTATTATAAAGAAGATTTGATAGAGCCTCCTATCGACATCACACCTCAGGGAACCATCAAAGTCCCCAATCTTCCGGGAATCGGGATTTCTCCCCGGGAAGATAGAATCCGGAAAGCAAGTCAGATGCAGGAGGTTTTCAAGAAGTCTAATTTTTAAATGGCATAAACCTTTGGCTGGAATAGGCTCTGCAGAGTGTTGGAAACTATCCGAAAATGGATATTTGAGAATCAGTGGTTTTATTTAAAAGGGGGGATCACTGGGAAATGCGTGTGCATCTGTAAAGCTGTATTGGCGCTGGCGGCGGGTTTCCTTGTGTTGGACGTATTTCTTTTTCGGAGATGCCTAGGATTAATCGCGTCTGGTTGATTTCTTTAAAAATTTCTTGATATTTTTGAATGCATCTTTTATTATAGTCTGTCAACTTATAAGAATATTCTAATATAGTATTTTTATTATTTTATTTCTTTCATTAATGCTATTATACAGATAATATAAGGATTGTCTGCCGGGGAGGAGAGGGCAAATGGCTAGGCTGAATAAAAAGGATAACATTTGGCTTGAAGAAAAATTCGGGCCGCGTGTCAATTTCAATCCCACCGAAAGAATGCTTTACAGTCATGATATCGCCGCGATTCCGAGTTTATTCAAGCCTTTGTTCGGGAAAACCGTTCCGGATGCTGTGGTCCAGCCTGAGACCGAAGAAGAATTGGGGAAACTGGTGCGCTGGGCTGCCAAAAATAAGATCCCTCTGGTTCCGCGAGGAAAAGGCTCGTCCGGATACGGAGGAATCATTCCGACCCGCAAGGGCATCGTTGTGGATTTTTACCGGATGAAGGATGTGATTTCCATCAATGCAGAAAAAAAAACGGTCACAGTTCAGCCCGGCATC